>NZ_JBLWTA010000029.1:0-26453 GCF_048270365.1 Celeribacter sp.
GCATCGACCAGTCGCGCCGAGCGATCGACCGTGACGAGGCGGCGGCTGGCCCTTTCGAGAAGGGTCGCGGGGATCACGATCCTGCCCCCGGTCCGATGTATGCACCGAGTGCGCCCGGATTTTGCGTGACTGTCCTGACCGGAAATGTCGCCCGCGTCAGGATGTTTCCGCCCGTATCCACGATGAACCGGCAGGCGCGGCCGCCGTGGTGAAAGGTCAGACGCCAACGCCCCGCATCCTCGTCCACCCCGGCCTCGCAGCGCGAGGTGACGAAGCCCGAGCGCATCCGCGCCTTGATCTCCTCCTGCGAAAGGCCGAACGCATCCGCCAACAGTGATGCTTCGATGACAAAGTCTTCCGCCCTTCGTTCGACAGTCGTCATGTCGCATCTCTCCAATAGTCGTTGGCCGCAGCCACGGTGGCGAAATGTGTGGCCACCACCTGGCTCGACGCGATCAGCGCATCGGCATTCTCCGCATAGACAGGCCGCAGCTTGTCGCGAACTTCTGCGTCCGGCTGGGTCATCTTGATCGCGAAGCGGGCCATTTTCACGGCGAGGCCATACCCCTCTTGCGGCGTCGCGGTCTTCAGGGTGGGGAGCCAAGTGGTCATCGGGCGTTCCTTCCGTGCTTTGGTTGCTTGTTTCTGATGCCCGCCGACGGCGACTGTCGGACCCGCGGCCCGTCAGCCCGTCGGGATCGGCTCGAGGGCGATATCGGCGAGCGTGGCGCGGTCGAGATCGTGAGGAACGCGGCCTCCGCAGAGCGCATGCGCGCCTTGAGCTGGCAGCGGCCGTCGAGTGTGCAGCCGCCGCCGGTGGCGCTCAGGCATTCGAAAAGCGGCTGGCCCTCTTCCAGCAGGCGCACCACTGCGCCAAGTCGGATGTCCGAGGCCAGCCGGGCCAGCGCCGCGCCGCCGCGGGTCTCGATCAGCCCGGCCCGCGCAAGGCGCTGCATGATCTTGGCAAGGTGGTTGCGCGACAGCCCGAACTCGTCCGCCAGATCTGCGGTCGAGAAGGCGCGATCCGGCGCGCTCGCCATGCGCATCAGCATGCGCAGGCCGTAGTCGGTGAAGGAGGTGAGGCGCATAGCCGCGAACGTCCCGGATGAATTAGTATTTACAATACCTATTAACAGACCTAGGCTTAAATGCAAGATCCAAACCGCGAGGCCGTCATGTCCACCGCCGAACCATCCGAACAGATCGCCACCGCCCGGCCGGAGATGACTGCGGCCATCATGGCGGAAACGGGCTTGGACGAGAGGATCCTACGGGACCTTGTCCATTCCTTCTACGACAAGGTCCGCGGCGATGCGGTGCTCGGCCCGATCTTCGCTGCGCGCATAACCGACTGGGGGCCGCACCTTGAGCGCATGGTCGCCTTCTGGTCTTCAGTTGCGCTGATGACCGGCCGCTACCATGGCCGCCCGGTGCCGGCGCATACGCCGCTGCCGATTGATGGGGCGCATTTCCAGCGCTGGCTGGGACTGTTCCGCGAAACGGCCCACGAGGTCTGCACACCGTCAGGTGCCTTGCATGTCATTGAGCGAGCCGAACGCATCGCCCGCTCACTCCACATCGCGGTCAAGGAGGCGCAGGCCGCCCCCGACGCCATTCCTGCCCTTCGCTGATGAAAGAAAGGATGCCCGAATGTCCGATGCCGCCCCAATCCAAGACGCCGCCGACCTGACGCGCCACATCGAGACGCGGTATCACGCACGACACCGGCAGCAGTTGCAGACCCTCATTAAACTTGCCGAGATGATCGAGGACCTGCACGAACCCGATCATAACGTACCCGAAGGGCTGACCGCCATCCTACGCCGCCTGAACGGCGAGATGGAGGTGCACATGAAAAAGGAGGAGCTGTTGGTTTTTCCGCTGATCCGCTTGGGCACCAACGCACCTCTGGCCGAGCGAACCGCTCTGATGCGTGCCGACCATGACTGCGAAATTGCCAAGATTCGCCACCTGACCGACAACCTAACCCTGCCCGAAGGGGCCTGCACACCCTGGGCAACTCTCTACGAGGGACTGGCAGAGTTCATCGCAGACCTGAGCGAGCATATCCGGCTGGAAAACAACGTGCTCTTCCCGCAGTTCGAGCCTGAAAGCGTTGCCCATGTCTGAACTTCATTTTCCGCAGGCAACCCGCGCCCATGCCGAGCGACGGCACGCTCTTGCACCGGAGGCCGACGACGCCTTCCGCGCATTCTCGAAGGCGGTATTCGCCGAGGGCGCGCTTGATGCCCGCACCAAGCAGATCATCGCTGTCGCTGTCGCCCATGTCACGCAATGCCCTTGGTGCATCGAAGGTCATGTGAAAGCCGCCCGCCGCGCAGGCGCCACGCAAGAGCAGATCATGGAGGCGATCTGGGTCGCATCCGAGATGCGCGCAGGCGCAGCCTTCGCCCATTCGATCAAGGCGCTGGACCTTATGGAGGACGACGCCGCAGGATGACAAACGCGCCGGATATTGACCTCGCACGGGTCTATGACGATCTCGGCAAGACACAAGGTGCTCGGCTGCTGGTCGACCGTGTCTGGCCGCGCGGTGTCAGCAAGGTCGATCTCGACCTCGACGACTGGATCAAGGAGGTCGCCCCGAGCACCGACCTGCGCAAGTGGTTTGGCCACGACGCGGACAGGTGGGAAGAGTTCCGGCGCCGCTATCAAGTAGAACTGGACCATAACGACGAAGCGGTGGAACGCTGCCTTGCCTGGTGCCGCAAAGGCCCTGTTGTCCTGCTCTTCGGCGCGAAGGACCGCGATCACAACCAGGCCGTCGTGCTGCGGGAATATCTGCGCGAGAGACTGGCGCAGGTGAACGCGACATGACGGATGGCCTGTATCCCTCGCTGCACACCCCGCTCTGCGATCTGCTGGGCTGCGGCGTGCCCATCCTGCTGGCTGGCATGGGCGGCGTGTCGCGTTGGGAATTGGCGGCGGCTGTGGCCAATGCAGGCGGCTATCCGACGCTCGGCATAGCCCGCGAGGTGCCCGAGCTGATCAAGCGCGAGGTGCGCGCGCTGCGGGCAGCGACCGACCGGTCCTTCGCGGTCAATGTGATCCCGGCGGCCACCGACCCGGACCTCCTCGACGCCCAGATAACCTGCTGTCTCGACCTCGGCGTCAGGGCCTTCTCGTTCTTCTGGGACGTGGTGCCGTCGGCTGTGGCGCGCGTGAAGGCGGCGGGCTGCCTCGTACTGCACCAGGTCGGAACGGCGCAGGCGGCGCGCGATGCCGAGGCGGCCGGCGCGGATGTGCTGATCGCGCAGGGCATCGAGGCTGGTGGGCACGTTCACGGGCGCATCGGCGCCTTCGCGCTGGCCGCCGAGATCCTGGCCGAGACCCGGTTGCCGGTCGTCGCCTCCGGCGGGATCGTCGATGGACGGGGCCTGGTCGCCGCCCTCGCCATGGGGGCCGCGGGCGCGCATTGCGGCACGGCCTTTCTGGCGACCGACGAATCCTTCGCCCATGACGAACACAAGCGCCGACTGGTGGCAGCCCATGCTTCGGACACGGTTCTCACCGACGTTTTCGTTCTGAACTGGCCACGCGGTGCCGCTGTCCGGGTTCTGGCCAACAGCGTGACGCAAGCGCTCGGCGACCGGCTTCTGGGCCACGACCCCGAGGCCTTGTCGCGAGAGCCCATCGCCTGGGACGATGATGTGGCCCGCCTGCGGTTCAGCACGGACTCGCCCCTGCGCACGACGACGGGAGATCTGGAGGCAATGGCGCTCTATGCCGGTCAAGGCGTGAGCCAGATCACGGACGTCGTTCCCGCCGGTGATCGCTTGCGCCGGATGGCGGACGAGGCGGCAGCCTTGCTGGACCGCTTCCGCTCCGACGGTTGCGGGCACAAGGAGGCACGACATGGCGGAGAATAACGGGTCCGAGGGACGCTACGCTTCCCCGCCCTGCATGGCGGGCGAGATCGCACCCGATTATTTCGATCCGCTGGGCGTCGACCCGGAACAGGCGCGCGATGTCGCGCGCTGGCGCAGGGCCGAGCGGATGCGATTGCGCGCCGAGCGCCAAGCGCTGAGCGTAGAGGTGCGCGGCGCCGTCGGGGTCGCGTTGTCGGGTCACCTGCGCGACCTTCTGGCGGACCAATTCGGCGACATGCGGGAACGCGTCTTCTCGGCCTACTGGCCGATCAAGGGCGAGCCCGACCTGCGCCCCCTGATGACTGATCTGCACGGGACGGGCGTCCGGGTCGCGCTCCCCTTGGTCGAGGTGAAACAGGCCCCGCTCGTCTTCCGCCGCTGGACGCCGGAGACGTACATGGTGCGGGGCGACTGGAATATCCCGGTTCCGCCGCCGCAGGCAGAGGTCGTGACTCCGGAAGTGATGCTTGCTCCGCTTGTCGGCTGGGACCAGGAGGGCTATCAGCTCGGCTACGGCGGCGGCTACTTCGACCGCACGCTCGCGCATCTGTCTCCGAGTCCCTTCGTCATCGGCATCGGCCTTCAAGCAGCCCAACTCACGACGATCTACCCGCAGCCGCACGACATCCGCCTCGACGCGATCGTCACCGAGGAGGGTTTGCAGGTCATGCACTTGCCCGAGCCTGCGGAACAACCAATGGAGGGAACGCGATGGCCCTGAAACATGCCGCCCCAAGCGAGGTCGTCGATCTTCGCCCGCTCGGGCCACAGCTCTCCGCCGCCAGAACGCATGCCATCGTCCGCACATCGAACTTCGAAGCGGTGCGCCTCATCGTGCCTGCAGGTGTCGAGATCCCCTCGCACAGGGTTCCCGGCCGCATTACCCTCCAATGCATCGAGGGGCACGCACAGCTCGGGCTTACTGACGAGACAATCGACCTGCGAGCGGGCAATTGGGTTTATCTCGACGGCAATGAGCCGCACTCTGTGAAAGGGATTGAGGACGCATCGTTGCTTTTGACCATTCTGTTCGAAGCCGAAGGCACGACATCTAACTACAACTAGGAGCGTTGAACCTCGCATAGTCCGCCCGCTCGTGCTTCGCACAAGAGCCAAAATCAGCAAAGAACAACCCAGAATTGCCGATGATATCTTTTCAAATTTCGGTACGTTGAAGCCAGTATGGCGAATTCACGCATACTTTGCGATGATAGCTGTCGCGTAGCCCTTAATCGTGAGATGAGAAAGTCAATGAAATCAACGGTCATCCTTTGCCCTTAAACTTGAGACAGGGTTCATAGGCTTATGCGGCAAATGTCGATGAAAAATGATGGCGAAGACTCAGTTGCCGTTGGTGCTTAAGAGGCGCGCAGGGCGGCGATGCTGGGCCCGCTTGTTCAGGCATTTCTCAAAGGTACTGGCAATCTGGAAAGCGGCGTCAATGATGCCGTTTGGGAATTCGGTGTCAGCAGGGCGACGGTATGGTGTTGGATAAAGCGGTTGGCGGAGGAGGGTGGGCGGACCAGCGCACTGGCTTCGCGAAAACGGGGTCGCCCGACTGGTACGACCTTGATATCCGGCAAGGTAGAAGCGGCGATCGAAGAACATCTTCGCCGTTATTTCTTACGGCGGGAGCGTTCGAGCCTGTTGCGCGTCGTGACAGAAATCCGCAGCGCGTGCTGGCAGCAGGGTTTGCAACCGCCGACGCGTCGGACGGTTCAGCGCAGGCTGGATTCAATGGATGCCCGCGAAGTTGCCAAGGCACGAGAAGGCGCAAAGGCGGCCCGCCAGAAATTTGCGGCCGTCACAGGCGAGAACAAGGCAAACCAGCCACTGGAGGTCGTGCAAATCGACCATACGCCTGCGGACATCATTCTCGTCGACAGTTTTGAGCGCCAACCAATTGGGCGGCCTTGGGTCACGCTGGCGATCGACGTCGCAACGCGGTTGGTAACCGGATATTACACCTCTCTCGAGGCACCTTCGCGTCTGTCAGTGACGCTTTGCCTGACACAGGCGGTGGCCCCCAAGGCGGGACTTCTGGCGGAATTGGAGTGCAATGTTCCTTGGTCCGCACAGGGTATACCGCACAGCATCCAAGTCGACAACGGTCCCGATTTCCGTTCGCATGCCTTTCGGTCGGCATGTGCGAAATGGGGGATCAATCTGGTCTATCGGCCGCCGGGAAGTCCCCATTTCGGGAGTCACATCGCACGGTTGATCGGGACGATGATGGGGGCCGTTCACCTGTTGTCGGCGACAACGCAATCGTTGGTCGCAGCCAAGGGCGACTATGACGCCGAAGGCAGGCCGGCAGCATGCAAGCAGGTCAGAGTATCCTGACCCCAATGCGCGTTTCGACCGATACGAAGCTGTAAATAAACGCAAACTGTCAAGGAATCCGCACCTCGGGGATTTTTGGTGCCCGGTCCTGGCAGAAAGCGCTCACTCAAGATCTATTGCCTGCTTCAACTCTGCCAAAAAATCTTTCTCATTCAGATGGTACTCGGCACAAGCGTTGGCAATCGTGTGGAAGCGGCTTATTGGGCATCCAACACACAGCATCTTGTGGCGGATAAATACGGGGATGGTCCGGGGCCAATGGGTCATCAGATTGGCCAGAGACAAGTCGGCATGGTCGAGTTTTGGTTTGTTCATTGATGCCTCCCTTGAAAACCAGACTATGCGCTGGAACGTTCCAAAGGTAGTGCTCACGCAAACTCGGAGCCCAACGCCACAAGGAGAGCGGATTCAAGACGTCATGGCGTCTCAAGATGCCCGCGAGTAGCGAACACCCTCTGGAACGTGTTGGTCAAGCGTGGAGACGATGATGCGTGTCAGAGATCGACCTTCCGGCGCGATGCTGATGCGCTGTCCAACCAGTCTTGCGAAAGGCTTGAAACGGGTTTCGATGTCTTCCAGGCAAGGCCTGAGCCTGTAGGCGCAGGGGCCATATTCGCTGCTCAGATCCTCCAGATCGAGCGTGAAGTCACACATCAACTTCTCGATCGCGCGCGCATGAAGTTGATCGTCCTCGGTCATCGCGTAGCCACGCGATCCAGGAAAGATCGCTTGCGCAATCCGCTGCTTGTAGGCGGCTGTTGCCGGGGCGTTCTGGACGTACCCGCCCGGAAAGCGCGAGATGGAGGACGCACCAAGTCCGATCAGGGTCTGGCAGCTGTCCGCCGTGTAACCTTGGAAGTTGCGGCGCAAGCGCCCGGTCTCGTGGGCGACTGCAAGATCATCCTCGGGAGTCGCGAAATGATCAATGCCGATTGGGGTCAGACCGGCTTCGACGAACCGCTCTGCGGCGCAGGTGGCAAGCGTATACCGCGCCAGATCACCCGGCAGGGCGCTTTCGTCGATCAGCTTTTGACGTTTCGACACCCAGGGCACATGCGCGTACCCGAACAAGGCGATGCGGTCCGGAGCAAATGTCAGCACCTTGTCGATGGTATCTTCGATCCGTGCAAGGGTCTGGTGTGGCAGGCCGTAGACCAGATCGGTGTTCAGCGAGGTGATACCGGCGGCGCGCAGGTCTTCGACGCAGGCGCGCGTGATGTCGAAGGGTTGCAGGCGGCCGATCGCCTGCTGCACCTCGGGATCGAAGTCCTGAATGCCAATGGACGCACGGGTCATGCCTTCCGCCGCAAGCGCATCGATCTTGGCGCGGTCGACCATCGTCGGATCGATTTCGACGGAAAATTCAAAGTCGTCTGCCGTGGGGAAGACGCTGCGGATCGCCTTGCTCAGTCGGTGGATCAACGGTGGTGGCAGGATCGTGGGCGTGCCGCCACCCCAATGCAACCGTCCCATGCGCAGACCAGCAGGCAGGGTGCCGCGCAGCATCTCCAGCTCTGCTTCGAGGGTCTCGATGTAGCTTTCCACCGGTCCGAGGGTTTGCGTGCCTTGCGTGTGACAGGCGCAGAACCAGCACAGGCGCTCACAAAAGGGAATGTGGATGTAAACCGACACCGGATCATCTGGGTCCAACATCTCAAGGGCCCGCTTCTGAAAAGCCGAGCCGACGTTCGGGGCAAAAACCGCTGCGGTCGGATATGACGTGTAACGGGGCACACGCGCGTCGAAAAGGCCAAGCGCCTTGAGTGAATCTGTATGTTCCATGCATCGATCATGAGCGATTCGAAGCGCTCGATCTTTGCAGTAGATCAAACTTGCAGCCCATAAGATGCATTGTTCTGGCGGCTTCAGGGTTTCAGGATCGCGGGCTCTTCATGTCGATTGATCGCGGTTCACCCCATGGAAGGAGCGGGTCATGTCATCTTTTCCTGTGCAAGTCAGGCGCACCCGGCCTCTGGTTTTTCGGAAAGTCGTGCTGTCTGGCTCGGGACTCAACCCGGTGCGTTGGGCCGGCTGAGGATGAAAGCGGCAGCACTGGTCATGGCGAGCGCCTGGAGGGCAATGAGAGCCGCGCCAAATGCAAGTGCGACGCTGGTGGCCAGCGCCGCGCCCATCATGGCGATCGCGAGTGCCTTGTAGCGCGGTGCGATCGCGCCTCTTGCACGCCATTCTGCGATGATCGGGCCGAACAGGCGGTGCTCGTGCAGCGCACGGGCGAAGCGCGGCGAGCCTTTGGAGAAGGCGAAGGCAGCGAGGATCACGAATGGCGTCGTTGGCAGGAGCGGCAGGACGAGTCCCAGCACGCCTGCCCCGAGTGAGAAGGCACCGAAGACGGTCCAAACATGTCTGGCGACCGGTCCGGGGCCTGGAGGCGTCGAGATGGCGGTTCGAGTCATGGTCTTGCCTGATTGAACTTTCTGGATGTTGAATATGGCGCACATACCACGTGCATACTTATTCTGATAAAAATACTCGGATATTACAAGTAAGTAAACCGCAAGTTTTTCCCGGCCGTTGCCTGGACGTGTTACGCCTCGGCCGGGATATAGACGCAATCGGCCAGCGTGCCGCGGTTCAGATCGTCGATGAACGCCGCTTCCGCGTGGGCCGGTCGCGCCATCAGACGGCAGCGCGGCGTGAGCGTGCAGGCATTACGGCGAGCGGCGAAGCATTCGACCAACGCCTGGTCGCCCTCCAGACGGGCCACCACATCGCCTAACCAGATATCACTGGCGGGCTGTGCCAGCATCGCGCCTCCGCCAGCTCCTCGTCGGGTCTCCAGATAGCCCACACCGGCCAGCGCCGAGGTCACCTTGGCCAGATGGTTGCGTGAAACGCGGAACTCATCGGCGAGTTCCGCAGTGGTGAAGGGCCGCTCAAGCTCGCCCGCCATGCGCATCAACACGCGGAGGCCGTAATCGGTGAAGGAGGTGAGGCGCAAGGTCGCGGCCCTGATTTAGCAACTTAAGTGCGCATTCAGAGGCTGGTATGCGTATTTTTAATACCAATTCGCTGCGGCCCATGCAAGGACTTGGTGATGCGCGAGGGAAAGGGCCTGCGATGGAAGAACTTGCTGATGCCGAAACGGTTACCGACGTGCCGCAGGAGACCGGCGCGCTGATCGACCACATCCTGACGCGCTATCACGAGATGCACCGGGAAGATTTCGCCTCCCTCATGCCGCTGGCTGAACGGGACGAACGCGTCCATGCGGGCGACCCCGAGGCGCCCACAGGGTTGGCTGATGCCATCCGGACGCTGGCCCAGGAGATGGAGGATCACATGACCAAGGAAGAGATGATCCTGTTCCCGGCCATGCACGCGGGCGGTGGTCCAGACATCGAACATCCCATCGCGGTGATGCGGGCCGACCATGACGACCATTCGGAGGACATCGCCCTGATCCGGTGACTCACAAACGATCTGACGTCGCCGGACCACGCCTGCGGCTCTTGGCGGTCACTCTATGGCAGGGCTGCGGCGCTGTTCGATGATCTCGCCGCGCATATCGCGCAAGAGAACAACGTGCTGTTTCCACGCCTCGAGACGCAGTGAGGGGGCCATGCGACTTGCCGGTGTGACAGGTCAGGGGCGCGGCGATACGGATCGGCTTCTGGCCGATTCTGTGGAAAAACTAACGTTTGCGGTCGCAGAAATAGCTGCTCGAAATTCAGCGCGAGCGCCTTTCTTATCAGGCTTTGCGCGTTTGCTGCGATGCAGGAAAGATCTTTGCCAGTTTGCGGAGGTTTTGGGCGGTTGCTGCGAGGAGAAATTCGTCATTTGCGCCGCATGGGCCACGTAGTCGAAGCCTGTTCAGGCCGAGAATACGTTTGAGGTGGGCGAAGAGCATTTCGACCTTCTTCCTAAGCTTCGTCGCAATCGCGTATTCATCCGTTTTGGCCAGATCCCTGGCAACTTGACGGGCATCTTCGTGTTCTTCACGCGTGATCGATCTGGCGTCGGCATTGGGGCAGCACTTCGGCTTGGATGGACAAACCTGACAAGTCAGCTTCAGCGCACGATACTTCGCGGCGCCCTTGCCCGTCGGACCCCGGTTCGGATCGAAATAATTCCGGCGGAACTGCTTGAGCGCGCTCCCCTCGGGGCAGATGTATTGGTCGTTCTGCGCATCCCAGTCGAAATCTGTGCGTGTCCAGGTCCCATCGGGGCGTCCGGCCTTGTCGATCACAGGGATGTAAGGATCGATCTTGCGTTCCACGAGCCAGCCGAGCATTGGGCCTGAACCATAGGCTGTGTCGGCGATCATCCAGTCAGGGACCAGGCCGAATTTGTCTTTCACCCGCGTCAGCATGGTTCTTGTCGACCCAACCTCGGCTTGCCGGATGGAGCGGGTGGGTTCCACATCCAAGATGACACCGTGATCCGTGTCGATGAGATAATTGTCGGAATAGCTAAAGAAAGCAGGGCCTTTGCGGGCTGCTGTCCACTGACTGACGGGATCAGAATGCGAGGTAAACTTGGGCTGCACCTCACTAGCCGCGCCAAATGCGGCCTTATCCAGCGTGTCGAGATACTCGCGCACGGCCCGGGGCGCATCAGCAGGATCGATCTGCTCGGGGTCCCATTCTTCCTTCGGCGTCGAGTTCTGCTTGTTGGCATCGGCTTCCCCTCTCGGGACATTGCTACGCAATGCCCTGCCGGGCAGTGGAACAGGCTGGCGTCGATGGCCATGCGCTGGCCACTGACCAGACCTTCGGCGATGCAACGCGCGACAGTCGTCTCAAACAGGTGGCGCAGAAGTTCGCTGTCGCGAAAACGCCCGTGCCGGTTCTTGGAAAACGTCGAGTGATCCGGGACTGGATCCGCGAGATCGAGGCGGCAGAGATAGGGTAGGTGGGCGGCCCTAGATGGCCGATCATAGCTCCATCTAAATGCCGATTGGAGGAACAACATGGCACATTATGTCGGGATCGATGCGTCCCTTGAAACTGTCAACATTTGCATTGTCGATCATGACGGAACTGTCTGCCTCGAACGCAAACCCGTTCTCCTTTGGTGGCACGCGCAACGAGCTGTTCGACCCGGCAAAACCCCGCGTCGTCCGGTGGTCACGTCACCCGCTGCTTGCCGCTCTGGCGCTTTGGGCGGCGGCCCATGTCGTGCCGAACGGGGATCTGGCGCATCTGATCTTGTTCGGCACCTTTGCCGCATTCGCGTTCCTTGGCGGTCGGCTGATCGACCGCAGAAAGCGCCATGAGATGGGTCCGGAGTGGCAGCGCCTGGTGTGGCTGTCGAAGGCGCGCCGCGCCTGTCCTGGCGCGGGTTGGGAGGCACCCTTGCGCGGCTTGTGACCGGTATTGTCCTCTACGCGACGCTCCTTTGGGTGCATCCCGTTCTCTTCGGCGTCAGTCCGCTTCCTTGATGGTTATTCCTTGATGTCTTCGATCCAGGTCTTCGCGGCGACGGCACGGGGCAGACCAAGCGGGCCGATGGCCAGCATCGCGACCTGCGTCATCGCCGCAGGTTCGATCCCCTCCGATCTGGCGCGCCGGGTGTGGGAGTGCACCGCGCCTTCGGATCCAGCGCCAATGGCAAGCGCAAGTTTGACGAGACGCTTTTCCCGGGGCGTCAACGGGCCACAGTCGGCGCTCGCCTTGCCCAAGGCGGCATAGGCCTTCCAGACATCGGGATATTCCTCGGCGAGGTCTCCGGCGGCGCCAGGCATGGATTTGGTCATCTGTCTGTCCTTCAGGTTGAAAAGTTATCAATCAGTGGATTGGGTTTTGCGAAATGCTCAAGGTCCGCCTGATTGCCGATGGTGATGCGGGTGCCGGACACGGCCACACCATAGGGCTGCAGACCCTTGAAAGCGCGGCTGAGGTTTTCGGGGGTCATGCCTAGCACCGAGGCCAAGCGGCGCTTTTCGAAATCAAGCTCAAACACGGCCCCGCCGCCCGCCCGTCTTTGTTGGCGCAGCAGATGATTCGCGAGCCGCTCGAGCGAGGTTCTGAGCTTGAGGTCCTTCTGGGACTTGATGACGGAGCGATAGCATTGTGCCAGCTCCGTGACGATGGCGCGGGCAAAGTTGCTGTCAGCGTCGAAGATCGCGCGCACATCCTGACTAGGGATCAGCGCGATTCGGCTTTTTTCCAGTGTGCGCGCCGACATCAGATAGGGCGCATCCTTGATGGTTGCGGCGAGAATGAAGGTCGAGATGGGGCGGACCGTCGCCATGCTGGTATCCCGGCCATTCCAGGTCGAAAACAGATCGACCGAACCCGAAATGACAATGTGAAGAAAATCGCTCGGCTCTCCTTCAGTGATCAATTCGATCTGGGCCGGGAAATTCTGAACATAGGCGCCCCGCATCAGGGATGTGAAATGATCATCCGCCATCTGCGAAAAGAGATTCAGTTGTCGAATGTCCCGGTATTCTGAATCGGGCATGCCATCCCCCCTGATTTCATGCGCTTAACAAATATCATCAGATCAATTGATAAAAGTCAATCTTTCAGTTGACCTTCGCCGCGGCGGTCTTGATCTGTCACCGACCAGCGGATGACATATTTCTGTAAGCCATTTATTTCGTTATTCTTTTTGAGGTTTCGTGATCTAGATCAAGTCATGTGCGCCGCTCCGGCCTCAGGTTTGGCTTTGAACCCCACGCAGGGGTGAAAGACCAAAATTGCCGGAGATCCTGCCATGCAGACCCAAGCCACAGCCTCGCGCGCCGATCAGACACGCGCCTTGAGCCTGAGCACGATCGCCTTTACCGCCTGTTTCGCGGTCTGGACGATCTTTTCCATCATCGGTGTCGCCATCAAGGCCGAGCTTGGTCTGAATGACACCCAATTCGGCCTTCTGGTCGCGACGCCGATCCTGACCGGGTCCATCACCCGCCTGTTCCTCGGCGTCTGGACCGAGAAATACGGCGGGCGGCTGGTGTTCTCGGCTCAGATGATCCTGACAGCACTGGCCACATGGGCGCTGACGCTGGCCGACAGCTACATCATGTATCTGATCGCGGCGCTCGGCATCGGGCTGGCGGGCGGATCGTTCATCATTGGTGTGGCTTATGTCAGCCGCTGGTATGACGCAGGGCGTCAGGGCACGGCGCTGGGTATCTTCGGCGCGGGCAATGTCGGCGCGGCCGTCACCAAGTTCGTTGCCCCCTTCGTCATGGTCGCTTACGGCTGGCATGGTGTGGCCTATGTCTGGGCGGGCGCGCTGGCGATCATCGGCGTGCTGTTCTTCTTCCTGGCCAAGGATGATCCCCGACTTGTCGAACGCCGCAGGACAGGCACCAAGGCCCCGTCGCTCGCGCAACAGTTCGCGCCGCTGAAGAACCTGCAGGTCTGGCGATTTTCGCTCTACTACTTCTTCGTCTTCGGTGCCTTCGTCGCGCTGGCTCTCTGGTTGCCGCATTACATGATCGACGTCTACGGCATTGACGTGCGTTTCGCGGGCATGGCGGCGGCTTCTTTCAGCCTCTCGGCCTCGTTGTTCCGAGCCTATGGCGGGGTCCTGTCCGACAAGTTCGGCGCGCGGTCCGTTATGTACTGGACCTTCGGGTTCAGCATGCTGTTCCTGTTCATGTTGTCCTATCCGCCGACCGATTACATCATTGCGGGCAAGGACGGCCCGATCGCCTTTTCCACACAGATGGGTCTGTGGCCATTCATCGTCACGCTTTTCGCGCTTGGCTTTTTCATGAGCTTGGGCAAGGCGGCAGTGTTCAAGCACATCCCTGTTTACTATCCCAACCACGTCGGCGCAGTCGGTGGCTTGGTCGGCATGATCGGCGGCCTTGGCGGTTTCGTGTTGCCTATCGCCTTTGGCGCGCTTCTGGACCTGACGGGCATTTACACCTCGTGCTTTGTGCTGCTGTTCGTTCTGGTCGCCATCGCGCTGACCTGGATGCACCTGTCGGTCCGGGCGATGGAGCGCGCAGCCCATGGCGAGGTGCTCGACCGGCTGCCGCAACTGCCCGAAATGCAGGATATCCATCACCCCGAGCGCACGGCCATGCCGCGCGTGATTGAGGATTGGCGTCCCGAGGATGCGACCTTCTGGGCTGACAAGGGCCGGGCAGTCGCGCGCCGCAACCTGTGGATTTCCATTCCTGCGCTGCTACTGGCGTTTTCGGTCTGGATGGTCTGGTCGATGGTGATCGCGCGCCTGCCGGCCATCGGGTTCAACTTTGCCCCCGAACAGCTGTTCTGGCTTGCCGCCTTGCCGGCGCTGTCGGGGGCCACGCTCCGCATCTTCTACGGCTTCATGGTGCCGATCTTCGGCGGAAGGCTCTGGACGACAGTCTCGACCGCATCGCTGCTTTTGCCCGCCATCGGCATCGGCTACGCCGTGCAGAACCCGGAAACCCCCTATTTCATCTTCCTCGTGCTGGCGCTGCTCTGTGGCCTCGGCGGGGCCAACTTCGCCTCTTCCATGGCCAACATCGGCTATTTCTTCCCCAAGGCGGAAAAGGGCAACGCACTGGCGCTGAATGCGGGCCTCGGCAATCTGGGCGTCAGCGTCATGCAGTTTCTGGTACCGCTGGTCATCACCGTGGGCGTCTTTGGTGCCATGGGTGGCGCGCCGCAGGAACTCTCTGACGGCGGGCAACTTTGGATGCAGAACGCGGGCTTCGTCTGGGTGCCGTTCATCCTAGCGGCCACCATCGCGGCCTGGCTGGGCATGAACGACATCGCCGATGCCAAGGCCAGCTTCGCCCAGCAATCGGTGATCTTCGGGCGCACCCAGAACTGGCTGATGTGCATCCTCTATATTGGCACCTTCGGCAGCTTTATCGGCTACTCGGCAGGCTTCCCGCTCCTGAGCCGGATCGCCTTTCCCGAGATAAACGCGCTGCAATATGTCTTTCTTGGTCCGCTGGTCGGCGCGCTGAGCCGCGCCGGCACGGGCTGGGTTTCCGATAAGTTCGGCGGCGGACGCGTCACCTTCTGGGTCTTTGTGGGTATGATCACCAGCGTGCTGGCCGTCATTCTCTCGCTTCAGGCGGGCAGTTTTGCGGGTTTCTTCGCCGGCTTCATGGCACTGTTCTTCTTCACGGGGGTCGGCAACGCCTCGACCTTCCAGATGATCCCCGTGATCATGGGCCGCGAAGTGCCGCGCCTGATGCCGCAGCTGACGGGAGCCGACCGCGCGCGCCAGATCGCGATGGAATCGGGCGGGATCGTCGCCTTCACCAGCGCGATCGGGGCTTATGGCGGGTTCTTCATCCCCAAGGCTTACGGTTCGTCCATCGCCATGACAGGAAGCCCCATCGGCGCGCTGTGGCTGTTCCTGATCTTCTACGTCCTGTGCCTTGCTATCACCTGGGTTGTCTACACGCGCCCCGGCGGCCTTTTGCACGACATCGAACACGGACGGGAGCCTCAGGGCTCCGCCGCCCAGCCCGTAAAATGACCCAACCGATTTTCCGGACGGCGCAGGTCGTCGTCCGGGCCCAGACACCCGAAAGGACAGCCCAATGAGCCATCTGCTCGACAAACTGAACTTCTTCCAGAGCAAGGAACTGGAGCAATTCTCGGACGGTTGGGGTCAGACCACCCGCGAGGATCGCGGCTGGGAAGACACCTACAGAAACCGCTGGCGGCACGACAAGATCGTGCGCTCGACCCACGGGGTGAACTGCACCGGGTCGTGTTCGTGGAAGATCTACGTCAAGTCCGGCATTGTCACCTGGGAGACCCAGCAGACCGACTATCCCCGCACGCGGGCGGGCCTGCCCAACCATGAGCCGCGGGGTTGCGCGCGCGGCGCGTCCTACAGCTGGTATCTCTATTCCGCGAATCGGGTGAAGAACCCGCTGATCCGGGGTGCCCTGATGCGGGCCTGGCGCAAGATGCGCGAGACGATGACGCCGGTCGCCGCCTGGGCCGCGATCCAGAACGATCCCGTCTTGCGGGCATCCTATACCAAGACGCGCGGCAAGGGCGGTTTCGTGCGGGCAAGCTGGGACGAGGCGACCGAAATCGTCGCCGCCGCCAACGCCTATACCGCAAAGACCTACGGCCCCGACCGGGTGTTCGGATTCTCGCCGATCCCGGCCATGTCGATGGTCAGCTACGCTGCAGGCTCGCGCTACCTTTCGCTTCTGGGCGGCACCTGCATGTCCTTCTACGACTGGTATTGCGACCTTCCGCCCGCCAGCCCGCAGACTTGGGGCGAGCAGACCGACGTGCCAGAATCGGCCGACTGGTACAACGCGGGCTTCCTGATGCTCTGGGGCTCGAACGTGCCGCAGACGCGCACGCCCGATGCCCATTTCTATACTGAGGTTCGCTATCGCGGCACGAAATCCGCCGTGGTCAGCCCCGATTATTCAGAGGCGGCCAAGTTCGGCGACATCTGGCTGAACCCGCAGGCGGGTACCGATGCGGCGCTGGCGATGGCCATGGGTCACGTGATCTTGCGCGAATACCACCTCGACCGGCAGGCTGAGTATTTCGAGGAGTATGCCCGCAAATACACCGATATGCCCATGCTTGTCCGGCTGGACGAAAAGGACGGCCACCTTGTCCCGGGCCGGATGCTGCGTGCTGACGATTTCGACGGCAAGTTGGGCGAGACCAACAACCCCGACTGGAAGACTGTGGCCTATGATGAGGCCTCGGGCCAGATCGTTGCCCCCAATGGGTCCATCGGGTTCCGGTGGGGCGAGGAGGGCAAGTGGAACCTTGAGCAACGCGCCAAGGGAACGGATGCCCAACTGCGCCTGAGCCAGATCATGGATGGCGACCATGATGAGGTTGTGGGCGTCAATTTCCCCTATTTCGGCGGTGCTGCGACGGGCGACTTCGTCAAATGCGACCACCCCGAGGTCCTGACCCGAAACATTCCTGCCCGCCGCGTGACACTGGCCGACGGGTCGGAAGCCTTCGTCGCCACCGTGTTCGACCTGTTCTGCGCCAACTACGGGCTGGACCGGGGCCTTGGTGGCACTTGGGTGTCCAAGGATTTCAACGACGACAGCCCCTACACCCCGGCATGGGCCGAAAAAATCACCGGCGTGGAGCGCGAAAAGATCATCGCGGTGGCGCGCGAGTTTGCGGGCAATGCCGAAAAGACCCATGGCAAATCCATGGTTATCCTCGGGGCCGGTCTCAATCACTGGTATCACATGGACATGGCTTACCGTGGCATCATCAACATGCTGGTGATGTGCGGTTGCATCGGCCAAGAGGGCGGCGGCTGGTCGCATTATGTAGGGCAGGAAAAGCTGCGTCCGCAGACCGGCTGGCAGCCACTGGCCTTCGGGCTGGACTGGAACCGCCCGCCGCGTCACATGAACGCGACCTCGGCCTGGTATGCCCACACTGACCAATGGCGCTATGAGACATTGAGCGCAGGCGAAATCCTCTCTCCGACAGCGCCCGAAGGCGACTGGGACATATCCCTGATCGACTACAACATCCGCGCCGAACGCATGGGCTGGCTGCCGTCCGCCCCGCAGCTCAAAACCAACCCGCTGGAGGTGTCGAAAGCGGCGAAAAAAGCCGGCAAGGACATTCCCGCTTATGTCGCCGAACAGCTTAAATCCGGCGATCTGCAGATGTCGTGCGAAGACCCGGACGCCCCGGGGAACTGGCCGCGCAACCTGTTCGTCTGGCGCTCGAACCTGCTGGGGTCCAGCGGCAAGGGGCATGAATACTTCCTCAAGCACCTTCTGGGCACCGATCACGGCGTCATGGGCAAGGACCTGGGCGAGGAAGGCGGCGTGATGCCGAAGGAGGCCGTCTGGCATGACGAGGCGCCCAAGGGCAAACTCGACCTGCTGGTGACCATCGACTTCCGCATGTCCACTACCTGTGTCTATTCCGACATCGTGCTGCCGACGGCCAGCTGGTATGAAAAGGACGACCTCAACACCTCCGACATGCACCCGTTCATCCACCCGCTTCAGGCGGCGGTGGACCCGGCCTATGAAAGCAAATCCGATTGGGAGATCTTCAAGTCGATCGCCCGGAAATTCTCGGAAGTCGCGCCCGAAGTGCTCGGCGTGGAAACGGACATCGTCCAACTTCCGCTGCTGCACGACACTCCCGGCGAATTGGCGCAGGCCCATGTGAAGGACTGGAAGAAGGGCGAATGCGACCTGATCCCCGGCAAGACCGCGCCGAACTACATCGCGGTCGAGCGGGATTATCCCAACCTCTACAAGAAGTTTACTTCGGTCGGTCCGTTGCTCGAGAAACTCGGCAATGGCGGCAAGGGGATCAACTGGGACACCAAGGTCGAGGTCGGCCATCTGCGCGACCTGAACGGCGTGGTGCTGGACGAGGGCGTGTCGAAAGGCATGGCCAAGCTCGACACCGCCATCGACGCGGCCGAGATGATCCTGATGCTCGCCCCCGAAACCAATGGCGAAGTGGCCGTGAAGGCGTGGGAGGAGCTGGAGAAGCCCACCGGCCGCCACCATGCCCATCTGGCCGAGGGCGCGCATCACACCAAGATCCGCTTTCGCGATATCGCGGCACAACCGCGCAAGATCATCTCCAGCCCCACATGGTCGGGGATTGAGTCCGAAGAGGTCTGCTATAACGCAGGCTACACCAACGTCCATGAGCTGATCCCGTGGCGCACCCTGACGGGGCGCCAGCAACTCTACCAGGATCACCTGTGGATGCGCGCCTTTGGCGAGGGCTTCGTCAGCTACCGCCCGCCGGTGGACCTGAAAACCATCACCAAGGCCGTCAACAACGACGCGGCAGAGGGCAGCCCGCATGTCGTGCTGAACTTCATCACGCCCCACCAGAAATGGGGCATTCACTCCACCTATACCGACAACCTCTTGATGCTGACGCTGAACAGGGGCGGGCCGGTCGTCTGGATGTCCGAGATCGACGCGCAAAAGGCGGGCCTTGTCGATAACGACTGGGTAGAAGCCTACAACATCAACGGCGCGCTGACCGCGCGGGTGGTGGTGAGCCAGCGGATCAAGCAGGGCACACTGTTCATGTACCACGCGCAGGAAAAGATCGTGAACACGCCAGGATCAGAGAAAACCGGCCATCGCGGCGGGATTCACAACTCGGTCACCCGCACGGTTTTGAAACCTACGCATATGATCGGCGGCTATGCGCAATTGTCCTATGGGTTCAACTATTACGGCACCGTGGGCAGCAACCGCGACGAATTCGTGATCGTGCGCAAAATGAAGAAGGTTGATTGGCTGGATACGCCTGCAACCCAGAAAGTGGAGGCAGCAGAATGAAAGTTCGCGCGCAAATCGGCAAGGTGCTGAATCTCGACAAATGCATCGGGTGCCATACATGTTCTGTCACCTGCAAGAACGTCTGGACCAGCCGCGAGGGTGTGGAATACGCTTGGTTCAACAATGTGGAAACCAAGCCCGGCACCGGCTATCCCACCGATTGGGAAAACCAGAAGCGCTGGAATGGCGGCTGGACACGATCGAAATCGGGTAAGCTGCACCCCAAACAAGGCTCTAAATGGCGGATCCTGGCGAATATCTTCGCCAACCCCAACATGCCTGAGATCGATGATTACTACGAGCCGTTCGATTTCGACTATGACCACCTGAAATCCGCGCCCGACATGAACGCCTTTCCCACCGCGCGCCCCCGGTCCAAGATCACCGGCGAGCGAATGGAAAAGATCGAGAAGGGCCCGAACTGGGAGGAAATCCTCGGCGGCGAATTCGCCAAACGCTCGCAGGATTACAACTTCGAGAATATCCAGAAGCAGATCTATGGCGAGTATGAAAATACCTTCATGATGTATCTGCCGCGCCTGTGCGAGCATTGCCTCAACCCGACCTGCACGGCCTCCTGCCCCTCGGGCGCAATCTACAAGCGCGAGGAAGACGGCATTGTCCTGATCGACCAGGAGAAATGTCGCGGCTGGCGGATGTGCATTTCCGGCTGCCCCTACAAGAAGGTGTATTACAACTGGGAAAGCGGAAAATCCGAGAAATGCACTTTCTGCTATCCACGCATCGAGAGCGGTCAGCCAACGGTTTGTTCGGAAACCTGTGTCGGGCGAATACGCTATCTGGGCGTCATCCTGTATGACGCCGACAAGATCGAGGCGGCGGCCAGCAGCGAGCGGGAAACCGACCTTTACGGCGCGCAGCTTGACGTGTTCCTTGACCCCAATGACCCCGAGGTGATCGCCGCCGCCCGCCGCGACGGTGTGCCGGAGGATTGGATCGAGGCAGCCAAGGTCAGCCCGATCTGGAAGATGGCGATGGACTGGAAGGTCGCCTTCCCGCTGCACCCCGAATACCGCACCCTGCCGATGGTCTGGTACATTCCGCCGCTGTCGCCGATCCAGAACGCTGCACAGGCCGGACAAATCGCGATGAGCGACCAGATGCCCGACGTGCGCAGCTTGCGCATTCCGGTCAAGTACTTGGCCAACATGCTGACGGCAGGCGACGAGGAACCCATCGTTCATGCGCTGGAACGGATGTCGGCCATGCGACTCTACATGCGCGCGCTCAGCGTGGACGGCGTGCGTGACGAGGGCATCGCCGCTCGGGTCGGCATGTCGGGCCGGATGATCGAGGACATGTACAAGATCATGGCCATCGCCGACTACGAGGACCGTTTCGCGATCCCCACCGCGCATCGTGAACAGAACGAGGCCGGTGCCGACATACGTGGCGGCTGCGGCTTCACCGACGGCAATGGTTGTTCCACCGGCGAGACGGGCAAGACCAGCCTGTTCGGCGGCAAGAAGAAGTCCTTTGCCCTTCCGCTGGAGTCATTCTGATGATGGACCGTACACTCAAGGCGCTGTCACTGACGCTGAGCTATCCGAGCGTCGAACTGCAAGACGCCATGCCCGAGATCGGGGCCGTTCTGGCCACCGATCCCCGCATCGCTCCCGATACGCGGGCGGCGCTGCAAACGCTCACTGATGGGTTGGGGCGGGGTGATCTGTTCGACGTCCAGGAGAGTTATGTCATGATCTTCGACCGCTCGCGCACCTTGTCGCTGAACCTCTTCGAACATGTCCACGGCGAAAGTCGGGACAGGGGCGGCGCAATGGTCAGCCTGATCGAAACCTACCGGGAGGGCGGATTTGAGCCCGCCACCACGGAACTGCCTGACCACCTGCCGGTGCTCTTGGAATTCCTGTCGACGCGTCCCTTCGCAGAAGTGCAGGAAACCTTGGCGGACGCGGCCCATATCTTCGACGCGCTTGCCACCCGTCTGGTGCGGCGCGAGAGCGGGTATGACGCCGCGTTCGTCGCTCTTTCCCAGCTAGCCGGTGCGCAATCCGACGCTGACGCCGTGGCGGGAATGCTGGCGCAACCGGATGACGACCCCACCGACCTTGAGGCGCTCGACGCGGTTTGGGAAGAGACCGAAGTCACCTTCGGCCCCGATCCCAACGCGGGCTGCCCGCAGGTGCGCGACATGCTGGCGCAGATGGATGCCCCCAAACGCCCCGGCCCCCAACCCGGCCCAGGCCTGGCTGCTGAATAGAGGACAAGACAATGCACAATTTCCTTTTCGGTATATACCCCTACATCGCGCTTTCGGTTCTGCTGCTTGGCTCGATTGCCCGTTACGAACGGGATCCGTTCACATGGAAAACCTCATCGAGCCAGCTTTTGCGGCGGCGACAGTTGATAATCGGGTCGGTGTTGTTTCATATCGGCGTGCTGGTGATCTTTTTCGGTCATCTGGTTGGCTTGCTGACTCCGATTGTGGTTTTTGACACCCTCGGGATCAGCCATGCCGCCAAACAGCTTCTTGCTGTTGTTGCGGGCGGGATCGCCGGTGTCATGGCGATGGTGGGCGGGCTGATGCTGTTCCACCGCCGCTGGATGGACCCACGCATTCGCAAGACGTCAACCTTCGCGGATATCGCCATTCTGGCGCTTCTGTTGGCTCAGCTTGCGCTGGGGCTGGGAACCATCTTTGTGTCGGTTGACCATCTGGACGGGCATGAAATGACCAAGTTCATGGCTTGGGCGCAGATGATTTTTACCTTCCGGTCTGGCGCGGCAGAGCACATCGCCGATGTCGCGCTGGTGTTCAAGATGCACCTCTTCCTTGGTCTGACCATCTTCCTCGTCTTTCCGTTCACGCGGCTGGCGCATGTGATTTCGGGTTTCTTTGCCCCGCTGCGCTACTTGTTGACGCGGCCGGGATACCAGATCGTGCGCTCGCGCCGTCGCCGCCCGCTAGAAGAACGTCGCCGGGCCTATGACGCACGGCAGGGCAAGACTGACCCCAAAACCACCACACCGGCGGAGTGAGCACGATGAACACGGCCCTTTTCCCCGATGTTGTCGTGAACGGCGAAAACATTCCCTCGGCGGCCATCGCCGCCGAGGCACAGAACCACACTGCGCCCAAGGACAAACCAGGCATCGCCTGGCGCAAGGCGGCGCAGGCGCTCACGATCCGCGCCCTGCTGCTACAAGAGGCGCGGCGGCGCGGGCTGGTGCCCGACCCGATTGAGCTGGCACCTGGACGCTTCGAAACCGAGGACGAGTCCCTGATCCGCGCCCTTCTGGACGAAGCGCTGACCATCGCGCCCGTGACGGAAGACGCGGTGCGTGCCGAATGGGCGAAGGGTCCAGACCGCTATCGGTCCGCACCGCTCTGGGATGTCTCGCACATCCTGTGCGCCTGCGACCCGCGCGACGAAGAAGAACGCGCCGCAGCCGAGGTGCGGGCCAAGGCGCTTTTGACGCGGCTGGATGGCGACGCTAAGGGCTTTGCGGCGGCTGCTCGCGAAAGCGATTGCGACTCCAAGGCGTCGGGCGGGCATCTGGGTCAGCTTGGACCGGGCGACACCGTGCCCGAGTTCGAGGCGGCACTGCGCAGCCTGACCGAGGGCACCATCAGCGCAGCACCCGTTCTCTCACGTCACGGCTGGCACATCATCCGCCTGAACGCCACCGCACCTGGGCAGGTTCTGCCCTATGAGACTGTCCACCCCAAGATCGCGCAAGCGCTGGAAAAGGCGGCCTGGGCGAAGGCATCACGGGACTTCGTCGAAACTCTGGCCCAAGGCGCAAAGATCACCGGCTCAAGCCTCGCACCGATCTGAACCCCGCGAAAGGACGCGTTATGCAACCGTCAGAACCAGCGCGGCGTGGGAGCGGCGATAAACCGACAAGCCCGAGCCTGCTTGGAAATCCTCTGGATTTCATCAGCGAAGACCACCTGCGCGAACGTCAGGTCTGCGCGGTCATCGACGGGTTGGCCACGGCGGACGCCCTCGATCGCCGATCGGCCACAGCGGTGCTGCGCTTTCTGAACGAGGAACTGAACGTCCATCTGCGCGACGAGGCAGAGGATCTGTTCCCGCTTCTTGCTCGGCGCTGCACGGAAGAGGATGCGATCGAGGGCACGATCGACCGGATCAGGACCGATCAGGATGAGGCAATGCGTCTGCTGCCTCAGGTGCGTGCGATGCTGGCCGGTTGTCTCGATAGCGGGGCCAACCTCACCGTCGAGGAGCGCGCAGTGTTGTCCACGTTTGCGGGGCATGTGCGCCGCCACCTGGTTGCCGAAAACGCAATCCTCATGCCGATTGCACGCGCCAGGCTGACCCAGGCCGATCTGCGGACCTTGTCGAAACACATGCGGTCACGACGCGGGCTGCCAGATCTCCCGGAGACCCCAAATGCTGAATGATCTTCTGACGCACAACATGGCGTGGTCGAAACAACGCCACGCCGAGGAACCAGACCACTTCGCTTGCCTTACCGCCCTCCAAGCGCCCGAGTTCTTCCGGATCGGTTGTTCGGACAGCCGGGTTCCGGCCAACGTCGTCGCGGGGCTCGATCCGGGCGAGGTTTTTGTCCATCGCAACGCCGCAAACATCGTTCATTTCTCAGACATGAATCTACTGTCGGTGCTGGAATCTGCGGTCGATGCGGTGGATCTGGGGCGCGAGTCCGGCCTTGAGGCGCGGTGCGATCGACTGACCGAATGGAGCGTGATCGAAGGCGTCCGGCGCGTCTGCGAAACGCCGATCCTGCAAAGGGCGTGGGCCCGCGGCACCATCGTGCGCGTGCATGGCCTGATCTACGGCCTCAACCTGCGTGACCTCGATTGCAGCTTCGGGCCTGGGCATTTTCAGACCATCCATTCCACACAGGAGGCAGCGCAATGACACTTCAACAGGCCATCGCGTCACCGGGCTGCGGCTGTGACCGCCAAGACATGCTCCATTCTCTGATCAGCATCGACGAGGCCCTTGCTCGGATTGCAGCGCATGCAGTGCCAGTCGGCCGAACTGAGGCCGTCCCGCTCGACAGTGCCGCTGGCCGCATTCTCGCCCAGCCGGTCAGGTCCCGTTCCATGGCACCATCCTTCGACAATGCGGCGATGGATGGTTATGCGGTCGCGACATCGGTCCTGACGGGGCACGGTCCTTGGGAACTGCGGGTGGTTGCGCGAGTGCCCGCCGGGCAGGAGACGACGACATTGGTCGCGGGGGCCGTGGCGGCCCGAATATTCACGGGCGCGCCGATCCCGGGTGGTGCGGACGCTGTCGTAATGCAGGAGGACGTCCGGCGGGACGGGGACGTCATTCACCTGTCCCGCCGTCCTGTCCCGGGCCAGAACATCCGCCTTGCGGGCAGCGACATGGCCAAGGGCACGATGGTTCTGGACAAGGGCCGCAGGCTCGCCCCCCGGGACATCGCCGCCTGTGCGAGCGCCGGCGCCGGCATCCTGCGGGTGCAGCGCAAACTGCGCGTGGCCCTGCTGGTCACCGGCGACGAGCTGCGCGGCACGGGCACCGCGCGCGAGTCTGCACAGATCTGGGACGTGAACACACCGATGTTGACAGCAAGCCTCACACCTGTTGGCGTTGAACTTGTCGCCTCAGCCCATGGTGCCGACAGTCTTGCGGGCCTTGTCCGCCAATTGGGTGACATGGCGGCACAGGCCGATCTAGTCATCACCACGGGTGGCATTTCGGTGGGAGAAGAAGATCATGTGAAGCCCGCCTTTATGGCACTCGGGGGCGAGGTCCTTTTCAGCGGCGTGGCAATCAAACCGGGCAAGCCGGTGTCGGTCGGGCGTATTGGGAACGCGCATTGGCTTGGTCTGCCCGGCAATCCGGTGTCTGCCTTCGTCACCTGGCAGGTGTTCGGAATGGCGCTTGTCCGCGCCCTGACCGGCGAGGGGACAGGTGCCCCGACCCGGCGGCACGTCGTGACCGCAAGCGAAATCCACCGCAAGCCCGGACGCTGCGAACTCCGGCCCTCCACGCTGGCCGGGTTCGATGCCCATGGCCGCGAGATCGTCCATTTCGAGGATGCCACCCATTCGGCCCGTGTCGGGCTACTTTCCCTTGCGGACGGGTTGATGTTTTTGCCCGCCGATACCGAATGCCTGCCAGCCGGTGCGCTGGTCGAATTCCAACCTTTCTGCCAATCCTGAAGGAGCCCGGATATGAAACTTGCCTACACGATGGCGCCGGGACGCGGCGATACGGATTTTGTGCTTGAGCGGCTGGCAGCGGATCTCGCGGCCCGGGGCCTCAGATGCTGCGGCACCGTCCAGATCAACAGCGAGCGCCCAGACGCAGGTCCCTGCGACATGGATGTGCGGGTGTTGCCCGATGGCGCGGTCTTGCGCATCAGTCAGGATCTTGGTCCGCAAGCGCGGGGGTGTCGCCTCGACCCTGCCGCGCTTGAAACGGCCGTCGGACTGGTCGCGACTGGCCTGTCAGCCGGCGCGGACCTTTTGATTGTCAACAAGTTCGGTAAACACGAGGCCGAGGGGCGAGGGTTTCGCGACGTGATCGCCGAGGCGGTCGCGATGGATATCCCCGTTCTTGTCGGCCTTAATGCGCTCAACCGACCGGCCTTCGAGAGTTTCGCGGAAGGGCTGGCAATTCAACTGCCGCCTGATCCCGCTGCTCTGATGGCGTGGGTGGAGGACGTGACAACGAAGGTTGACGAGCCGGTCTAAGAGCAGCCGATCATTGCGCTCTGCTGCCCGTCCTCGGGTTCTGTCGCAAATTTTCAGCGGGGTTGAGTGCAGGCTTTCGCTGGACATAATTATGCTGTGAGGCCAGCAAACTGCCGGAATGCGGTGTGACCGTTGGCAGGGATCTGACCCTTTCGGATCATGTGCGCGGCCTCGATGCCGGCGATGGCGGGATGGAAGGCGTTGAAACCCATCATCGGGGCGGTAATCCGCTTGATGAAGCGATGGTCCTGCTCGAGGATATTGTTGAGGTATTTGACCTGTAAGACCTTGATGGTCTTTC
>NZ_JBLWTA010000030.1:0-24916 GCF_048270365.1 Celeribacter sp.
AAGTGGACGACTTTTGCGCCGCCCGCCCCGGCAAAATACCGGCGCTACCGTGGCCTAATTTGCAACCGCCCTATACAATCCAGATTAATGTTCTCAACAACTTTGCGCACGACATCCCTATCGGCTGACAAATTTCCCGGAGACGATAGAAGAATACGGATTCTGTAAATGCGGTTGTCCAAAACCGACCCCCAATTCTAAAAGCTATTTCGAATAGATTAAGCGATTATCATGAGACAGCATAGTCGAGTCTCCAATTGCCATCCCCCCTCTTCACACGCTAAACCACCGCCCAAACCATTCCCTCCAAAGGAGCCCGACATGGCAGCCTATCAATACGTCTACCACATGGACGGCGTGTCCAAGACCTACCCCGGCGGCAAGAAGGTGTTCGAGAACATCCGCCTGTCCTTCCTGCCCGGCGTCAAAATCGGTGTCGTCGGTGTCAACGGCACCGGTAAATCGACCCTCATGCGCATCATGGCGGGCATGGACAAGGACTACCAAGGCGAGGCCTGGGCCGCCGAGGGCGCGAAAGTCGGCTACCTGCCGCAGGAGCCGGAGCTTGATCCGTCGCTGGACGTGCGCGGCAACGTGATGCTCGGGGTGGCCGCCAAAAAGGCGATCCTCGACCGTTACAACGAGCTGGCCATGAACTACTCCGACGAGACCGCCGACGAGATGGCGAAGCTTCAGGACGAGATCGACGCCCAGAACCTCTGGGATCTCGACAGCCAGATCGACGTCTCCATGGAGGCCCTGCGCTGCCCGCCGGATGACGCCGATGTCACCACGCTTTCGGGCGGTGAGAAACGCCGTGTCGCGCTTTGCAAACTGCTGCTCGAAGCGCCCGACATGCTGCTGCTCGACGAACCGACCAACCACCTCGACGCCGAGACCATCGCCTGGTTGCAACAGCACCTCATCGAGTACAAAGGCACGATCCTGATCGTCACCCACGACCGTTATTTCCTCGATGACATCACCGGCTGGATTCTCGAGCTCGACCGTGGCTCCGGCATTCCCTACGAGGGCAACTATTCGGCGTGGCTCGAACAGAAAGCCAAGCGTCTGGAGCAGGAAGCCAAGGAAGACAAATCCCGTCAGAAGACCCTTGAGCGCGAACTTGAGTGGATGCGGCAGGGGCAAAAAGCCCGTCAGGCCAAGCAAAAGGCCCGGATCGACCGCTACAACGATCTCGCCTCGCAATCCGAGCGCGACAAAATCAGCCGCGCGCAGATCGTCATCCCGAACGGTCCGCGCCTTGGCTCCAAGGTCATCGAAGTGGGCGGCCTGTCGAAGCATATGGGCGACAAACAGTTGATCGAAGGCTTGGATTTCTCCCTGCCACCGGGTGGCATCGTTGGCGTGATCGGCCCGAACGGCGCCGGTAAATCGACGCTCTTCCGCATGCTCACCGGTCAGTTGGAGCCCGACGCCGGCACCGTCGAATATGGCGATACGGTCAAGCTCAGCTACGTCGACCAGTCCCGCGACGATCTCGACCCGAACGCGACCGTGTTCGAAGCCATCTCCGATGGGCAGCAAGTGATCGCTCTGGGCGACGCCGAAATGAACGGTCGGGCCTACTGTTCTGCCTTCAACTTCAAAGGCGGCGATCAGCAAAAGAAAGTCGGCGTACTGTCCGGCGGTGAACGCAACCGCGTGCACATGGCGCGACTGTTGAAGTCTGGGGGCAACGTGTTGCTGCTCGACGAACCGACCAACGACTTGGACGTCGAGACACTTCGTGCCCTCGAAGACGCGCTCACTGAGTTCGCAGGCTGCGCCGTGGTCATCTCCCACGACCGTTTCTTCCTCGACCGGATTTGTACTCACATTCTGGCGTTTGAAGGCGACGCGCATGTGGAATGGTTCGAAGGCAACTTCGAGGATTATGAGGAAGACAAGAAGAGAAGGCTGGGGCCGGATGCCTTGGAGCCTAAGCGCCTGAAATACAAAAAGTTTTCCCGCTAAGAACGTACAAAGGCTCCTTCGGGAGCCTTTGTCACGAGCGCGAGGCAGCGTATTTTCAAAGAAAATGCGCATTCGCGCCCCGTGGAGCAAGGGCGGAAGCTTTCAGATTAGGATGATTGACAAAGGCGCCCTCGGGCGCCTTTAGTTTTAGATACTTGCAATTCTGCTTTTTACACTGAGACCAACATACGCGACTACATCGCGAGTATTTTATGTCCCAAAACATCAACAAAAACGCTTTAAGAATGAACCTCTTCAATGAAGGCCAAAAAGCATTAGCTGCTCTCGGAATTAATGAAGACATATACATATGCCCGCTGTGCCTAGACGAACACGACAGAGGTTCCCTTGGTCATGATAACGGGCAGGAGCCGCAACTCACATTAGAGCATGTTCCTCCGAAATCAGTAGACGGAAAAGAAATCATCTTAACATGTAAAAAGTGTAACAACTTCGCAGGTCATGCCTACGACGCCCATCTCGCTGGCGCAGGAAGATTACACAAACGCTCACATGGCGTATTGATTAAAAGTGATGGAGAGTATGGCTCCGTTAAAATAAGTGCGGCGAACATCACCTTAAACGCACAAATTGAAGTAAAAAATGGAGGGTATCATTTCAATATCATTGAAAAGACCAACAACCCTTCAAAAATCGAACAATTCGCAGACTTCATGCATGGCGTGAAAGCAGGAAGCGAAATGACATTTACATTTGAGGAAAGATCGAATCCCAAAAGAGCGAATTTTTCTCTACTACGCAGCGCCTATCTCACAATGGTAGCTGCGTTTGGATATACCTATGCTTTCGCGCAAAACATTCAAAAACTACGCTTGGCAATTATTAACGAACAACTCGATTTCCCTATTCGCTTTGTCTATCCGCGCAACGAACCCGGGAATAAAATTATCTTCATTAATGATCAGAAAATTGCTCTTGTTCAGTTTGGTCGAGTTGCTGTCGTAATGCCATTTCTTCACTGCAACGAAGAATCTTATCAAGAAATCACCCGTTCAGCGCCCAAGATTTCTGGTCAATACGAATCCATTAAGCTGCCTCAAAGCTTCATCGCGCAGCTAGACCATTCTGGACGTTATTCAGCCAAGTTTTACAATCCCCCCGCGCCTGCCCCTTAGGGGAAGGGTGAGGCGTGTCTAAGATGCCTTGCATCTTTGACGGTCTCAATTGTCGCCCCTAACCACGCCCACAAAATTCCCCTATCTTTGCATCCCGAAACCTGCCATAGTCCCACTCGCTAAGTTACCTCTTTCGACCCTTCTGTTCTCCGTCACCGGCCACAGTCATCGAACGACTACGACGACGCCGGGTCGCTGCACTCTCGCGAGCGACAAGACAAACAGGAGTAAACACGATGGCCAATGGCACCGTGAAATGGTTCAATTCCACCAAAGGTTTCGGCTTCATTCAGCCGGAAGGCGGCAGCAAAGACGTGTTCGTGCACATCTCTGCCGTTGAACGTTCTGGCCTCACCGGCCTGGCCGATGGCGCGAAGGTCACCTTCGACATCGAAGCCGGCCGTGACGGTCGCGAATCTGCGGTGAACCTCGTTCTCGCCTAATTCTAGGCAAACGCAGGAACATAAGAGGCCCGGGCGTGTCGCGTCCGGGCCTTTTGCTATCTCAAACGAGCGCCATCAGATCGCCATCGCCCTCACGCGCGACCTGCGGCACCAGCCCGCTGGCCACGACCGCAAGCCCGTCAATCGGCGTGCCGCGATCCTCGCGCAGGATACAGGGCGTCAACTGCACAGAGGCAAACCCGGCCTCGGACAAAAGCGCCTCGACGTAGCTCTGCGCATGGGCAAACCGACGACTGTCGCGCAGCTCCACCGGCCGCTCGCCCAGCTCCACGGTAAAGGCCAAGACGCCGCCCGTCGCCAGAGACCCGGCACACCAGCCAATCACCCGCTCCAAAGCGCCAAGGTAGATGAACACATCCGCCGCGACGATCAGGTCAAACCTCTGCTCCGTCACCTCAAGCCGCGCGATGTCGCGTTTGTCGAGCACATCGTAGATGCCCTTGCGATCCGCCTCGACCAGCATGCCGTCGGAGATGTCATAGCCGACGAGATGCGCCGTGACAGGCCGCAATACGGCGCCCATCAACCCGGTGCCACAGCCGAGATCAAGCACCGCGCCGAACTGTGTCCGCCCGGCCAGATGCAAAGCCTCCATCACGATCTCAGGCCCGCGATAGCGGAGTTTGTTGACCAAAGAGGCCTCGAACCGCGGCGCATATTGGTCAAAGAGCAGCTCGACGAAAGCGGGCGGCATGGCCTCCGCAACAGGCACCTTACGCGCAAGATCGCGCTTTAGCCCGGCACCCAAAGGGTCACTCGGGTCGGCCAGAACCGCCTTGTCCCACGCCTGACAGGCCGCCTCGACTTCGCCCACAAGCTCAAAGAACTCCCCAAGCCGAAACCACCCCGCCGCCCAAGACGGCGCAAGCGTCAGCGCGCTCGACAGAGTTTCGATTGCCCCCGCCGCATCGCCCAAATGCGCCAGCGTTTCGGCAAAGGACGCCCGACGGTCCGCCGTCAGATCGCCCGAGGAAAACAGGCTTCCCGCCATGATCCCAAACTTTCAAAAGGGCCCGCTCATTTGCCGGATCGACCCTGTCGACAGGCCACGCGGCGGGCAACACGCTGCATCCATCTGCATCACGCGCCCGATACGCCGCCGCTGCGGGTCTGTCAATTTTTCTGTGTGGAGCGTCAGCGCTTTTTGACGAATTCCGTCAGGATCACGATCCGCTGGCCTTCGACGCGGCCCTCGATGTGCCCCGCATTGTCGGACACCAAGGAAATCCCACGCACCGCCGTGCCACGTTTGGCGGTAAACCCGCCGCCCTTGACCGGAAGATCCTTGATCAACACAACCGTATCACCCGAGGACAGCACGGCGCCGACACTGTCGCGATGGATCACTTCGGGACCGGCGGCCTTGGCCCAGTCTTCGACCTCAGGTTCGAGATAGAGCATATCGAGCGCATCCGCCGCCCAGGCTTCATCCTTGAACCGGTTGAGCAAGCGCCGGGACACGACCTTGACCGCATCGCTTTCGGACCACATCGACGTCGTGAGCGCCTGCCAATGCCCCTCGGGCACAGCTTCGCCCTTGAGGCCATTCGCACAGGTCTCACACAGGTTGATCGTCTCGCTGCGTGGCTGAACCGCCACTGCAGTCAAGGAACCCCCGGCGCCACAAATCTCACATTGCATGATCTCGGTCTCCCTCATTTGATGAACCTCATCGCGATATGACCACAGGCTTTAAGGAGGCGCTGGCTTTGGGGCAAGCGGCAAACTGCCGCCACACACGAAAGCGTCAGGAAAACCCCCTTTAAACTCAGGCGAGAACACCGCATAGTCATCTTGTGTTTTGGACGGGGGGCCGTCTCTGCTGGGAAGGCCGAATGTGCTTCAGATGTTAAGATTAACCACCGCATTCATGCTCTGCGCAACCGCTGCTCAGGCCTTTGACGTTCGTTTCGAAACCGACGCGGGCGACGATCTCACAAAGCGACTGCGGACCGCCTCTGCCGTTGTCGAGGCGGCGGATACGGATGTGACAGCCCCCGAGGAAATCATCGCCGCCGTACAATCGGATTACCGCGCGCTGATCGGCACATTGTACCGCGAAGGCTACTACGGCCCTAAGATTTCGATCAAAGTTGACGGACGCGAAGGCGCCTCTATGTCTTTGATTTCCCTGCCGTCTCAGATCAACTCCGTGGTCATCGAAGTGACCCGAGGGCCCCGGTTTGTCTTTGGCGAAACCACCGTCGCGCCGCTTGCCAAGGACACGGAACTGCCCGAAGATTTTCGCCGTGGCGAGGTGGCGCATTCCTATCTCGTTGGCGAAGCGACCGACGCCGCGATTGAAAGCTGGCGCGAAGCCTCACACGCCAAGGCCCAACCCAAGGCTCAAACGGTCACCGCCGATCACCCGAACCGGACCCTCGATGTCGATGTCGAAATCGATCCGGGGCCTGCCGTGAAATTTGGCCGCTTGCGGTTCGCCGGAAACACAACGGTGCGCGAGGACCGGCTTTGGCGGATCGGCAATCTGCCGACGGGCACCGCCTATCATCCCGAAAAATTGGATTTGGTGACCAAACGGTTTCAGAAAACCGGCACGTTTCGTTCGATCACCCTGCGTGAGGCCGAAGAGCTGAACGATGACGGCAGCCTCGACATCATCGCCACTTTGGTGGACGAAAAAACCCGCCGTCTCGGCTTTGGCGCAGAAGTTTCATCGCTCGAAGGCGGCACACTCAGCGCCTATTGGATGCATCGCAATCTGACCGACAATGCCGACCGGCTGCGCTTTGACGGCGAGGTCTCTGGCATCGGCGGCAACACCGGGATCGACGTCACGGTCTCCGGCACCTACCGCCGTCCCGCCACGGTGACGCGCAAGACGACACTGGTTCTGGGCGCGACCCTCGAACATCTCGACGAGCCGGATTTCCTCTCCGACAGCGGTGAATTCACGCTGGGTTTCGATGTCGAAACCTCGCCGAATTCGACCTTTTACGGCGGCATCGGCTATCGTTATTCCGAGGTTGAAGACGCCTTCGGCTCGCGCAATTTTTCTCATATCATCCTGCCCTTCGAGGGCTCGCGCGACACGCGGGACAATTCGCTCAATCCGACCAAAGGCACCTATTTCGAAGCGGAAATCATGCCCTTTGTCGGACTGGACTCATCCGCCAGCGGCGTCCGCGTCTTTGCCGATGGCCGCGGCTATCTGTCCTTTGGCAATGATGACCGCTTGACCCTTGCGGGCCGGCTGCAACTCGGCTCCATCTCCGGCGCAGACTACACCGAAACTCCGCCTGATATGTTGTTTTTCTCCGGCGGTGGCGGCACCGTGCGCGGCCAGCCCTACCAATCGCTTAATGTCGATCTGGGCGGTGGCAATGAGACCGGCGGGTCGAGCTTTGTCGGACTCTCCGGCGAGCTGCGCGCCAAGGTCAAAGGCAATATTTCCGCCGTTGGCTTTTACGATCTGGGCGGCATCGGCACCACGGGCTTGCCCGGCGAAGAAGCCGAATGGCATGCGGGCGCGGGGCTTGGCCTGCGTTACAACACGGGCTTCGGTCCGATCCGCTTCGATCTGGCCGCGCCCGTTTCTGGCGACACCGGTGACGGAATTCAGATTTACATCGGCATCGGGCAGGCCTTTTGATGAAACACCTTCTTCTCGCCTCCACCCTGTTATTCCCCGCGACGCTTCTGGCGCAAGATGCCACAGAAAACGCCCCTGAGAATGCCCCTGTGAACACCTCAGAGACCGCCCGCGACCGGTCGATGATTGTCGGCTTTCTCGAGGACAATCTCTCGGGTGCCGGGCGTGACATTCGCATTGAGGGTTTCCGGGGCCTTCTGTCCTCCACCGCCACGATGGACGAGCTGACCATCGCCGATGAGACCGGCGTCTGGTTCACGCTCAAGAATGCAGAATTGGACTGGAGCCGGTCGGCGCTTTTGGCCGGGCGCGTCGAGGTCACCCGCATCGCCGCCGAAGAGATCATCTTCGAGCGCCTGCCCGACACCTCCACCGAGGGCGTCGACCTGCCCGACCCGGAGGCCACGCCCTTCGCCCTGCCCGAACTGCCCGTCTCCATCGACATCGGCGCCATTGAGGCGGAGCGTGTCCACCTCGGCGCGCCGGTTCTAAAACTCGGTGAGGCGGTCGATCTGTCACTGAGCGGCTCTGCGAAACTGGCCGATGGCTCGGGCGAGACCGCGCTTGAGATTCAGCGCCTCGATGCCGCCGAAGGGCAGTTTTCCGTCGCCGTGTCTTATGACAACGCCAGCGAAGTGCTCGATCTCGACATTTCTCTCGCTGAAGGCGCGGGCGGCATCGTCTCGACACTCGCGAACCTGCCGGGATCGCCGCCCTTGTCGCTCACCGCCAAAGGCGCGGGACCACTCGACAATTTCGCCGCAGACATCGCCTTGGCCACCCGAGGCGAAGACCGGCTGACGGGCCGCATCGCCCTGAACGCCGAGGTCGATCCTGAGGCGCCAGAGGCCGCCGCCCCCCGCCGTTTCTCCGCCGATCTCTCGGGCGATTTGACCCCGCTGTTCAGCGCAGACTATGCGCAATTCTTCGGCCCCTCCTCGACGCTCACCGCCAATGGCGTCTCCTATCCCGCAGGCGGTTTTGATCTGGACCGCTTCGCGCTCTCGACCCGCACGCTGTCTCTGGTCGGATCGACAACCATAGGCACGGATGGCTGGCCCAGCGCATTCGCTGTCTCCGGCACGTTGGAAAGCCCCGATGAGCGTCCCGTGCTTTTACCCTTCGGCAGCGCGCGCTCCATGGTGCAAAAGGCCGAGATCCTCGCCAGATACGATGTGACGCGCGGGCAAGGCTGGTCGGCGAATATCGACCTTGAGGACTACACCCAGAACGGGCTCGACATCGGCTCCGCCCGCCTAGGGGCGCAGGGCACGATCACCCGTCAGCGGGCCGACAGCGGCACTGTGCTGGGCGCGATCAAAGCTCGGTTTGGTCTGACAGTTCAAGGCTTTGCCCCCGAAGACCCCGCTCTGCAAGAGGCCGTCGGCGCCGCACCTGCGCTCACCGGGCAAGTCTATTGGCGTGAAGGACAACCCTTTGCCATTCAAAGCCTTGAGGCCCGCACCGATGCCACCCGCGCCACCGCCTCGGGCAGTATCGACGGGCTGGACGCCGGGTTTGAGTTCACCGGGCGCATGTCGCTCGACACCCCGCGTCTTGCACGGTTCGCGGCGCTCTCCGGCCTCGATCTCTCCGGCGCAGTCAGTGCCACGGCACAGGGCAAGCTGTCGCCGCTCAACGGCACTTTCGACATAGAAGCCGACGCCACCGGTTCCGGCCTGCGCACCGGCATTGATCAGGTCGACACGCTGATCGGCGGGACCAGCGACATTCACCTTTCTGCACTACGCGACCAAACCGGAATGACGCTGCGCGAGGGCACAGTGACAACGCAGGCGCTCACAGCGGAGGCCAAAGGCGCGCTCACTTCCGAGAGCGGTACATTGAGCGTGACCGGTCGTTTGGACAACGTCGCCCGTCTCGGTGTGGCGCTCGACGGCCCCGCGACGCTCGATGCCGAAATGTCTTACCTCGGCGTGGACAGCCCCTGGACCACACGCGCCGAAATGACCGGCCCCGGCGGTTCGACCGCCAGCCTCTCCGGCACGCTGACGCAGGACTTCGCCCGCGCCAATCTCGATCTTTCGGGCACCGCGCCACTGGGGTTGTCGAACCGCTTCACCACCGCCGCACTGACGCAGGGCACAACCAGCTTCGATCTTGGCGTGAACGGCCCGCTGGCGCTGTCGTCCGTCTCCGGTCAGGCCCAGATCACCCCCGGTGCGCGCGTCGTTGTCTCCTCCGCCGGGCTGGCGCTCACCGTTAATCGCGGTGTGGTCACGCTCAATGGCGAACAGGCGCAGATCGATGTCGAAGCAGCTGCCGACACCGGCGGGTCGATCTCGACCTCTGGCTCTTTGACGCTGAGCGGCAATGTCCCTGCCAACCTGTCGATCGGCCTCAACGCCCTCGGCCTCACCGATCCGCAGCTTTACAGCACTTCGATCAATGGCAATCTGAATGTGTCCGGCCCTCTGACCGGCACTGCCGCCATCACCGGCGATCTGACACTGGGCGAAACCGACATCACCGTCTCTCCTTCCGCTCTGGGCAGCGGTGGCGACATTCCGGACATCACCCACAGGGGCGCCCCCTCTGGCGTGAGTGAGACGCGGGACCGCGCAGGGTTGATCCAAAGCGAAAATGGCGGCGGGTCCTCCGTCGCCTACGGGCTTAATGTCACGCTTTCCGCCCCCAATCGGATTTTCGTACGCGGGCGGGGGCTTGATGCCGAATTGGGCGGGCGCCTGCGCATCCGTGGCACCACCGCCGATGTGATCCCCGTCGGGCAGTTTTCCTTGATCCGCGGGCGTTTGTCGCTTTTGGGCAAACGGATCACGATGGAAGAGGGCTCAATCACGCTGCAGGGCGAATTGGACCCGATCCTGCGACTGGTGGCCGAGACCGAGACCGACACGATGACCGTACAGCTGATCACCGAAGGTCCGCTGAGTTCGCCCGAGCTAACTCTGAGTTCCTCGCCGGTATTGCCCGACGATGAAATCCTCGCCCAGCTTCTGTTCGGCAAGGATCTGAGCCAAATGTCCGCGCTACAAGCCGCGCAGATGGCAGATGCGGTGGCCACTTTGACGGGCGGCGGCAGCGGTCTTGTCGGCTCGATCCGGGACAGCTTCGGGCTGGACGATCTCGATCTTCAGACCTCCGAAGAAGGCACCAGCGCGCTCAAGCTGGGCAAATACATCTCGGATTCGCTTTACACCGATGTCACCATCGACAATGCAGGCAAATCGGTGATCAACCTCAATTATGACGCCACGCGCAACGTGACGGTCAAAGGATCAGTGTCCTCCGAGGGCGACACCGGTCTCGGCGTGTTTTTCGAGCGCGACTATTAAAGGGCGCGACATAACGCGCAGCTTGATCCACGGCATGGTCTCCACGCAGGGCTGGTGTAAACTGCCCTCAGGAGGAGCCCAATGCCCGAGGCCGTGTTTCATACCGATAAGCTGGTAAAGACCTACCGCACCGGCGGCGCGGAGGTGCATGCTTTGGCGGGGGTCGATCTCGATCTTTACGCTTCCGAGCTGACGGTCCTCTTGGGGCCATCAGGGTCAGGCAAGTCCACGCTATTGAACATCTTGGGCGGTTTGGATCATGCCACCTCAGGCAAGGTGATGTTCCGCAATCTCGACCTGACGATGCAATCCGACCGGTCGCTCACCCGGTTTCGCCGCGATCACGTCGGCTTTGTGTTTCAGTTCTACAACCTCGTGCCCTCATTGACCGCCCGCGAAAACGTCCAGATGGTCACCGACATCGCCCCCAATCCGATGCGGGCCGAGGAGGCGCTTGCACGTGTTGGCATGAGCGACCGGATCGACCATTTCCCAGCAGAACTCTCCGGCGGCCAGCAACAGCGCGTCGCCATCGCGCGGGCCATCGCCAAGCGGCCCGAAGTTCTGTTGTGCGACGAACCAACCGGCGCCCTGGACAGCAGCACGGGCGTGCAGGTCTTGGAGGCGATCCGCGAGATCAACGAAGACCTCGGCACCACCGCCATCGTCATCACCCACAACGCCGCCATTCAGGCCATGGCGCATCGCGTGGTGCGGTTTCAGGACGGCAATATCGCCTCTGTCGCCACCAATGACACCCGCATCGCACCCTCCGAGATCGTGTGGTGACTATGCATGCGCTCGACAAAAAACTCCTGCGCGATTTCAGACGGCTTTGGGGCCAGTCGCTGGCGATTGCTTTGGTGTTGGCCTGTGGCGTGATGATCCTGTTGACCGCCTTTGGCATGTACCGGGCGCTGGACGACACCTTGGCCGCCTTTTACGAGCGCAATGAATTTGCCGATGTCTGGGCGATGACCGAAAAGGCCCCGCGTCCGCTATTGAGCGAAATCTCCGCCCTGCCCGGCGTGCAGACCGCCGAGGCGCGGGTGCAGGAATATCTCATGCTCGATCTGCCGGGGCGGGTGAAATCGGCGACAGGGCTTGCGCTCTCCTTGCCTGACACAGGCGCGTTTCCGACGCTCAATGTGCCGCTCCTGCGCGCGGGCCGCCTGCCCGATCCGCAGGCCAGTGACGAGGTCATGGTCAACGAACCCTTCGCCGAGGCCAACGGCTTTGAGATCGGCGATACTTTCGAGGCGCTGATGTCCGGTCAGAAACGCCGCCTGACCATCACGGGCACGGCGCTGTCGCCCGAATTCGTCTATGCCATCGGCCCCGGCACATTGATGCCCGATGACGAGAGCTTTGGCATTCTCTGGATGCCGCAGGCCATGCTGGCCTCTGCCTTTGACATGTCCGGCGCCTTCAATTCCGTGACGCTCAGCCTCTCGCGCGGCGCGCAGGAAGATCAGGTGATCGAAGCGCTCGACACGCTCTTGGAACCCTATGGCGGCACCGGCGCGCATGGCCGCGATGAACAGGCCTCAAACGCGTTCATCGCCACCGAAATCAAACAGCTCAAGAACATGGCAACCATCCTGCCGCCGGTGTTCTTTGGCATCTCTGCCTTTCTCGTCAATATGGTGATCGGGCGGATCATCGCGCTGGAGCGCGCCGAGATCGGATTGCTCAAGGCGCTCGGCTACACCGACCTGCACATCGCCGCGCATTATGTGCTTTTGGCCGGGCTGACCGCCGTGTTGGGCGTGGTGATCGGCTGGATCACAGGTGGTCTTTCGGCGCGCTGGATGGCGGGTGAATATGCGCAGTATTTCAAATTCCCCTACCTAATTTTCAACGTCTCCTATGACGCCTATGCGATCTCGGGTTTCCTCGCGCTTTTGACCGCCGCCGTGGGCGCGCTGCGTTCCGCCATGGGCGCCGCCGCCCTCCCACCCGCTGTCGCCATGTCGCCCCCCGCGCCGCCCCGGTTCAAACGCAGCCTGTTCGACCGGGCACTCGCCGCGCTGCATCTCAGCCAACCCTCGATGATGATCTGGCGCGCACTGTTTCGCTGGCCGTTGCGCGCGGCCTTTTCCACCATCGGCCTGTCCTTGGCGGTGGCAATCATGATCTCCGTAGGCTTTTTCTCCTATTCGATCAACAGCATCGCCGACATCGCCTTTAATCAATCGAACCGCGAAGACATCGTGTTGCTTTTCACAAAAGAACGCAGCCTGTCCGCGCTCGAAGACGTCCGCACCCTGCCCGGCGTGATGGAGGTCGAGGGCGAATTGTTCAGCCCCGTGACCCTGCGCAATGGGCCGTTGGAAAAACAGCTTTCGATCACCACACGCGGCGCGGGGGCCACTTTGGCGCGTTCCATCGACGAAGCGGGCCGCGTGGTCGAGGTCGACGGTCCCGGCCTTTTGATCACCACCCGCGTGGCCGAGGTCTTGCGCCTTGCTCCCGGCGATCCGGTCGAGGTGGAATTCATGAGCGGGCGGCGCGAGACCTACACGTTGCGCGTCGCGGGCGTGACCGAACAGTTCTTCGGCCTCGGCGCCTTCATGACCCGAGAGGCCATGTCCCACCTGACCCGCAGCGTGCCGCAAGTCTCCGTCGCCAATGTCACGCTTGATCCCAGAGAAGACGACGCCTTCAACCGCGCGATCAAAGACACGCCGCTGATCTCCGGTGCCGTACGCGTCACCGATATGAAAGGCTCCTTCGATGCCACGGTCGAAGAAAACATCTCGATCATGAACGGGTTGTTCAGCGTCGTCGCTATCCTGATCACCGTCGGGCTGACGTATAACAGCGCCCGCATTCAGCTCTCTGAACGCGCTCGCGAATTGGCCTCCCTGCGCATTCTGGGCTTCTCGAATTGGGAGGTCTCCTACATTCTGGTCGGGGAAATCATGCTGATCGCCGCGCTGGCGCAGCCTTTGGGCTGGCTCATTGGCTACGGCCTCGGTCATCTGATGGCCGCCAGTTTTGCCTCCGATCTCTACACCATTCCGATGGTCCTTCCGCCCGCCGCCTATGCCACGGCCTCCGTCGTCGTGCTGGGCACGGCGCTGGCCTCCGTGCTTTTGGTGCGGCGGCGGATTGATCGCCTTGACCTTGTTTCCGTGATGAAAACCCGGGAGTGACCCATGACCTCCAAGTCCCGCAAATCGCTTTTGACCCTGATCGTTGGCGCGCTCGTCGTGGCGCTCCTGTTCATTGCCTTTCGCCCGCACCCCGTGGCCGTCGATCTGGCGCCGGTGACCCGAGGACCGATGCAGGTGACGATCAATGCCGACGGCAAGACCAAGATCCGCAACCTCTATGAGGTCTCCGCGCCGATCGCAGGCACGGCGCTACGCTCGCCGGTCGAAGAAGGCGATGCGGTGGAGGCGGGTGTCACAGTGGTGGCCAAGGTCGAACCCATCGCGCCCTCGCTCATCGACGCGCGCACCCGTGTGCAGTTGGAGGCCGCCGTGCGCGAGGCCCGTGCCGCCGCCGATCTCGCAGGCGCGCAATTGCGGCAGTCCGACGAAGAGCTGTCCTATGCCCAAAGCCAGTATGAGCGCACCAAAGCGCTGGTCGCCCGCGGCGTCTCCTCGCTCACCGCACTCGAAGATGCACAACAGCTCCTGTCCCTGCGTGTCGCGGCGCGCGATGCCTCCGCCTCGAACGTCCAGATGGCCGAATCCTCACTGGCGCGCGCAGAGGCCGCTTTGATCGAACCGGGGGCCTCCTTGCGGGCCGGCGAAACCTGCTGCGTAGAGATCACCGCGCCGGCGACGGGCAAGGTTCTGGCGATCACTCAGGTCTCTGAGCATGCGGTCGCCGTCGGCTCGCCGCTTTTGTCCATCGGCGATATAGCCGATCTGGAGATCGAGGCGGATTTGCTGTCCTCGGATGCCGTGGGGCTTGAGATCGGCGCCCGCGCCATGGTTGAACGCTGGGGCGGCACGCCTGCGCTTGAGGCCCGGTTGATCCGTCTCGCGCCGCGCGCCGACACGCATGTCTCTTCGCTTGGGATCGAAGAGCAACGGGTCTCCGCTGTCTTCTCTTTGGTCACCCCGCCAGAAGAGCGCCCCGGTTTGGGCCACCACTATTCCGTCTTTCTGAGGGTCGTGCAGTGGGAGGATGAGGCCGCCCTGACCATCCCAATCTCAGCCATGTTCCGGGACGGATCGGGATGGGCCACCTTTGTCGCGGACGGAGGCACAGCGCGGCTGCGCCCCATCGAGATCGGCCATCAATCCGACACCCGCGCCGAGGTTTTGTCAGGTCTTGAAGAAGGCGAGATGGTCATCCCCCACCCCGCCGACAGCGTCGAGGATGGCACCTCGATTGTCGACCGCGCTGCGCTTTAGCGGGCCTCGATCTGGCGGACGTAGCCCTCTGCGATCACCCGCGCGGTGCGGGCAAAGCTCGGGTCGCGGCCGTGTTGCGCGGCCACAATGGCGCCGTCGCACAGGACCGCAATCGCGCGCGCGGCTTCCGTCACGTCCTTGGCCTTCATCTCCATCGCCTACGCCTTGAGCCAGGTCAGGAGGTGCTGTTTGTGCACATCGGCCGCCTGTCCGCCTCATTGCCGGTGTCGAACTCGGCGACCGCGTTGATGAAGGGACAGCCATAAAACCCCGGATCGGAGAACCACTCTTCGAGCAGATCGAACACCGCCCGGATGCGTTCCGGCGCCGGGCCTTTGACCTCCGCGAGCCGCCCAAAGAACCAGTTGCGCCAGGTTTCATCCTCGGCCTCCAGAACGGCGGCGATCAACTCCTCTTTCGAAGCGAAGTGATGGTAAAGCGTCGCCTTCGCCGTGCCCGCGCGCGTCAGGATTTTGTCGATCCCGGTGGCGGAAAAGCCGTGATTGCAGAACAGATGCTAGGCCGCTGTCATGATCTTGTCGCAGGCGTTTTACGGCTCTTTCGCGGCAAAGCTCCCTCACATATAGCGCAAAAAGAGAAAGATCTGTCTTGCATTTTTGGCGAGATTCTTGCCTGCGATATTCTTGCACTTTCGTGAAGTCAGAGCGTGAAATCGTTCAAAATTCGCTCGAACACACCCCAATACAGGCAGTCAAACTCAATATTTTTCTGAATAAATAAGAAGATAAGATTTATCTTTTTGCAGGTCTGGACTTTGACGGAGGCAATTTCTTTTTGGCTAGATAAGACAGAACGGTTTGTTCAATTTATGAATTTACCCCGGAGCGAGAAGAGATGGCCGTGACAAAATCAAAGATCAGCCCCCCCCCGGGTCCCGTGTGCCTCTCACATCGCTGCGAGACGCGCTATCGAGATTGATCATCCATGAGGGATTGGGGCGGGATATGCTGCAAATGGACTATCCGACTTATTTGAGACGCTTTGCGAAGCTCAAACGGTCATTTACACCCAGCTTAGCATAGAGGGATGCCACTTGATTGCGCACAGTGTTGAGAGATCGGCCCATATCCTGGGCCACATCGCGCGCCGACGCCCCGGTCAAAAGCGCCTTTGCCACGCGTCTTTCCTGTGGCGCGAACAAATCCCAGGCCCCGCGCTCGCTCAGCCGCAACAGCCGCAGGCCGCGCCCGTAATCGCTGGCTTCCAGCGAAAACTGCTGTCCCTGCCAAACGCCGCCCCGCACTCCGGACCGGCGAGACTGCGCAGCTGGGCCCGCATCGCCAGAGACAGGCTAAGAGGAAATTCCGAAAAGGAGTGATTGTGCATCGTGCCGACCCAAGGCCTCAATGCGCGGGGGCCTAGGGCACCCGGCAAGGGCATACAAGTCAGGGGGCAGTTGCAGGTCGAACAGGACCCGACAGCCGCGTTTGATACACCGCACATCTGGGGCTTTTAAAAGGCCCATGTGGCGCATGACAAATGGCAAATGGCCGCAAAACCGACAGTTTGCACACCCTCGTCTTTTAACCCTTACGGGCGTCGGCTTTTTCTCAAACCGACGCCCGTTATTTTGAATGCCTCTTCTCGAGCGGGTCTCCCCCCGCAAGGGTCAGTGCGACATCCCGATAAAGCTGCGCAGTTCCGGGGTTTGCGGGTTGGTGAACACCTCTTCCGGCGCGCCCATCTCGTGAATGCGGCCTTGGTGCATGAAGACCAGACGCGAACAGACATCGCGAGCAAAGGCCATTTCGTGCGTGACCATGATCAGCGTCATCCCCTCAGAGGCCAGTTCGCGCACCACTTCCAGCACTTCGCCCACAAGCTCCGGGTCGAGCGCGGAAGTGACCTCATCGCACAACAGCGCAATCGGCTCCATCGCCAGCGCGCGGGCAATGGCGACACGTTGTTGTTGCCCGCCCGAAAGCTGATCGGGATAGCTGTCGAACTTGTCGCCAAGCCCCACCCGGTCGAGCATTTTGCGCGCCATGACTTCGGCGTCCGATTTCGAGGTTTTCTTGACCACCTGCTGCGCCAGCATGACGTTTTCGCCCGCGGTCTTATGCGGAAAAAGGTTGAACTGTTGAAAGATCATCCCGACCTTTTGGCGCAGGTTCCGCAGGTGCATTTCGTCGTTCACGAGTTGTTGCCCGTCGACAGAGACCGCCCCTTTGTTGATCTGTTCCAAGCCGTTGATACAACGCAGAAGCGTCGATTTTCCGGAGCCGGATTTGCCGATCAGGGCGATGACTTCGCCCTTTTTGATGTGCAAGTCGATGCCCTTGAGCACCTCGGTCTCGCCATAGCTTTTGTGCAGAGCGTCGATATCAATGAGCGGCATTGAGTTTCCTTTCGAGTTTCCGTGCGCTCAGCGACAGCGGGTAACACAGAGCGAAATAAATCAGGGCCACGAGGCCGTAGACGGTGAAGGGTTGGAAGGTGGCATTGGCCAAAACCGTGCCCGCCTTGGTGACTTCGACAAAGCCGATGATCGAGGTGAGCGCGGTGCCTTTGACCACCTGAACCGAAAAGCCGACCGTCGGAGGGACCGAGAGTTTCAGCGCCTGCGGCAGGATGATGTGGCGCATCTGCTCGATGTAGGTCATGCCGAGAGAGGCGGAGGCTTCCCATTGGCCTTTCGGAATGGCGGTCACACAGCCGCGCCAAATCTCGACGAGGAAGGCCGCGGTCCAAAGGATCAGCGCCACGCTGGCGGCGAGAAAGGGCGAGACGTTGATGCCCATGAGGCCCAGCCCGAAGAAGGCCAGAAACAGTTGCATCAGCAAAGGCGTGCCCTGAAACACCTCGGTGTAGACCTTGACGACGCGCTGAAGCCATCTGCGCTTGCCGATCCGTGCAAAAAGCAGGATCAGCCCGAGGATGCCACCGCCGATGAAGGAGATGATCGACAAAAGAACCGTCCAGCCGGTGGCAAAGATCAGGTTCGTCACGATGTCCCAAAATCCGATCTGACTCATCGTGCAGCCCTCCGTTTGGTGGCAAAGATCGAATGACCGATCTGGATCAGGATAAAGCGCAGGAAGATCGCGAGGCCGAGGTAGATCGCGGTGGAGACGAAATAGGCCTCAAACGCACGGAAGGTGCGTGACTGGGTAAAGTTCGCGGCAAAGGTCAGGTCTTCGACGGCAATCTGGCTGACCACGGCGGAGCCCAACATCACGATCACCACCTGAGACGCGAGCGCAGGCCAGATTTTTTGCAGTGCAGGCACCAAAACGATGTGACGAAAGGTCTGGATCGGCGACATGGCAAGCGAAGCGCCTGCCTCGAACTGGCCTTTCGGCGTGGCCTCGATCCCGGCGCGGATGATCTCTGCACTATAAGCGCCGAGGTTGATCACCATGGCGAGCATGGCGGCCTGCACTTCGGTCATACGCAGCCCCAGAGCCGGCAGGCCAAAGAAGATGAAGAAGAGCTGAATGAGGAAAGGCGTGTTGCGGATCAGTTCGACGTAAACGGCGACGATGATGCCGAGCCATTTCGGACCCAAAGACCTTGCCCAGGCACAAAACGTCCCCACGGCAATGCCGACAACGCCACCCACGGCGATGAGTTTGATGGTCATCCATATGCCTGCCAGAAAGACAGGCCAATAGGTGCCAATCCACTCGAAGTTGAATTGGTAATTCATATGAAGTGTCCCGATGGTGGAAAAAGATCGCGCCCCGCGCGAGGCGGGGCGAGAACCGGATCAGAGCTCGGCGGGCAGGTCGAGACCCAGCCACTGTTGGCTGATTGCGTTCAATTCCCCATCGGCCTTGGCGGCGGCGATGATCTCGTTGAGTTTCGCCATCAATTCCGGCTCACCTTCGTTGAAGCCGATGTAGCAGGGCGAGTTTTTCACGAGGAACTTCATTTCCGGGCGTTTCGGCGGGTTGCGCTCGATGATCGCGGCGGCGACGACGTTGCCGGTGGCGATGGCTTCGACCTGACCGGAAAGGAAGGCGGAGATGGTGCCGTTGTTGTCCTCGTAGCGCTTGAGCGTCGCGTCTTCCGGCGCAATCTCGCTCAGTTCGAGATCCTCGATGGAGCCGCGGGTCACGCCGACAATTTTGCCAGAGAGATCTTCCGCGCCGGAAATCGCCACATCGGAGGGGGCGAACACACCGTTGTAGAAGGGCGCATAGGCGTCGGAAAAGTCGATCACGGCATCACGCTCGGCGTTTTTGCCCATGGAGGAGATGACGATGTCGACCTTATTGGTTTGCAGATAGGGAATGCGGTTCGCGGAGGTCACCGGCACCAGCTCGACCTCAACGCCAAGCTTTTCACCGATCAGATTGGCCATATCGATGTCGTAACCCTGCGGTTTCATATCGGCGCCGACGGAGCCGAAGGGCGGAAAGTCCTGTGGCACGGCGACACGGATTTTGCCCGCAGCGGTGATGTCGGCCAAAGCGTCAGCGAAGACGGCGGTGGCGGAGAGAGAGAAGGCGGCAGCAAGCGCGCCAGCTTTCAAAAAATTGCGTTTCGTGATCATTTTGATTCCCCTGATAGATAAAAGTTGAAGCGCTGTTTAACCCCGACCGTTCGGCGCCTCATCGAGACGGAGGGTGTTCTTGAGAAGGTCGATCGCATTGGGCGATGTGTCGATCATGATCCCGGCTTCGACATCTTCGAGATGCTCGTAGGACAGCCGTGCGGCGGCCTTCATGTCGCCTCGGGCGATGGCTTCGAAAATCGCAACGTGATCCTTGTGTGAGGCCAAAGCGTTGTGTTCGGACTGATAGCGTAGCGAGATCAGGTTGGTCCTGGCCGCCAGCGTGCGCATGGTTTCGACCAGCGTGGCATTGCCGGACTGTTCGACGATGCGGACGTGAAAATCGCCCATGAGATAGGTGAGACGCGTCTTGTCGCTTTCGCCGACCGCTTTGCGTTCTTCATTGATATGGGTTTGCAGATCGGCGATTTGCGCCTCGGTGAAGGGCGCCGCGTTGATCAGAAAACCGTATTCGAGAATGCGGCGGGTGGCGTAGACTTCTGCGGCCTCTTCGGCGGAGGGTTCGACGACGAACCAGCCCTTGCGCGACTTCACCAAAACGATGTTGCGCGCCTCAAGCCGGGTGAGGGCTTCGCGCACCAAGGTCCGGGACACACCAAAGGCTTCGGCAAGCTGATTTTCCGACAGTTTGCTGCCGGGTTTGATCCGCCCTTCGACAACCGCCGCCAGCAAAGTCGCCTCAATTCCTCTCGGCATATCTTGTCGCCCACCTTTGCATTTCAATCTTGTATGCAAGAGGCGCGATGAGGTGAGGCCCGGCAAGCTTCGCCACAAAAACGCAGGCCGCGAGAGGGGCAAAAACTCATTTTGACTAAATTTTAAACGGCACTTTGGCCATAAAGCCTGAAAGCCGACACTTTAAAAACAAGGGCGCTCCCTGACCGGAAGCGCCCTTTCAAAAAGATTCGCCCCGAAGGCCGCGATCCAAAAACACTCGACCGCAGCCTCGTCCGCCCCCCTTTTTATCTCCGCATCTCAGGTTAGACCCGCGCAAAACGCCCCGCACGGCCATGCGCCAGCCCCGCAGCCCCGCTTGCCAACACGAGGATCGCCACACTGGCGCCGAAGGAGGGCACATAGCCGCCCGCATCGAACAGGAACCCGCCCAGCGTGGCCCCCAGCGTGATCGACAGTTGAATGATCGCGACCATCAGCCCGCCGCCCGCTTCGGCGTCCTCCGGCAGAGTGCGCGCGAGCCACGTCCAATAGCCGACAGGCGCGGAGGTCGCGAAGAACCCCCAGCCGATCATCAGCGCGCCGGTCCCGATCATGCTGTGACCGAAGACCATCAGCCCCACGCCCAGCGCTGCCAGCAGCAGCGGCCAGACGATCAGCACCGGATAGAGGGCACGCGCCAGAGGCTTGCCGATCACCGTGGTGCCGACAAGCCCAGCAATCCCCAGCATCAGCAACATCGCCGTCAGGTTGGAGACGGCGACCCCGGTGACGGTTTCCAAGAACGGGCGCAGATAGGTGAACAGCGTAAACTGCCCCATAAAGAACAGCGCCGTCGCCAACATGCCAAGTGCCACAACAGGGTTGCGCAGCAATCCGAAAACATTGCCGCCCTTGCCACGCGCTGTGGGGGCCATGCGCGGCAGGCTGGCCCAGAGCCAGAGAAAGGCGGCAGCGGCCACCGGCACGAGGCACAGAAAGGCCATGCGCCAGCCGAACACCCCGCCCAAAAGGCTGCCCATCGGGGCGGCGATCACCGTGGCCAAAGCGTTGCCGCCGTTGAAGATCGCCAGGGCGCGGGGCACCGACGCTTCGGGGACAAGGCGCATCGCCACGGCGGCGGACATCGACCAAAAGCCGCCGATGGCCACGCCGATCAAAGCGCGACCGACAAGGAAAATGCCAAAGTTTGGCGCCAGTGCCGCAAGCGTGCCCGAGGCCATCATCAGCGCGACCAGGCCCAGCAGCACATGTTTGCGGTCCATGCCACGGGTCAGCGTGGTCAGGAACAGGCTCGTGAACACTGCAAAGGCGCCCGAGACCGAGAGCGCTTGCCCGGCCTGACCTTCGGTGATGCCGAGGTCCGATGCGATCGGGGTCAGGATGCTGACCGGCATGAACTCGGAGGCGACAAGGGCGAAAGCGCCCAGCGACAGGGCGATCACGGCGCCCCAGTTGGCCGCACCGCCATGAGGTGCGGCAGCGGAGGAAATGGATGTCATGGAATCTCCACGGTCTATATGCCCGCGGCAGCGGTCTGACGCGAGGGAGGGAAACGGCGGCCTCGATCCCGAGGCCAGATCAGGGAGATACCCCCGCCCGCATCACAGAAAAAGACCCATAGCCGCCATGCCAATGATGAGCAATATTCATGCTCTATAGCGCAAGCGATCAATCAGGAGGCGCAGGGCAGAGCTGACATTGCGCCGCCCGGAGTAGCACAGGTGATAGCCGTCGAACGGCGGACACCAGTCCGCGAGCACGCGTATGAGGCGCCCCGCCGCGAGGTCTGCCTCGATCTCCGGCAAGGTGAGAAAACCGATCCCAAGCCCCTCCCGCGCGGCCTGTAGGACCATGCCGGAATCGTTGAGGATAAACGGCCCATCGAGTTTCAGGGTCTGCTCGTCTCCGTCCTTTTCCAGCTCCCAGTCGTAGGTAGCACCATCGACCCTGTGACGCATAACGAGGCAATCGTGATCCGCTAGATCGTCGGGATGCCGGGGCACACCGCGCCGTTCGAAATACTCCGGACTGGAAAAGGCCGCCATCTCAAGCGGTGGCCCAACGGGCACGGCGATCATGTCCGGGCCGAGGTGTTCGCCAAGCCGGATCGCGCAATCGAAACGGTCCTCGGCGAGGTCCGAGAGGCGCCCGTCGGTGCTGATCTCGACCCGGATGTCGGGGAACTCCCGGACGAGTTGCGCGGCGACCGGCCAAAGAATGCGCTCTGCCGGAGGCTTGCTGGCCGTGATGCGGATCAGACCCGAGGGACGTTCGCCCAATGTGCGCACTTCTTCGATTCGATCGTTCACCTGTTGAAAACTTGGGCGCAACGTGGCGACCAACCGCTCCCCGGCGTCGGTCAGCGTCACACTGCGCGAGTTCCGGTTCAGCAATTTGACCCCGATGCGATCCTCCAGCCGACGGATCGTGTGGCTGACAGCAGATTGGGACACACCGAGGCGATGGCCGGCGCGCGTAAAGTTGCCCTCTTCCGCCACGGCCAACAGGATCGCGAGGTCTCCCAGCAAATCACGGTCCATGCTTTTCTACGCCTCCAAAGCTGTGCGAGAGGGCGGCGCGGATTGGTTCCGAACCCACCCACCCCACTTAAATGATGAATCTGTCTCATCATTGCAATCTGATTTTACGCACTTATGCCATGCGACAGACGCCCTATCTGTCTTTCTGAAAACCAACCAGAGAGGATACCGATATGACCGACGACATCACTTCGAACGCACCGGCCGATCCCGCCCGCCGCGATCTGCTTTTGACCACCGGCCTCGGCGCGGCGGCATTGGGTCTGGGCGCCTTCACTGGCGCCGCCGCACAGGCGCAGGAGACCGGCGAATGGGACAAAACCTTCCCCAAGAGCGATGCCGTCGAGCATTCCAAGGTCCGTTTCACCAACCGCTACGGCATCGAATTGGTGGGCGATCTCTACATCCCCGCCGACCGTCCCGAAGGCACCATGCCCGCGCTGGCCGTCGCAGGCCCGTTTGGCGCGGTGAAGGAACAGGCCTCCGGCCTTTATGCCCAGACGATGGCCGAACGTGGCTTTATCGCGCTGGCTTTTGACGGTTCCTACACCGGCGAAAGCGGGGGCGAGCCGCGCTTTGTGGCCTCGCCAGACATCAACAGCGAAGACTTCATGGCCGCTGTCGATTTCCTTGGCCTCCATGAGGCTGTCGACCGCGAGCGCATCGGCGTCATCGGCGTCTGTGGCTGGGGTGGTCTTGCGCTCAACGCCGTTGCGGCGGACAAGCGGGTCAAGGCCGTGGCCGTCACCAGCATGTATGACATGTCCCGCGTCAATGCGCGTGGCTATTACGACGCGATGACCGATGAACAGCGCAGCGAACTTTTGACCCGTCTCAGCCTGCAACGCTGGGATGACGCCGCCTCCGACGGCGCCCCGGCTTTGGCTGGCGGTCTGCCCGAGACGCTGGACGGCATCGATGATCCGGTCATCACCATGTACTGGAACTATTACAAAACGGATCGCGGCTATCACCCCCGCTCCGTCAACTCCAACGGCGGCTGGAACGTGACCTCGGCCATGTCCTTCATGAACATGCCGCAGCTCACCTACGTCAACGAAATCTCGCCCCGTCCGGCGCTGATCATTGCAGGCTCCGATGCTCATTCGCGTTACTTCAGCGAAGACGCCTACGCGGCGGCGGCAGAGCCGAAGGAATTGATGATCATCGACGGCGCCGACCACGTTGATCTCTACGATCAGGTGGACATCATTCCCTTCGACACGCTGCAAAGCTTCTTTGAAGGGCATCTGTCCTGATCGGACCCAAACCAGAAAAGCCGGGCCTCGCGCCCGGCTTTTTCATCTCCACATGGTTGCAGCCACAGTCATCGCATTCAGGCTTATGCGGCCTTCTTCTCAAAGGCCGCTTCAGGGATGCATGGCCCGCGTCGAGATGTTCGACAAACCTCATAAGCGCCGAAGCGTCATGCCCCGGCGCCGGAGATCACCAAACGCGGTCCAAGAGGGTGAGCCAGTTCTCCCCCATCACGCGGCGAATCTTGGTCTCCGACCAGCCCGCGCGTTCCATCGCCGCCGTGAGGTTCGGGAAATCCGCGATGGATTCGAGGCCATCGGGGAATTCAACCTCCCAGATTTCGGTGAGCTGGCGCGCGTAGCCTTTGTCGCGGTTCAGATACTCAAAGAATTTCGACCCGTAGCCCATGGTGAAATCGGTGCCAAAGCCCACGCGTTCTTCGCCCACGAGGTTCACGATATAGTCGATCGCGGCCACGTAATCGTCCACCGTCGCGCCATTGCCGGCGGCCAGAAACGGCGGGAACATGGTCACACCGACGAATCCGTCATGATCCGCGATAAACCGCAATTGTTCGTCGGATTTGTTGCGCGGATGCGCCTTGAGCCCGGCTGGCAGGCAGTGCGAATAGGCCACAGGCTTTTGCGACGCCCGGATCACCTCTTCCGAGGTCTTCGGCCCCACGTGGCTCAGGTCACAGAGGATACCGACACGGTTCATCTCCGCCACAACCTCATGACCGAAATCCGACAGCCCGCTGTCGGTGCTCTCATAGCACCCGGAACCCACAAGGTTTTGCGTGTTGTAGGTCATCTGAACGATGCCGACGCCCTGTTCCTTGAACAGTTCGATGGTTTCCAGACGGTCCTCAAAGGCGGTGGTGTTCTGAAACCCGAGCACAATGGCGGTTTTGCCATCCTCTTTGGCGCGGCGGATGTCCGCCACGGTTTTGGCCTTAACAATCAGGTCAGCGTTGTCGCGGAGCTGGGTGTTCCAAGCGCCAATGGCGAGCATCGTGTCA
>NZ_JBLWTA010000031.1:0-24351 GCF_048270365.1 Celeribacter sp.
ATCTCACCGCTGAGGCCGAGTTGAACCACCACGCCGCGGGGTCTCATCGCGTCGAGGGCAGGGTTCAGGGCCGCCGCGACGCCGGTGCATTCGAACATCGCATCGAAATAGCCTTTCCCCGTCGAATAGTCGGCGAGGCCGTCTTTGTCGCTGCCCGTGTTGATGGTCACATCGGCACCGATTTTGCGCGCCATGTCGAGTGTAAAGTCGGACAGATCGGTCGCGACGATTTCTTCGGCACCGGCGAGGCGGGCGGAGATGATCGACAGGAGTCCAATCGGGCCGCAACCCGTCACCAGCACGCGTTTGCCGAGCAGTTCACCGGCCCGACGCACACCGTGGAGCGTGACAGCAAGAGGCTCCGCCATCGCGGCTTCGCCCGCCGTTAGACCGTTGGCAGCAGCGCATTGTGCGACCTCGACAATCATCTCCTCACGGAACGCCCCCTGAATATGCGGGAAGGGCATCGCGGAGCCGTAAAAGCGCATGTTCTTACAGTGGTTCGGAAGACCCTTGTGGCAATAACCGCAGTTACCGCAGGGGCGGGACGGAGAGACGGCAACCAGATCGCCGACCGAAATGCCCGTCACATCGGTGCCGGTTTCGGTGACTTCCCCGGACACTTCGTGCCCGAGCACCATCGGCTCGCGCAGGCGCACAGTCCCAAAACCGCCGTGGTTGTAATAGTGTAAGTCAGACCCACAGACGCCTCCGGCCTTCATACGCACCCGAACCTCGGTTTTGCCGAGGGTGTTCTCGCGTGGCTCGACGTAGTCCTCGACACGGAGATCCTTTGCGGAATGGATAACTATAGATTTCATATCAATATCCTATGCGCTCAGATGACCGGTGTCGGAAGCGGTTTGCCGGCGAAATGCGCCTCAAGGTTTGCACGCACGAGGGCGCCCATGGCCTTGCGCGTCTCGACCGTGCCGGAGGCCTGGTGCGGTTGCAGCAGAATGTTAGAAAGATCCAAGAAGCGCGGATCGAGGCTTGGCTCTCCTTCGAACACGTCGAGCGCCGCAGAGCCGAGTTTGCCGGTCGAAAGGGCGTCGATCAGAGCCTCTTCGTCGACGTTGGACGCGCGGGACACGTTGATGAGCATCCCGTCCGGCCCAAGCGCTTCGAGAACCGAAGCGTCAATGATGTGGCGGGTCGCGCTCGACGCGGCTGCGGCGACGAAGAGGAAGTCGCTTTGCGCGGCCAGTTCGGTCGGCGTTGCCACAAAGGTCCAGTCCTGCGCGTAGTCTTTTGGCGCGATGTCGCTATAGGCGATGTCCATGCCGAAACCCGCAAGGCGCTTGGCGATTTCGAACCCGATCCGACCGAGGCCCAGAACACCCGCGCGGCGTCCAAAAGCGCGACGCTGGAGCGGCAGGTTGCCTGTCGTAGCCCAGTTGTCGGACCGCACCCATGCGTCGCCCGCAACCACGCCGCGCGTTTGGGCGAGCATCATGGTGACGGCAAAATCGGCAACGTCGCCGGAGAGGACGTCCGGCGTGTTGGTGACGCGCACATTGTGTTCGCAGCAGGCCCCCAGATCGACGGCGTCATAGCCGACACCATATACGGACACGATTTCGAGGTTCGGGCAGGCTTCGATCATTGCGCGACTGGCTCCGAGTTCGCCGCGGGTCGCGATGGCGCGGACCTGCGGTCCGTGTTCGGCGAGAAACGCATCCTTGTCGGCGGCTTCGAAGTATTTGCGGACGTCGTAGTCCTGGTTAAGCAGGTCCTGGTCCCATGCGGGGTATGCCCCGATCTGCATGATTGCGGGTTTGGACATCTGAATTCCTCCACTCGGGCTGATGTTTTGAGCGCAGATCGAATCTCTACACTTGACGCTATAAAGTTATCGATAACATAATTGGGAAAGACTCGCTTGTCGACATGAAAAAGGAGAGACCTGATGGGCACCGCACCAAATTACCTTGAAACCGCATTCGGACTGGCGGGGCGTCGTGCGCTTGTAACCGGCTCGTCGCAAGGGATCGGCCTCGCGCTCGCCATCGGTCTTGCGAAGGCAGGCGCCGCGATTGTGCTCAACGGTCGCGATGCCGCAAAGCTCGATGCGGCGAAGGCCGAGGTTCTAACGGTCTGCCCCGAAGCAGAGGTAACGACCCTCGGGTTTGACGTGACCGACCATGAGGCGGTGCGGACGGCGATTGACGGGTTCGAGGCCGAGCACGGTACGATCGACATTCTGATCAACAACGCTGGGATGCAGTATCGCACGCCTCTCGAAGAGTTCCCCGCCGACCGTTTTGAGGCTCTTCTCCAGACCAACGTCGCCTCGGTTTTTCACGTCGGTCAGGCCGTGGCGCGCCACATGATAGGGCGCGGCAAAGGTAAGATCGTGAATATCTGTTCGGTGCAGACCGCGCTCGCGCGTCCGGGGATTGCACCTTACACAGCCACCAAAGGTGCCGTCGGGAACCTGACCAAAGGGATGGCCACCGACTGGGCGAAACACGGGTTGCAATGCAACGCGATTGCGCCGGGGTATTTCGATACGCCGTTGAATGCCGCCCTCGTGACCGATCCGGAATTCACCGCATGGCTAGAAAAACGGACCCCCGCAGGCCGTTGGGGAAAGGTTGAAGAATTGGTCGGTGCCTGTGTATTCCTGTCCTCGGATGCCTCAAGTTTTGTGAACGGGCATGTTCTCTTCGTTGATGGAGCCATCAGTGTCTCGCTTTAAACAAAGCCACGTTGTCATTATGGGGGTTTCCGGCTGTGGCAAGTCCACGGTCGGAGCGGCTCTGGCGCGTATGGGTCGAATAGGGTATCTGGATGGCGACGATCTTCATTCGGTGGAAAATGTCGAAAAGATGCGGGCGGGTATCCCGTTGACGGACGCGGACCGCTTGCCGTGGCTTGAGGAATGTGGCGCGACGCTGGGTCGTGCGCATTCCGGTCTGGTTCTCGGATGTTCTGCGCTCAAGTTTGGCTACCGCGACATTATCCGGCGCACGGCCTTTCCGGTCCAGCCGGTGTTTGTTTTCCTGAACGGGAACCGCGACGTCCTTTTGGAGCGGATGGAGAGCCGAACCGGACACTATATGCCGAGTTCTTTGCTGGATAGTCAGCTGAAAACGCTTGAGCCTCCGGTGCCGTCGGAGCAGGCGATGATTGTCGACATCGACCAGCCCGCGGAACGGCTTGCCGAAGATATTTTCAACAGACTGGGCTGGCGCGCCGAGTTTGTTGCCCGGCGTCAGGTATGACGGTATCGTCCGCGGACTGAAAGAGGCGAGGTCATGAAGTCCCCAACGCGACATTCCAAAGTAAAGATGACTGATATTGCCGAGGCCGTTGGGGTGTCGGCAATGACCGTGTCACGTGCGTTCAAAGGTGACGCCAGCATCAAGCCCGAGACACGGGCGGCGATCCTGAGCAAGGCCGACGAGCTTGGATATGTCTTTGACGCGACGGCGGCGAACCTGCGTCAGAGCCGCACGGGCTTTGTCGCCGTGACAGTGCCGTCGGTGGAAAATGCCAACTTTTCCGCGACGGTCCGGGCGATTTCCCGTGAGCTTGGAAAAAAGAACATCCAGATACTGCTCGCCAACACCGAATACGATCCCGACGAGGAAGAGCGGCTGATCAACCAGCTGTTGCGCCGCAATCCCGAAGCGATGATTGTCACGGGCGCGCAACACACAAAACGCACCGACGAGTTGCTGCGTAAGTCGGGCATACCAATCATCGAGATTTGGGACCTTCCCCAAGCTCCCATCGGGCATGTGGTCGGGTTTTCCAACGGGGATTCCGTCCGGGCGCTCGTAGAACACCTTGTGAAGACGAGGCGTCGGAAGATTGCCTTTCTCGGAGGTGAGACCTTGGCCGATCCGCGTGGCGCCCAGAGGCGCGCGGGGTTTGTTGCGGCGCTTGGAGCGCATGGCCTTGAGGCGCACCGCCTTGTGCCCTTGGGAAGTGCCCCTGTCGGTATGTCCGAAGGGGCGACGGGGCTTGATCTCCTGCTGGAGCAGTTTCCGGATACGGACGCGGTCATGTGCGTCTCCGATCTCGTGGCGTTCGGCGCACTCGCGCAATGCGCGCGGCGGTCGGTCTCCGTGCCGGATGACATCGCAATCGCAGGGTTCGGGAATTATGAGATCGGTCGGATTTGTGAGCCGCCGCTTACGACCGTGGACGTCAAAGCGGAGGTGATCGGGCAGAGGGCCGCCGAGCTCGCCATTGATTTGCTCTCCGGCAATATGGATGACAGCGCCCATTTGCGGCACGTCATTCGCCCCGACCTTATCTTGCGTCGCTCCACGCCGTAAGCGACGCGGGGGCAGATCAATGCCTGCCCCCGGTTTTGGTTTACAGGTCTGTTGTCAGGCCTTTGGCCTCAAGCACCGGAGCCAGATTGCACAGGTCGATGACTGTGCCGCCGGCCTTGTAGTCCGCGATCAGTTTTGCCTCGATGTCGTCGCGGGCTTGGGATTTGACGGCGACCTCGGCCGCGTCTTCCTTGCGCACCATCACGAGGCCGTCAGCGTCGCCACAGATCACGTCGCCCGGACGGATGAGTTCGCCACCAACGACGATGTCGCTATTGATCTGGCCGAGCGTCTCTTTGACGGTGCCTTTGATACAGACGCTCCGGGAGAAGACCGGCAGGCCAAGTTCGATAAGAGCGAGCGTATCGCGCACGCCGGTGTCGGTAACGACCCCTGCGATCCCTTTGGCGACACAGGCGTTGCCGAGAACATCGCCGAAGCTGCCAGCCTCTTCGTATTCGCCTGCGGAGACGACAATAACGTCGCCTTTTTGTGCGTAATGGATCGCGAGCTGAAGCATGATGTTGTCACGCGGAGCGCTCTCGACGGTGAAAGCCGGACCACAGACGCGCATGTTGCGGTCGATCGGCTTGATCCGTGAGCTCAGCGCACCCAAACGGCCTTGTGCCTCGTGGATGGTTGCGCTTCCGAATTTGGACAACGCAGCCACGTCCTCGGTTTTTGCGCGTTCGAATTTTGTGATGATGTTGGGCATCAAACTCCCCTTTTCTCTGATCTTGCCGGACGTTCGCCGGTATCGAATGCGAGCATACGGGAGCTGCGCGCTCAGGGATAAGACCGTGAGCGTCTGACGTAATCGACAATCCATATGCCCGTAGGGGCGGGTCATGTGAAACCGCTCTGACATCATTGCCTGTTTCCGATGCTACGTTTTTTGAAACGCATGATTTGAAGACAAGACTCACGAAGGAGCCGACGACGAAATGTCGATCACACCCGAAACCCTGATCGCACGAATGGAGTGGACGGCTAGCAATGGTCTCAGTGAATTCAGCTGGTCCCAGGATGGCGCCAGCGTGCACATCAAACGCGAGACCGTGTCGGAAAGCGCCTCCCAACCTGCCCTTGATGCAATGCCACTCGTCGTCGCAGCGCCCGCTGCCGCCGCCGAAAGTGCAGGAAAAGGCATCGAGGCCCCTCTCACCGGTTTGGTTTATCTGTCCCAACAGCCCGGAACGCCGCCATTCGTAACTGTTGGGGATGAGGTCAAAGCAGGCCAGACCGTTTGTTTGATTGAGGCCATGAAAGTGATGACCTCCGTGACCGCAGAGACGGACGGGGTCATCGATGCGATCTGCATCGAAGATGGCGCGAGCATTGAGGCCGGAACCCTTTTGATGAAGGTGCGGGCATGAGCGAGGCAAACATCCAAACTGTTTTCGTCGCCAACCGTGGAGAAATCGCGCTCCGGATCATCCGTGCGAGCCGTCGTTTGGGGCTTCGTGTCGTCTGTGGTTTTTCCGAAGCAGATCGCGGGTCGCCCTATCTGTCGCTCGCGGATGAGACCATCTGTATCGGTCCGGCACCTGCGGCCAAGAGCTATCTGAATATTCCCGCAGTCGTGCGCGCAGCCCAGCTTTCGGGTGCCGATCTGATCCATCCGGGATATGGTTTTCTGTCCGAGAACGCAGACTTTGCCGAGGCGGTGCAGGCCGCAGGCATGACCCTCATCGGTCCCAACGCCGATGTCATGCGCCGCATGGGGGATAAGGTCGAGGCAAAGGCTGCGATGATCGCGGCAGGAGTCCCCTGCGTGCCCGGCCCCGACAGCGTGCTGCCGGATGACGTCGCGGAAATTTCGCGCATCGCTGAGGAGATCGGCTATCCCGTTATTCTCAAAGCGGCGGGCGGCGGCGGCGGGCGCGGGATGCGGATCGCGCGTGCGCAGGCTGAGCTGGCACAGGCCTACATGCTCACCCGACAGGAGGCGCAACGCTTCTTTGGGAATCCCGACATCTATATGGAAAAGTTTCTCGAACGTCCGCGTCATGTCGAAATTCAGGTGATGGCGGATTCGCACGGACAGGCGCTCTGGCTCGGGGATCGAGATTGCTCGATGCAGCGCCGTCACCAAAAGCTGATCGAAGAAGCCCCCGCGCCCGGCATCGACCGCGTGTTGATCGCCGAGATCGGCGCCCGTTGCGCACAGTCCTGTGTCGAGATCGGCTATGTCGGGGCAGGCACGTTCGAGTTTTTGTATGAGGACGGTGAGTTCTATTTCATCGAGATGAACACCCGAATTCAGGTCGAACATCCAGTCACAGAGATGGTGACGGGGCTAGATATCGTGGCGCTCCAGATTGATGTGGCGCGTGGCGGAAAGCTCGCGATGGCGCAACGTGATGTCCGGACCGAAGGCCATGCTGTCGAGTGCCGGATCAACGCCGAAGACCCGCTGACCTTCGCGCCCAATCCGGGCCGTGTCTCCGCGCTGCATATTCCCGGCGGGCCGGGCGTGCGCGTCGACACGCACATGGCGGCAGGGGCCGAGGTCTCCGCCAGCTATGACTCGATGATCGCGAAAGTGATCGCCTTTGGTGCCGACCGGACCGAGGCCATCGCCCGTGCGCGTTCGGCACTCGCCGAGATGCGGATTGAGGGTATCAAAACCAATATCCCGCTGCACCGCGAGTTGCTCGTTGAAGAGGGGTTCGCGGAGGGTGGTGTGTCGATCCACCATCTCGAACACTGGCTCAAGGCGCGGGAGGTTGAAAATGTCTGAGACCGGCCTGTTCCCCATCGGAAGCCGTGCATTGACCTATCAGGCCGACTGCCCGTTCGATCTCGATCACCAGCGCCGCATCTGGGCGATGGCCGATGAGGTGTCGCATTGGGACGACATTTGCGAAGCTGTGCCGGGGATGACCAATCTGACGCTTCGGTTTGCGTCGGTCCCGCAGGACTTTGACGCGCTGGAGGCCCGTCTCGACACGCTCTGGCAGCGCGGCGTGAAAAAAGACCTCACTGGCAAGGTGCTCAATATCGACATTACTTACGGTGGTGCCGGTGGCCCACATCTCCAAGAAGTTGCGGAGTTGACCGGCCTGTCCATCGATGACGTGGTTTCGCGTCACGCGACCCCCGCCTACACCGTTTTCGCGGTCGGGAGCCATGCGGGTTACTGCTATCTTGGCGGTCTGGATCCAAAACTTGAAACCCCGCGTCGCAAGGTGCCTCTGCAAAGCTTGCCCGGCGGTTCTCTCTCTGTGGCCGGTCTTCAGACGGGCGTCTCTGCGTCTGCCGGACCGAGCGGCTGGAACACGATCGGAACGGCCGATGTGCGGTTCTTCGATGTGATGCGCTCGCCTGCTGTGCTGTTGGTGCCGGGGGACCAGATCCGGTTCAACCCTCTGGAGGTGATCGCATGATCGAAGTGCTTTCCATCCCCCCACTCGCCACCGTTCAGGATCTGGGCCGCGCCGGGCACTGGGCACAGGGGCTTGGCCGTGCCGGTGCGATGGACCCTTTGGGCCATCAGATCACAAACTGGCTTTTGGGCAATGACGACAACGCGGCAACACTCGAAATCCCGCTGACGCCCGCGCGGTTCAAGATCGTCGAAGATACCGAATTCGCACTGACGGGGGCGGCCTGTGGCGCAAAACTCGACGGGGTGCCCTTGCCGCGCAACTGGTCCGGTCAGGGCCGCGCGGGCCAGGTGCTTGACCTCGGGGCCATGACGGATGGCGCGCGCGTCTACCTCGCTCTGCCCGGTGGGATCGATGTGCCGGAAGTGCTAGGGTCCAGAAGCACCCAGTTCCGTGAATCCTTTGGCGGCTATGAGGGACGGGTTCTGAAACCGGGCGACCGTCTCGTCGGATGCCGGACCGCGCCGAAAGCGGCGGGATCGTTGAGCTTTGCACCGCCGCCGCTGCGCCAGACGGGCGACGACGCCATTCGGCTGCGCGTCCTGCCCTCCGTTGAAACACGACAGTTCAGCGAGGCCTCGCTCGCGGCGTTTTTCCGCGAACCCTATAGGGTCACGCCGCAAAGCAACCGGCAGGGATGTCGCCTCGAAGGGCCGGTCCTTGAGCGCGTTGCGCAGGGCGAATTGAGATCGCACGGCATCGCGCCCGGCATCATTCAGGTGCCCGGCGGCGGGCAACCGATCATCCAACTGGCGGATGCGGCCACCATGGGCGGCTATCCGAAAATCGCCTGTGTGATCGAAGAAGATCTGTGGCGTATCGGACAGGCACGTCCGGGGGACAGGTTCCGGTTTGACATGATCGACCTGTCGCAAGCCCGCGACATCGAACGTGACACGGCGGCGCACCTCACCACCGCAAAGCGGTCCCTGCAAAAGGCACGCGCGCTTCAGGAAGGCTGGAATTGAGATGTTTACAAACAGCGAACTTGAGACACTGATCGAGGCCATGCGCCGCAATGGTGTGACGGAACTGGCCGTGGAACAGGATGAAGAGGCCCTGCGCCTCGGACTTGCGCCCCGACCTGCCGCAGTTGCCACCGCAACACCGCCCGCACCGACGCCTAACGCAAAGGTCAAAAGCCCGGCGATGGGACTGTTCGTTCCGGCAGGGGCCGACGATGGCCTGGAGGCGGTCGCTTGTGGGGCCCGTGTGATCGCGGGGCAAACCCTTGGCTACGTCGCCGACGAAGAGGCGCGCCTCCCGCTCACGGCGACAGCATCCGGCACGTTGCGCACCGACAGCCCCGCCGCATCGACCCTGATCGGCTACGGCGATGTTCTATTCGAAATCGAGGCAGACTGATGAAGATCGATATTAACTCCGACATGGGCGAAGGCTTTGGCCCCTATACCATCGCGGATGACGAAACGCTGATGACGCAAATCAGCTCCGCGAATGTCGCCTGTGGGTATCATGCGGGCGATCCGCTTATCATGGACCGAACCGTGCGCCTTGCCAAAGACAACAATGTCGATCTTGGCGCACATGTCAGCTTTCCCGACCGGATGGGCTTTGGCCGGCGGAAGATAGATATGGCCACCGACGAGTTGCAGGCGCACATCCTGTACCAACTCGGCGCGCTCCACGCCTTTGCACGCCGCGCCGATCACCGCATCACCCACATGAACCCGCATGGGGCGCTCGGCAATCTCGCCAGCGCCGATCCGGTGATCGCGGCGGCCGTGGCGGAGGCGACGATGGACGTCGATCCCGAGATCGCGTTCCTAGTGTTGCCGGGCAGCGCGCTCGAAACCGCGGCGCTTGAACGTGGTGGGCGGGTCGTGCGCCTGTTTCTGGCCGATCGGGGCTATCTCCCCAACGGTCAACTCGCGCCACGCGGTCAGGCCGGCGCTCTGGTCAAGGACATCGACGAGGTCGTCGCGCGCGTTCTCAAGGTTCTGAATGAGCGTAAGCTGATCTGCGTCACAGGCGAAGAGATCGACATGTCGGTCCAATCCATCCTCGTTCACTCCGACACACCCGGAGCCGTCGCGCTCGCCACGCGCCTGCGTTCCGAAATCGAAACATCCGGCGGTGAAATCGCACCGATTTCCACTCTTTGAGCCCGATGCCCGGCAGGGGGCATCGCAAGACAGACATAAAGGAAAAACAGAATGCCATTCTCTGATTACAAAACCGCACTCGTGACTGGCGCTTCCGGCGGCATGGGGCGTGCCATCGCCGAACGCCTGAGCGCAAAGGGCCTGACCGTGCATGCCTTCGCCCGCAGCGCGGACAAGCTCCAGGAGCTGGCGAAGGACGACGCGAACATCATTCCGCATGCGATCGACATCTCCGATACGGATGCGGTAACGAAAGAGCTTGAAGGGCTTGAGATCGACGTGCTGGTCAACTGCGCAGGCGTGTCGCGCCCCGGCAGCATCCTTCAGTCCAACCAATTCGACATCGACGAACAGATCGACGTGAACCTGCGCGCTTGCCTGCATCTCGCACGTCTGCTTTTGCCGGGTATGATGGAACGCGACAGCGGCCACATCGTCAACATCACGTCGATGGCGGGTCACTATGAATTCGGCGGACACATTGCCTATCACGCGACCAAAGCAGCGATGCACACCGTGTCGCGCCAACTTCGTGTCGATGCCTTTGGCCGTCGCGTGCGTGTGACCGAAATCAGCCCCGGCCGCGTAGAAACCGACATCTTTGCGAATGTCGAGAAGATCAGCCCCGAGGAAGCAAAGAAGAAATACTTCGAAGGGTTCGAAATGCCGCAGGTGTCCGACATCTGCGATGCGGTCGAATACGCAATAGGCACGCCGCAATACGTCAACATCAATCTGATCGAACTGCTGCCGACGCTTCAGGTCCCCGGTGGCCTCAGAACCGCCAAACGCGTGGGCGATGAAGTCATCCTCACCGGCAACAAGTAACTGGCATCAACCGCCTCGTTTTGCGTTCGGCCCGTTTTTTATCCCCTGCGGAACCGAACGCACCCCAAATGCTCACACCAATAGGAGCAGGATATGACCGTAGAAAAACTAGCGTCCCGCGTGACGTCCATCCGTATTTCCCCGAGCACTGCGGCCGCGCAAAAAGTGCGTGACCTCAAGGCCGAGGGCCGTGAAATTCTCAACCTCACAGTCGGCGAGCCGGATTTCGACACGCCCGACAGCATCAAGGCCGCCGCAATCAAGGCGATCGAAGAGGGTGACACCAAATATACGCCGGTCAACGGTACGATTGATCTGCGTAAAGGCGTTCAGCACGATTTTAAAACCCGTCTCGGGATCGACTGCGCGCTCGATGACATCTGTGTTGGCGGTGGCGCCAAGCAGATCCTCTTCGTCGCGCTTATGGCGACTGTCGAAGAGGGCACCGAGGTGATCGTTCCCGCGCCTTACTGGGTGTCTTACCCAGATATGGTCATCGCCAACGGCGGCACGCCCGTGATCGTGAAATGTGACGAAAGCGTCGGTTTCAAACTCACCCCGGACGCGCTCGAAGCCGCGATCACGCCGAACACCCGTTGGGTGGTTCTGAATTCGCCGTCGAACCCGACGGGTGCGGCCTATACCGCCGACGAACTGCGCGCTCTGGGTGAAGTGATCAAACGCCATCCGCACGTGCTCGTGATGTGCGACGAAATCTATGACCGGATCTGGTATGCTGATTTCGACGTCCAGAGCATCCTCGGCGTCGTGCCAGAGTTGCGGAATCAGGCGCTCGTCGTCAATGGCGTGTCCAAGTCCTACGCCATGACCGGTTGGCGGATCGGGTATGCCGTCGGGCCGAAGTTCCTGATCAATGCGATCAACAAATTGCAGTCGCAAATGTCGTCTTGCCCGTCGTCGATCAGTCAGGCGGCTGCCGCGGCTGCACTGCTCGGCACGCAGGAAAGCGTCGAAGCCTCCGTCGAAGTCTACCGCCAGCGCCGTGACCGTGCGCACGAGCTGATCAACGCCATCTCAGGCCTGAGCTGCACCTTGCCCGAGGGCGCGTTCTACCTCTTCCCGAGCTGTACCGGTGTGATCGGCAAGACCCAGCCGGACGGAAAGGTGATCGAAAGCGATCTCGACTTCGGCCTTTATCTGCTCGAAGAAGCAGGTGTGGCCTCTGTTCACGGCGGGGCCTACGGTCTGGAACCCTATTTCCGCATTTCCACGGCGACCTCGATGGAAGAGATCGAAGCCGCCTGCGCAAAAATTGCGGAAGCGGTCGCCAAACTCACGTAACGCGGGTCTGGCAGTCGTTAGAAAAGACAAAGGCTTGTGGGATATTCCGGCAAGCCTTTTTTCATGGGTCTTGTGTCATGTTGAACTGCGCGTTCCGACGGGCCATAGCGGACCGCATGAGGCGGGTGAGGGCGGAAATCTGAAACCATGCGATTGCGATGGCGGAGAGGATGAGATGGACGAAGCTGCCCATGCCCGAGGTCGGCAACCAGCCGAGCCCGACCGAGAAGACCCAGACGAGGACGATCCCGAGCCAAAAGTTCGGCATGGATTGGCCCAATAGCGCAAAGAGCTGCGCTGCGTTGTCGGTGGCGGACCCTTTACGGACCGCAGCCGCAATGCCGAGGGGCAGGACAATCACCACGCTGATGAAAATCGCCAGCCCACCCAACTGCAACGTGGCGGGCATCCGGTCGAGCACAAAGCCCATGGCGCTTTCACCGGGCCATTTCATGGAGGTGCCGAAATCGCCTTGGACGGCATTACCGAGGAAAGTGACGTATTGTTTCCAAAGCGGTTGGTCGAGACCCGAGTCGCGAATGAAGGTATCGATTTGGTCTTGTGTGGCATCGTCTACCAGATTGCTGTTCACAACGACGGCCGCCGGAACGGTCACCATTGGCAGGTGCGCATAGGTGTCGAAGATGCGGGTGAACGTCTCGCCGCGTATCGCGGGGTTCGTTTCCTGGATCAGCGCAGCGCCGAGGTCGTTCAACTCCGGATCACCTACGTCGAGGTGCGGGCTGGCGTGCGTGGTGAAAAAGATCTGGGAGCCGAGGGCGCTCGGACGCACGGGAGCGTTGCGCATCGGGGTCACAAAATCGGCGGTAAATCCGCGTATCGCAGTGTTGCCCGTCGCCCAGTCCTGTTCCCGCATTTCTGTTTCGATGCCGACGAGATCGAAATAGGCCTGAACAAGCTCGGCCATCTGAGCAAACTCCGGGTTGCCGGCGAGACTGGTCACAACGAGCGGGATTTCAGGGTGTTCGAAGCTGTCTGGATAGCCGGCTTCGGCCAATAGTTCCTGTGCGCGCTCCGGGTCATAGCCGTATTCGTCGTCAAACCGCGTGGCAAGTTCTTCGGAATAGCCAGGGAAACGGGGGTCCATTGTGTAAACAGGGAGGGTGCGGACTCCTTCGCCATAGAGGGCTTCGAGGATGACGTCGCGGTCAAGCGCACGGTTCATAGCCTCGCGCACCCGCACATCCGCCCATGCGTAGCTGCGCGCGTCACGGTTCTCTTCTGCATTTGGGTTCATGAATTGACCGGTGAAGAGCATGGTGGTTTGCATCGCGCCCTCGCTTGAGGCGATGACGGTGTGACCGGCGTCCGAGGCGTCCTCTTGGAGATCGCGCGGAAGGGTGACGGCATGTGCCTCGCCCGCAGACAGCATCGCTAGGCGCGTCGATGGCTCACTCACCCAGCGGAATTCGATCTCATCATAATCGGGAGTCGCGCCGGGCCAGTGATCGTCGATCGCGCTGAAAAGGATGGACTGACCCACTTCACGACCTTCGTATTCGAACGGACTGGACCCGGCGGGGGCAGCCTCATAGCCTTCGATCCCTTCGGCAGCGTATTGGGCCTTGCTGTAGATCGCGAGAGAGTCGCGTCCGGCGTGCGAGAACAGAAAGTTCGGCTCCGGTTCGGGTAGGTCGAAACGCACCGTGTGATCGTCGACTGCCGCAATCTCGATCTCGCGGAACAGGTTGATGACGCTGAGTTCGCATCGTCCCCGATGTGGAGATTGAAGCTGTGGATAACGTCCGCGGCGGTGACCGGACTCCAGTCGTCGTTAAAGACGGCATTCGGGTGCAGAGGGAAGGTCCATGAAGTGAAGTCTTCGTTATGTTCCCAGCTTTCGGCAAGCTGGCTGTTGTCGTACTTTCCCGTTGCAGGGTCCTGACCGACCAGTGTCTGAAGCGACGGCAGGATGAAGGCGCCGGTGGTGGCCCAGTAGAGGTTGGAGTCCGCTCCGAGCGGGCTCACGGCGACCACAACCTTGTCTTGTGCTGCGGTAGCTCCGGCCATTGCGTCACCGAGTACGGTGCCTGCGAGCAGCGTTGCCGCAAGTGTCCTTGGTCGTCCAAGTTTCAGTTTCGTAATGGCGTGCTTCATCGGTGATCTCCCTGTTGATTATTGGACGTGATTTTCTCCATGGAGACTACATATGAGGTTCTCCCGGCCAACGGCCGGGGTCGGCGTCGCCGGAAATGGCCGGATGAGCTGAAAGCGCGGATCGTGGCGGAGACGCTGGAGCCGGGTGTGACCGTGAAAGCAGCGGCGCGACGGCATGGAGTGCCCGCGAACCATTTATTTTCATGGTGGACGCTTGCGCGGACCGGGCGGCTGGTGCTGCCTGCGCCGGAAGATCCTGTTGAATTCGCATCACTGATTGTTGGGTCAGTTGATGATGCTCCACTTGGTAAAACCGGTGCGGTGAATCGACCTGAGATTGTTATGGGAACGGTGCTGATCCGGCTGGAAACTGCGGTATCAGCGGATCGGATTGTATCAATTATTCGCGGCTTGGAAGTCACCTCATAATGTTTCCGTCAAATCGCGTGCGGGTTCTGGTCTCGATGCAGCCTGTGGACTTCAGGAAAGGTCATGATGGTTTGGCAGCGTTTGTGTCATCTGTGCTGCGCAAGGACTCGTTCACCGGCACGGTTGTTGTGTTTCGTTCGCGCAGGTCGGATCGGCTGAAACTTTTGTATTGGGACGGCACCGGTCTGGTGATGGCTTACAAGCGGTTAGAGGAAACGGCGTTCACCTGGCCAGCGATCAAGGACGGGATGATAGCTCTGAACCATGCCCAGTTTGAGGCTCTATTTGCGGGGCTGGACTGGCATAAGGTAATGGCCTTGGAGATGCGTCCACCTGCTGCGGCAGGATGAATCAACCGCTGTCTTTTGCGTGTTATTTCTGGGGTTTTATCGAAGTCTCGGACCATGCCCGCGACAGCAGACATTGACCTTTTCACGATCCCTACCGCGCAGCGCACGGCGGTTTCGGCGTTGGTGGAAAAGGTCGCTGCGCTCACAGAAATCATCCAACGGCAAGAGCACCTGATCGCTGAACTGAACCACGCTCTGCATGGCAAACGGTCGAAAAAACTGACCGAGGATGAGAGGCAACTGGCGTTCGAAGATCTGCCGATCGCACTGGCTGAGGTCGAAGTGCAGAAGGGCCATCTGGCCGCTCAGTTGCGCGTCATTGTCTCCGTCCGCCCGAAATACGCCAGCCGGACTTGCACCGACGGCGTGACCCAAGCCCCCGCACCAACACACCTGATTACGGGGGGCTTGCCGACCGAGGCGACGCTCGTCCATGTATTGGTCAGCAAATACGCGGACCACCATCGTCAGAGCCAGATCTTGGCGCGCACGGGCCTCGATTTACACCGTGCGGTGCTGGCCGATTGGGGCGGCAAGGCGGCCTTCCATCTCAAGCCCGTCGTCGACCGGCTGGCCGAACCCTCACGAAAGGGCGGTGATCCCATTCGGGTGGCCCATTGCTGGGCACGCGCGCCGCAAGCTGAAGGAAGTCTTTGATCGCGACGGATCACAGGCCGCCGCCGAAGTCCTGCGCCGCATCGCCGAGATATATGCCGTCGAAGCAGACATCCGTGGTGTTTCGCCCGGCCAGCGCCTATCTGCCCGCAAGAAGCGCAACGCCCCGCTGGTCGCAGCCTTCGGCGACTGGCTGCAGGTGCAACGCCGTCAGATCTCCGCCAAATCCCGGTTGGACGAAAATCTGAACTATATTCATAACCACTGGGATGGGATGCAGACCTTCCTGACCGATGGGCGCATCGAGATCGACAACAACCGCGCCAAAAACCTGATCCGTCCCATTGCTCTAAGTCGGAAAAATGCGCTCTTCGCCGGGCACGACGAGGGTGGGACCGCTTGGGGCCGCATCGCCTCATTGATCGAAACCTGCAAGATCAACAATTTCGAACCCTTCGCATAGGTAATGTCCATCTCATCGACCTGTGGATCGATGACGAGGGCGTGCCAGTCGCCCGTGGCTTATTCAAAGCCAAAACGCGCGGCCGCCCGCTCTGCCATCTCCTGTATTGCATCGGCGAGCATATAGAGACGCGGTTTGGCTGGCAGGTCAGGGTAGAGCATTTTTGTGCGTCGGAAGGCATCGGCGTGCGCCTGGCCCATAAAGCCCGATCCGATCAGGCCAATGTTGAGAGTCTTGCTCATTGTCTGTCTCACATAGATTGGAAGGCGGAAAGGATGGTGTCGCGCCCGCGCGTCACGGCGGGCAGCGGCGGGGTCTTGTTCGGCTTCAATCACGAGCCAGCCCTGATAGCCTCTGTCACGGATGAAACGGGCGAGGGGGGGAAGTCGAGGCAGCCGTCTCCGGGCACGGTGAACATGCCAGTGCGCACCCAGTCGTTAAAGCTCAGATCATTCGCGCGGGCCTGCGCCATCACATCGGCACGCACGTCCTTGAGGTGGATATGGACAATGCGGTCTGCGAACCGCTCGATCAACTGCACATAGTCAAAACCCGCGCCTGCGGCATGCCCTGTGTCGAGCAACAATTCGACCTGTGGTCCGGTGAGCGACATGAGCGCCTCGATCTCCGCAAAGGTTTCCGCGACCATCATCAGGTGGTGGTGATAGGCAAGCGTCAGCCCGTAGGTGTCGCGCAGATGGATCGCGAATTCGGTCAGGCGGCGCGCATAGGCGGTTTTGAGGATGTGTTGGCAGAGCGTCATACCGCCTGTCGAATTGTCCGATTTGCCGAAAGCCGCGAGAACGACGACCGCGCAGGCGATCTTGCGGCGCAGGCGCTCGCCGCCGAGGACGGGTTGGTCGGCATCTACAATGCGTCGGCTGGCGGCATGAAGGTGGCACAGGCCATCAAGCGGGCAGGGCGCAGCGATGTGGTCTATATCACGCACGAGCTGTCGGAGCAGAGGCGGGCATTCTTGAAGGCGGGACAGATTGACACCCTGCTTGATCAGGAACCCGCAACAGAGATCGCGATTGCGCTTTCGGTGATTGCTCGCTACTTCGGGAGAGTTGACGACTTCGCCCTTGCGATTCTCTGTATGGATTTACATCATATGAGGTGATTACATCAGGGAAGGGCGCCGTGGCCAACAGACCGACCATCAAAGACATCGCCCGCGAAGCAGGGGTGGGTCCCGCGACTGTGGACCGCGTTCTCAACGGGCGGGGCACAGTGCGGGAGGAGACCATGCGCAAGGTGGCAATGGCGGCGCACAAGGTCGGCTATCATGCCTCCGCCCTCTTCGACCAGCGTCTCGATACCTCTCTGCCTGAGATGACATTCGGCGTTGTGCTGCATAAGGGGCGGCAGGAATTCTATCAGAACTTCGCAGCTGAGATCGAACGGGCCGTCACAGAGCGCAGTGATATTCGCGGGCGCGCCCTCATCCGGTTTTCGAGCGCGCAGACGCCGGAAGCTTTTCTCGAAGAGATCCACAAGATCAGCCCCAAGATCGACGCTTTGGCCAGTTCCGCTGTCAATCATCAGAACATCACGCAAGAGGTGCAACGTCTTAAGGATCGGGGCATTCCGACCTTTGCCCTCCTCAATGATTTTGCGCAGGGGGTGCGGGAAAATTACCTGGGCTTGAACAATATGCAAGTCGGACGCATGGCGGGGTGGATGGTCTCGACAGCGGCACGGTCGGGTGGAAAGCTCGGCGTTTTTGTTGGCGGCAACCGGTGGCACGGTCACGAATTGCGTGAAACCGGCTTCCGAAGTTTCGTGCGCGACAGCTCGCCCAAGTTCACGGTGCTCGATTCTATGGTGAACCTTGAGACGCGCCAATTCACTTATGAAGCGACGTTGGAGCTGCTCGCACGCCATCCCGATTTGCGCGGGCTTTATGTCGCCGGGGGCGGTATGGAAGGAGCGATTGCGGCGCTGCGCGAGACCGTACGTCCGCATGATGTGGCGCTCGTGGTGAACGAATTGACTGAAGACAGCCGCGCTGCACTGGCCGACGGATATGTTACAATGGTGATCTCCACACCCCTGCGCCAGCTCTGTATTGATCTCGTCGATATGATGGTGAAATCCGTAAAAAACGGGGGGGGCGCTGTGCCGGGGCAGGCATTTTTGCAGCCGCATGTCTTTTTGCCCGAATCGATATAATGATGTTTTTACATCAAAATTACCGCCTCAAAGACATCATGGATGATGTGATATTGCCGGCCATCAGTTGACCCGAAAGCCGAAATGGGATCAATCTTCGGCCAGTCGAGACATGGTGACATGCTCTTGGCAGGGAGGACTACATCATCGGATACTGTTGCGCAGCGATAGGGCAACCTGTCGATCGCATCATCTCCGTCGACCATAGGGTCGACGGCAACGATGAGATTTGCCTCGCTAAAATTTTACTGTCCGCTGCGCCTCGAGGAGGATGCGCTGCGGATGCGGCCCTCTCGGGGGTTGCTCCGGCACAACAACGATATGACCGACGGGCCAGGCGTCGGAATTGGGAGGAAATTCAATGAAAAAGACTATTTTCGCGGCTGGTGTCGCAACGATGCTCGCCTCGACCGCATCCGCAGAGACCATCGGCGTCTCCATGGCGCTGTTCGACGACAACTTTCTGACCGTTCTGCGCAACGGCATGATCGACATGGCCGAGGGTATGGACGGTGTCGACATTCAGGTTGAAGACGCCCAGAACGACGTTGCCAAACAGCTCGACCAGATCAACAACTTCGTTGCATCCGGCGTCGATGCGATCATCGTGAACCCTGTTGACACCTCTGCAACACAGGCAATGACCGCCGCTGCCGAAGCCGCTGGTGTGCCGCTCGTCTACGTGAACCGCCAGCCGATCAACGTTGACAGCCTGCCAGACAATCAGGCCTTTGTTGCTTCGAACGAAATCGAATCCGGTACGCTCGAAACCTTCGAAATCTGTAAGAACCTGCGTGCTGCCGGTAAGGGTGATGGCGCACGTGCCTACGTGATGATGGGTGAGCTCTCCAACCAGGCCGCTGTCCAACGCACCAAAGACATCGAAGATGTTCTGTCCATGGATATGTGCAGCTTTATCGAAGTTGTTGACCAGCAGACCGCCAACTGGTCGCGTGACGAAGCACAGGATCTCATGACCAACTGGCTGTCCTCAGGTGAGCCGTTTGATGCTCTGATTTCCAACAACGACGAAATGGCCATCGGCGCAATCCAAGCCATGAAAGCGGCTGGCATCTATATGGCCTCCGTCGAGGTCGGTGGTGTTGACGCGACTGCGGATGCTCTAGCTGCAATGGCCGCCGGTGATCTCGACGTGACCGTGTTCCAGAACGCCGCAGGGCAGGGCGCCGGCGCCCTCGATACGGCGCTGAAGCTGGCTGCGGGCGAAGAGGTAGCCCGAAAAGTCTATGTGCCTTTCGAACTCGTGACGCCTGCCAACCTTGGCGATTACACAAAGTAACCCAGACCCAGGTCTGAAATTGAAAACAGTGAAGCGGAGCACAGGCGCCGCTTCATCTTCCGCGCCGTGACCGGCGTGCCGCAATCTGGGAGCAAGACATGTCAAAATCATCGCAGGGCATCGGGGGTTTGACCTTCGACGACAAAAAGAAAGCGCGCGCGCCCGAGTGGAACGTCTTTTTCGCGCTGATCTTGATTGTCGTTATTTTCGAGGGGCTGGGGGCCATGCTCATGGGCCAGAGCCTGCTGTTTGATAGCGCGGACCGCTTTGGCAGCATCTTTAACGAAGCCCGCCTGAAGATCATCATCCTGCAGGTGTCGATCATCGGGATTATCGCCCTGGGATCGACACAGGTTATCATTCTGGGCGGTATCGACCTCTCGCCTGGCTCCATCGTCGGCGCAACGGCCATGATCGCCATGTCCTTTGCCCAGGTCGCCGAAATCAACGGGATGGCCAATCCCAAGCTGATGTTCGACGGCATTTCCGATCTGCCCGTCCTCGTCCCGATCATCGTCGGCATCCTGTGCGGCGTCCTCGCGGGCGGAATCAACGGGGCGCTGATCGCCTACACCAAAATTCCGCCCTTCATCGCCACGCTCGGCATGATGGTCTTTGCCCGTGGCGTTGCGAAATGGTGGTCCAAAGGCCAGCCGATTTCCTTCCCGACCGACAGCTATGCGGCGCTCGGGGCCGGTATGACACCTGTCTTTATCTTCATCGCGCTGGCAATCCTGTTCCACCTGATCCTGAAATACACCGTTTACGGTAAGCATACCTATGCCATCGGCTCTAACGAACAAGCGTCCCGCATGTCCGGTATCAAGGTAGAGCGCCACAAGGTGCTGGTCTACACCATCGCCGCTGTGCTCGCCGCACTCGCCGCCATCGTGCTCTCGTCCAAGAACCTCACCGCTCAGGCCGGTATGGGTGTCATGTACGAACTCGACGCCATCGCAATGACAGTCATCGGCGGTGTCTCTCTCTCGGGTGGTCGCGGCTCAATCCTCGGCACGGTCCTCGGCGCTCTGATCTTCGGTGTCATCATCTCCGGTTTCACCTTCCTGCGCCTCGACGCCTACTATCAGGAAATGGTCAAGGGCGTGATCATTGTCGGCGCAGTTGTACTCGATCAATACCGCCAGAAACGCAATGCAGCACGGATGTAAGGAGCAAATATATGTTGGACTACAGCACTTCCGAAATCGTGCTCGAAACGCGCGATCTGACCAAACACTACGGCGGCGTTCACGCTCTCGAAGGCGCCAACTTCAAAATCCATAAAGGCGAACACGTCGCCATCATGGGCGACAACGGGGCGGGCAAATCCACCTTCGTGCGCCAGATCACAGCTGTGGAACAACGCACCCGCGGAGACATCATCCTCCATGGCGAGCCGACCCACTTCGACGGACCGATCAAAGCGCGCGAGGCCGGGATCGAGACCGTGTTCCAGAACCTCGCACTTACCGATGATCTGGATGTCCCGTCGAACCTCTTCCTCGGCCGGGAGAAGGTGAAGTTCAAACTCGGACCGTTCTCCATCCTCGACAATAAAGCCATGCGCGAAGCGACCATGGCGGGGCTGGTGAAAACGGGCGTGAAAATTCCTAACATCCTGAACTCGATCCAGAACATGTCGGGCGGTCAGCGCCAGTGTGTTGCCATCGCCCGAACCGCGGCCTTCCATTCCAAACTCACCATCATGGACGAGCCGACGGCCGCGCTTGGCGTGCAGGAAACGGCACAGGTGGAAAACATCATCCGCACGCTCAAGGAGCAGGGTGAGCCGCTAATCCTGATCAGCCACAACATGCGTCAGGTGTTCGACCTGATGGACCGGATCGTCGTGTTCCGCCGTGGCCGTATCTGTGCCAACCTTCGCGTGGAAGAAACCGATCCACAGGATGTCGTCGCCTACATCACCGGCGCCAAAACCGGCGCGGAATTCCCTGAAGCACAATAAGTCATCCCCCTGCCTGCCCCGATGGCGGGCAGGGATGAAACCTCAAAAGCGGAGAGGCTCCATGAAACACACTCTTGACCCGCATATGATCCGTCATCTGTCTTTGGAGGACACAGTGGCGAAGGTTGCCGAGCTTGGTTACGACTATGTGGAGATGTCTCCGCGCCCTGATTTCTTTTCCTGGTGGACCCGTCCAAAACTATACCCCGAGCGCATCAAGCTCTTTAAAAAAGCGTTGAAAGACAACAACGTCGGGCTTGCCTCCATCCAGCCGATGTATCGCTGGGCGTCCCCTTACCAAGATGAATGGGACATGGCGATCGACAACTGGAAACGCGCCATCGAGTTCGCTGTCGAGCTAGAGTGTCCGATGTTCGTCTCCGAATTCGGCCGCGGCGGGTCGCCCAACCGGTCCCTCAACGACCGCTCCGGCATTCACCGCCCTGAGGTCTGCGAGGGCCAGTTCTTCCGTGCGATGGATATTTTGGTGCCGATCCTTGAAAAAGAAGGCATCAAACTGTCGCTCGAAGCACACCCCGAAGATTGGGTCGAGGAAATTCACCCGGCGATTGACATCATCAAAACGATCAACTCGCCGATGGTGCGCGCTTCTTTCATCGCGCCGCACACGTTCTTTTACGGCCCTGACATGGAAGCCAACCTGCGCGCCACCGAGGGTCTCTTGGAGCACGTGCGTCTGGCCGATACCTACGATCACAACAAGTCGTCCGAGCTGCGTTACATCGTGAACCCGCCGGAATCCAAAGTCCGCGTGCACCAGCACCTCGACTACGGTGACGGCGAGATCGACTGGGATCTGTTCTTCTCTACGCTGGCCGACATGAAATTCTACGGCGTTCTGTCAAACTGCGTCTTCGCCTGGGAAGACCGTGCCGAAGACAGCGCCCGCTTTATGCTGGCTGAAACCAAACGCTATCTCGACAAGCACTTCAAATAAGGACCATCCAAATGACTCTCAAAATCGGTGTTATCGGCACAGGCATGATCGGTCGCGATCATACCCGCCGTATTCAGCAAGTGCTCGCAGGCGCCAAAGTTGTCGCTCTGTCAGACTATTCCATTGACGCTGCCAAAGCCGTTCAGGCCGATCTGGCCCCCGACGCCACAGTCTTTGATACAGGGCAGGAACTGATCGCTGCCAACACGGTCGATGCCGTTCTGGTGTGTTCGCCGGGGTCCACCCACGAGGAGTACGTCCTGGCTGCAATCGAGGCTGGCAAACCTGTCTTCTGTGAAAAACCGCTGGCCACCACAGCCGAAGGCGCAAAGCGTATTGTCGATGCAGAAGTCGCCGCCGGAAAACGTCTCGTACAGGTCGGTTTCATGCGGCGTTATGACAGCGGCTATGTCGCGCTCAAAGACGCGGTTGAAAGCAAAACCGGCGCGCCGATCATGGTTCATGCCGCGCACCGCAACCCGACCGTGCCGGCACAGTATGTTACGCCCATGGCTATTCACGATACCCTCGTGCACGAGATCGACGTCTTCCGCTGGTTGCTCGATGATGACTATGTGTCGGCCCGCGTGACCTTCCCGCGCTCTTGCGCCGCAACCCATGCCAAACTGCGCGATCCGCAGATCGTGACCCTGACGACCGCCAAAGGCGTCGTGATCAACACCGAGATCTATGTGAACTGCAAATACGGCTATGACATCCAGTGTCAGGTCGTGGGCGAAGACGGCGTGGCCTATCTGCCGGAGCCGCAGGCCATCACCCTGCGCCTCAATGCCACGTTGCAGAAAGAAATCCTGACGGATTGGAAGGACCGCTTCGTCGCCTCCTATGACGTCGAGTTGCAGGACTTCATCAAAGCCGCGGCTGAAGGCACCGCATCGGGTCCGTCGTCCTGGGACGGCTACATGGCCGCCGTAACCTGCGACGCATGCGTCGAGGCACAGGAGGCCGACGGCGCCGCGATCACCATCACAAACCCCGAGCGCCCCGCGCTCTACAGCTGAGGTTTCCCATGCGTTTTGCAATGAACCATATCGCAGCGACGAAGCTGCCGCTCGAAGCGTTCTTCGAGATGTCCAAACGCCTCGGGATCACCGAGGTGGAGATCCGCAACGACATCCCCGACGTCGTTGGCACCATGCCCGCCGAAGAGGTGAAGGCCCTGGCCGATAAACACGGCATAACCATTCTGTCGATCAACGCGCTTTACCCGTTCAACGTCTGGTTGGGCGATTTGCCTGACCGTGCGGTTGCGATGGCCGACTATGCCGCAGCCTGTGGTGCGCAGGCGCTGGTCATGTGCCCACTTAATGACGGCAACGAGGTGTCTTTCGGTGATCTCGTGACCGCCCTCAAAGAGATGAAACCAATCCTCGACGCACGCGGACTTAAGGGCCTCCTTGAACCCCTCGGCTTTCCAAGCTCCTCGATGCGCAAGAAAGCGACCGCCATCGAGGCCATCAAGGCCGCAGGCGGCGAGGGGACCTACAAACTGATGCACGACACTTTCCACCATCATCTCGCCAGCGAGACGGACTTCTTTCCCGAATGGACCGGGCTCGTGCACATCTCCGGTGTCACCAATCCGTCTGTTGCCGTGGACGATATGCTGGACGCGCACCGTGTTCTGGTAGATGCAGACGATCGTCTGAAAAACCTCCCCCAGATCAAAGCGCTGCTCGAATTGGGCTACACCGGCCCCTTCAGCTTTGAGCCCTTCGCGGAAGAAGTGCATAGTCTGAGCGATCCGGAGGCTGCTCTGGCGATCTCCATCGATCATGTGAAATCCGCACTCTGAACCTCCCCGCCGAAGGCCGGACGGGCAACCGCTCGGCCTTCGGGTCGATCCCCCCGATACCACCAACCTAACAGGCACATCCCCATGACCAAAGACCTTGACGTAATCACCATTGGACGCGCGGGCGTCGATCTTTATGGCGCCCAGATTGGGGGGCGTTTGGAGGACATGGGGTCCTTCGAGAAGTATATCGGCGGTAGCCCGACCAATATTGCCTGCGGCACGTC
>NZ_JBLWTA010000032.1:0-23557 GCF_048270365.1 Celeribacter sp.
CTTCTGTCCCATTCGTTCGTCCTCCATCTGGCTCGAAAGCCTACTTCAAGAAGGACCACTTTTCTGGGGGCAGACCAGACCGAAGAAGCCTTCCTGCATTTCGTCAAGTCATGGGCGCACTGGATCGGAACGCTCGCCCTTGATCGTCGGGTGGCGAAAGCCGCATGAGCACCCGACTTCCAATCGAGGAGGCGATCCTTGGGTGCACAACAAAGTCCGCGAAAATACGCGCATTGGCGAATGCGGGTTATCGCCGGACTGAGATCGCTGAGATCCTCGACATCCGATATCAGCATGTCCGCAGAGTGCTCATGGATGCCGGGATCACCGGCGGCATGACCCGCACCATCGAGATCGAACGCGCGCCCGTCGAAGTAGAGATTGACGCCGAGCCATTTTTGCCGACGCCGGCCGGCTTGCTTCTGAATGCTGGCTTTCGTGTTTTGGGCGAGTGGTTGCCTCTCGACTCGGGCGAGTTTGAGCTCAGCGTTAAGGCGCCGCGTGACACCGGAGTGTACGCCTTCATCGTTGACGACTTGGTCCGCTATGTCGGTCTCACCCAGACCGGATTTCATGCGCGCATGGGGCATTACCGTCGTGGCCATGAACGGCAGCGAACCAGCTCGCGGATCAAAAAGCTCATCATGATGACGCTTACTGAGGGAAGGTCCGTCAGGGTGTTGATTGCCACACCGGAGCAGATGACTTGGAACGGGTTACCTGTCGTCACCGCGGCGGGACTGGAATCTGGGTTGATCCGCCTCATCCGTCCAGATTGGAATATGCTGGGGGTGCGGCCGTGAAGCAGCTCGCAACAGCCGGCACTATTGCCCTACCCGCCATTGTGCGGGCTACCGGCGAGCGAGCAGGTCGACGCTTCCTCGAGTTCCTCACCGCGCAGATCCGGGACCGGTGCGCCAGGGCGCCGGTGGCATCGGCGAAACGCCCTCATGGCGCCGGTCGGAGGACCTGTCCATCTGTTCTTGAGGTGTTGTATACAATTTCTTGTTCGCAACGGGTGCACTTTGCGAGAATGATCACATGAAAGCTCTGAAGCTATCGCCGATCTCCCTGACGCGGTTCAACGCACTTGGAGGCTATGCCCGTCACCCCATGACGTTGCTCTACCTTGAGGTAGTTGAACTACTTCGAAGCCGAAGGAGGCGATGTTCTCGGCATATCGACGATGGACGTTACGGACCAAGACTTCGGCGGTATCGTGCTCGCCAGAGATGGCAAGCTGCGCTTTCGCGGTGTGGGCGTAACCGGCTTTCGTGACACCCCGGCTGCAGCGCGCAGGTTGCTCTATTATGCAATGAGGAAGGCAGCAAAAGCGCAGGCCGTGGAGCATCACCAAGGCGACGAGAAAGGCGCGCCGGTCGATTTCTTCACCCACATCCATGACGAGGCGCGGCTAAATCCCGCCTTTGTTCAGCTGACGACCAATGAGGGCTATTCGCCGGCACGTGCTATCATCGAGCCGATGATGCGGTGGTATGAAGATGCCGACGGAAACTTCGTTGAGCAGTTTCAGACCACGGGTTTCGACCAGCGGATCTGGGAGCTCTATCTCTTCGCGATGCTGATCGAGGCGAATTACACCCTCGACCGCGACAATAAGGTCCCCGACTTCTGCTGTTCGAGTGTCTTGGGCGAGCTCTACATCGAGGCGGTGACCGTAGGCCCCACCACCTCGAATGGCAGAATCGTCCCCCCGCCCCCACGGGAGACCCCAGCCGATCGGGAGGCCTATTTGAAGGAGTATATGCCGATCAAGTTCGGCAGCGCGCTCTACAGCAAGCTGCAGAAGAAATACTGGACGCAGCCGCACGTCACCGGAAAGCCATTCGTCCTAGCGATTGCGGACTTCTCAGCGCCGATGTCGATGGTCCACACACAATCGGCGTTGGAGCGCTATCTTTTCGGCTATGAGCACACCGCGACGCTCAATGCGGAGGGCAAGCTCGTCATTGCCGCCGAGCGGATTCAAACCCACCAGTGGAGAGACAAGAGGCCGATCGAATCCGGTTTCTTCCGATTGCCGGAATCGGAGCATGTGAGCGCGGTCATTTCCAGCAATGCCGGCACGATCGCGAAATTCAATCGCATGGGCATCCTGGGAAAATTCGGCTCCGACCGGGTCTTGCTGGTGCGCGAGGGCCGCATGACGGATCACAATCCGAATGCGGCAATGGCGAAGATCTTCCGGGTGATCGTCAATTCCGCCGGCTACGAAGAGGATTGGATCGAAGGCCTCAACGTTTATCACAACCCGAACGCCGAGATTCCGCTGCCGATGGAGATGTTTCCCGGCGCAGCTCACCATTTCTGCGATGAGGCCGGGCAGGTCACAAGCTACACCCCCGATTTCCCTCCCATGTCCTCAGTGACGCATCATCACTTCCCTGTCGATGTTGCGGAAATTCTCGCAGAAGTCGGCAATAAGACCCACGTAGTCTGGACATTGAAGCCGGAAGAGGCTGACGCCGGGTAGCTCGGGTGGCCCGCAGCGGAACTGGTCGGGCTTGCGAAGCAAGGGCCGTCTGCCTTTCGATCCCTGCCACTACTGCAGCCGTCGCAAGCCGGTCGCATATACTCTGCGCCTCGGATAGATTCAGCACATGTATGACGTTTTGAGGCTGCTCGACACGAGTTACCGCACCATTGGGGCGGACATGGAAAAGTGGTTCCGGCCCTACCCTGCGGGCGCGGCGTGGTATGCCATTTCCGACTACTGCATCGGGGATCCGAACAAGGCGAATGATGTCTTCTCTTTCGTGATCGTGTTGAATCACGACACGCCGGCGAACATTGCCGAATACATCGCAGCGGTAGCGCTCAGCGACATAAAGGGCTCAAGGTCCGCTTCGCCCGGGCTCATCTCGTATTTGCGGTCGCCGGTGGCCTTCAGCGTCAGCTACATCGTGGAGCGGCAATCCAAGCTTCTGCGTGACTACGTCACCGACGACAACATCATCGCCTCACTGCCAGATCTTCGCGAGCTGATTGGCCTGTTCACGCGGGGCTCCCCCGAAACCGTCCCGTACTACCAGTCCGTCGACAAGCGTCTCGCTGCGTTCGAGCGGGATATGAGACGGCGAAACCGCAACTCGGGCCTCGCTCGACAGATTCATCTCTGCGCGACCTTCGCCGCGATGCTTTTCAAACATCTCGACGCGCAAAAGGCCCCCGGCTTCGTTCGCTGGATCAGCGACCGCGACGCCATGTTCGACCGGCACGACCATCTCACATTTGATCTGGCTTACATCTATTTCCAACTGCTTCGCAGCATGGCGGGTGACGTGCCCGATCGGCCCCGTTTTGAGTTTGGCTTGCCACTGATGGACGGGGTGAAGGAATATAGCGAGCTGATCCGGCTCCCCGACTATCTCGCCGGAACACTGGCCGACCTCACCCTGCCCTCGCTCGAATTTACCCATGACAAATTCCGGCCGGTTTTCGCGGACGTGTTTGTGAACTCCCCGAACAATGCCGTTATCGAGGTGCTGAGCAGCAAGGAGAAGGTGACGACGCGGCGCATGGGCTTCTCCGCTCCGACGACATGAGGCGTAAGCGCCAGCTTAAAGGCTTCTGAGCAGCACGGCCGAAGGGCCGACCACTGTGTCGAGCGCATTGTCGAACTGCGTTCGGTTGATCGCGTCCACCTCTTGTTGCGTCGCCATCCGGCGGGTCATCGGCGATTTTGTGATTCCGGCCGGGGTAGCGATAACCGCAAGCGACTTGGACAACGGCACCGAGAATCCAAGTCCGAGATCGGACTGGGGTATCGGGGTGTCGCCCAGGACGAACGCCAATGGCAAAAGGGCGTCGATAAGGCACAGCTGCATGCCGGCGATAGCCGCCTCGATGTGCGGAGCCGCCCTGATCGCATCCTGCACCGGGAGCTGCGGAGACTGAGGCGAGAGCTGCAACATATTGGCCAGCTCCGCAGCCAGTTGCTCTTTGGTGCGGGTTTTCAGGGTGAGGTAACAATCTTGAGCCTCTGAGGGGGAGATTCCGTGTTGAACACACAGATCCTGAAACGAATGGAGCGTGTGGTCATGGGCGCTTGCGAGAATCACACCGAATTCCCGGCTCAGGGTACGCCCTCGCTGAAGCACATCAGGATGCCGGCTGGCCTGTGATCCAAGGAGGGCGCACAATTGGGCTTCGTCGTCCGCCGTTGGGACGTAGCCCGGCGCATCCAGGCGCTTGAGCAACTGGTCGTCGAATCTTTCGTCCACCGAGAAGGCATCTTCCAGTGCATCCGATGGCCGCCATTGATCGTCAAATATCGTGTAGAGCCAATCGATCTGCATCGTCTTTTTGGTCGATACGATGCGGACGTTGCTTTTTGTGCGACCATACAACTGGTTGCCGTTGTCTCTAAACATGCGTTGCCAATGCTGGGGGACGTAGTGATGGTTTTGCTTCTCGAACTTCGGAGTCGTCATGCAAATTGGCCCTCGCTTCCCTGCAGAAGTCCGGCTGCATGTTATTATCCCATGTAAACGGATCTATTTGCAGTAGATGGTGTCCTCATCGCTTAGCCTTCGTCTACCTGCGACTGGCGAATGTCCGCTTTTTGAAAAATTGCGTCGAGCGTTGAACGGCGACAATGGAAGCGCATAGCGGCCATTCATCCAGGAATCGCCTGACGGCAGCTTTGGGCCGAAAGGGTCAAGGTTGCTTGGCGTGGTGGCTGGTCACTGCATTGCCGCGCGCCTGGTTCGAGCCCCAATTGGGTCACCCGTCGTCAGCGTTCCTCGCCGCGTAGTCACGCCGCGCGCATTCGACTTTATCAAAGTTCGCTTCTGCCCAAAGCCAGACGCCGCAGAATGCCTTGCTCAGACCAAGGCCCAGGGCTGTCAGCCGATATTCTACCTTCGGGGCACGACCGGATAGACTGTTCGGGTCACGAAGTCGTCGCCCTCCATTGCGCGCAGCGTCTGCGTCAGCATCTTCTGGCTGGTCCCCGTGCAGGCTCGTGAAAGCTCTCCGAAACGGCAGCACTCCCGCTCCGTGAGGATTTCAATCAACAGCATCGTCCATTTGTCGGCGACCCTGCCGATGACCTCTTCGACAAGACGATCCATGGTGGGGTCGGCCGGGCCAATATCCTGAAGTTCTTTGCGCAGAGAATGGTCTATCATCGACCTCATACTCTCTCTTTTGTAAGTATAAATCTTTTGGGTGCCTACTTTCCACTTTGTAGAGCGACAGACATGTAAGGGCCAGTTGCTTTCAGAAGGGCAAGAATAAGTGACTCTGACAAATCGCACGATCCTGATCACCGGTGGCAATTCCGGTATTGGTCGGGCCCTTGCCCGGAACCTTCAGGCCAAGGGCAATCGCATCATCATCACTGGCCGCAAACATGGCAGCCTGCAGGCCACGCTGGACGAGAACCCAGGCATGGCCGGCTATGTCCTGGACGTGATGGATCGCGACGCACTCGCCGCCTTCCCGTCAACGGTCATGGCCGACCATCCCGAGCTCGACACGCTCATTCTCAACGCCGGTATCATGGAGAGCGAGGACTACACGGTCGATCCCGTCGATCTTGACGTGGCCGAGCGTACGATCGCCACCAACCTGACGGCGCCGCTCCACCTAGCCGCGGCCTTTCTGCCTCACATGCAGACCCGACCCACAGCGGCGCTGGTCACGGTATCGTCGGGACTGGCCTTCGTGCCCAAGGCGGCCAACCCGGTCTACTCTGCCACGAAAGCCGCCATCCATTCCTGGACCCAGTCGCTCAGGCATCAGCTGCGCGACACCTCCGTGACGGTGCATGAGATCGCCCCGCCGCTTGTCGCAACCGATCTGACTCCGGACCAGTCGCAACAGGCCGCGGCCATGCCCTTGGAAGACTTCACGGCCGAAGTCATGGATATCTTGTCCCTTGAAGATATTCCGGACGAGATCCTCGTGAGCCGCGTCGCGTTCCAGCGAAAGGCCGAGGCCGAAGGTCGCCATGCAGCCGCGTTTGAGATAATCAACAGTTGATGGGCTTTTCTGGAGCGCAGGCGCAGGGGCATTCCCTCACGGATTGCGCTCTGTGTGTTGAGGGTGCGGCCTTCGAAAGCCGCCCCTTTGGCCACATCGTGGACCGTGGCGTCCAGCAAATACTCAGAGTTGATCGGCTATGCTCGACTTGTCGATGATCGCCACTGTTACGGCATGCAGTTCGCGCATGTGCCGCGGAGTTAGATCGTGGTCTTCGCGAGCTTGAAGGAATGCTCGCGCGCCCAGCCCGTCAGGCGCTTTGCGATCACCATGTCCGAGAACTCATCCACTTGACCGCAACAGTCGCAAATGGCGAAGGCGATAATCCCGTGTTCGCGCAACCTGTCCAGAAGCGAATAGGCGCTTGCCGGTCCATCTGCACTCGTCAGGGCATTGAGGGCCAGCGCCTGGTTTTCCGTGAGGTCGTAGATCTGAACCATCGGAGCATTCTCCAAGGGCCGTTGCCTCGCGGGTGAGTGGATGCTAAACGTGATAACATTACATAACCAAACACTCAAGTATGTGTGTCATTCGACGGTGGAATCACGCTTAAGCCATGCCGGAAACATGCCTGACATTCCGCGATCTGACGCTCGGCTACAACAGCCACCCGGCCATCCACCATCTCGACGGATCGGTGCGAAAGGGCTCACTGACGGCCGTCGTAGGGGCCAACGGGTCTGGCAAGTCGACCCTCATGAAGGGCATCGCCGGCGTCCTCCAGCCGATGGCGGGATCCTGCTCCCTCGCATCAGGGGTCAGCATCGCCTACCTGCCGCAACAGTCGGAATTGGACCGGTCCTTCCCCGCACGCGTGATCGATCTTGTCTCGCTCGGTCTGTGGCCACGGCGCGGCATGTTCGCCCGGCATCGTGCCGAGGATCGCAAAAGCCTGATTGACGCGCTCTCCGCCGTGGGACTGGGAGGTTTTGGCAATCGGCCGATCGACACCCTGTCCGGCGGGCAATTGCAGCGCGCGTTGTTCGCACGGGTCCTGGTGCAGGATGCGAACCTCATCCTGCTCGACGAGCCGTTCAACGCCATTGATGCCAGGACGGTCACCGACCTGATCAAACTCATCAAGCGCTGGCACGGTGAGGAACGCACCGTGATGGTCGTTGTCCACGACCTTGACCTTGTGAGGCAGCACTTTCCCGAGGCCATTCTGCTCGCCCGCCGCCCCGTGGCCTGGGGAGGCGCGTGCGACGCCCTGTCCACCGAAAACCTTCTTCGCGCTCGCCAGTTCCATGAAGCTTGGGACGAGGATGCGCCGTGGTGTGCACCGGGCCGCAACCACGATCTCCGTGACGGGCGGCGCGGTGCGGCATGAGCGCCATGCCTGTCGACTGGCTCTTCGCCCCTTTCACCGAGTTCGTGTTCATGCGACGCGCGCTGCTTGGCGCTGTCATGCTTTCGCTCAGCGCATGCCCGGTGGGGGTGTTCCTGATGCTGAGGCGCATGAGCCTGACGGGCGATGCGATGGCGCACGCCATCCTGCCTGGCGCGGCAGCCGGTTTCCTCCTCTACGGCCTGCAGATCGTGCCGATGACAGTCGGCGGACTGATCGCAGGCATGGTCGTGGCTCTGTCGGCCGGCGCGGTCGCGCGACTGACGATCCAGAAGGAGGATGCGTCGATGGCAGCCTTCTACCTGATTTCCCTGTCGTTCGGTGTCCTGATGGTTTCACTGCGCGGCTCGAGCGTCGATCTCATGCATGTGCTGTTCGGCACGGTGCTTGCCCTGAACAATGACGCGCTGCTTCTGATCGCGCTGTCTTCGAGCCTGACACTGGTCGCGCTGTTGGTGTTCTGGCGCGCCCTGGTCGCGGAATGCCTCGATCCGATGTTCCTGCGGTCTGTCTCGAAGCTCGGGCCCCCGGTGCATTTCGTGTTTCTCGGACTGGTCGTTGTGAACCTCGTGGCCGGGTTCCAGGCCCTGGGCACGCTGCTCTCGGTTGGCCTCATGATCCTGCCAGCCGCGGCCGCGCGGTTCTGGGTCAACCGTGTCGCGGCGATGTGTCTGGTGGCGATCGGCATCGGACTTCTGGCCTCCGTATCCGGCCTCCTGCTGTCCTATCACGCCTCCTTGCCCTCGGGGCCCGCGATCATCCTGTCCGCCGGAGCCGTCTATTTCGCGTCGGTGCTGCTGGCCCCACGCGGGGTGCTGCTGTCGCGCCTTCCCCGCACCGCCCATCGAACCGCCTGACAACCGGGAGCCTTCATTTGAACTGTTTCAAAACCCTCATCTGGGCAATTGGCCTCGCCTCGGTTTCACTCGCGCCATCGGCCTCAGCCGAAGACGGGAAACTTGGCGTCGTCGCCACCTTTTCGATCATCGGCGACTTCGCCAGGACCGTCGGCGGGGACAGGATCGAATTGCGGACGCTGGTCGGCGGGAACAGCGATGCCCATGTCTACGCACCCAAGCCCGCCGACGCGATGGCGCTGGCGCGCGCCGACGTGATCCTGACCAACGGACTTCTTCTCGAGGGCTTCATGGAGAGGTTGGTCGAAGCGAGCGGCACGACCGCCACGGTGGCGGTTCTGACCGACGGAGCGGACATCCTGAACGACCCGAACGGGGGACACTATCACTATATCAACGGCGAGGCCGTGTTCCATGCCACCCCGAACGACCCGCACGCATGGCAGTCCGTGGCCAACGCCCGGGTGTACGTGCGCAACATCGTGGCCGAGTTCTGCAAGGCGGATACGGAAGGCTGTGACATCTATCGTACGAACGCCCGCTCCTACGAGGCGCAGCTGGCCGACCTTGACCGTGACATCCGGAAGACGATCGAGGACATTCCGGAGGACCGCCGCGTCGCGGTGGTCGCGCACAATGCCTTCCGCTACTTCGAGCGCGACTACGATGTTCTCTTCCTCGCTCCGCAAGGTGTCTCGACCGAGTCAGAGGCATCGGCCGCGGATGTTGCCTCGCTCATCCGCGAGATCAGGGAGAAGCGCGCGTCTGCCGTCTTTGACGAGAACATCGCCGATGCGCGACTGGTGGAGCAGATCGCGTCCGAAGCCGGACTGACGCTCGGAGGAACGCTCTATTCCGACGCGCTGTCGCCGCCGGATGGCCCGGCAGCCAGTTATCTCGACATGATGCGTCACAACGTTCGGACACTCGCCACCGCCATCAAGGGCGGCTGAACTTCCATGAGGTGGGGTCAAATCCGCCCTCTCATGTAATGTAATATCATATCATCAAAAGGAGAGATGAATGAGACGGTTTATCCTGGGGGCATCTGCCCTTGCCCTTTCCGTGGGCCTCGCCGGTCCCGTAGCTTTGGCGGATGAAGACATCACGCTCTACCGTGTTTTCGTCGGCGACCATGTCGAGGGCAAGATTACGGCATTCGATCTCGGCGAACCAGACAAGCGCTGGTCGTTCGAGACCACCGGCCAGGTCAAGCTCTACAGCGTTGACGAAGGCGCAGCCATTGTAGCGGTCCAGTCCGACCACGACGTCGTGAACTTCATCGACAGCGGCATCTCGCTGCACGCGCACGGCGATCATTCAGACATCGACATTGAGGACCCCAAGGCGGTCGAGGCAACCCTGACAGGTCCGCGCCCGTTCCACATCATCGACCACGACGGCAAGGTGGTGATCAATTTCGACCGCGGCGGGTACAACGAGATTGTCGACGCTCACGAACTCTCGCACGGCGAGATCGAGTCCACTCGCTTGCCGCAAGCCCGTGCACATCACGGCTTTGCGGCACCGATCGGCAAGCACTGGGTCACGACGGTCGCTTCCGACGTACCGGTTGAAGGCGACGCCTTACCTAAGCGGGTTGGCATGCAGACGGTCCAGGAAGACGGAACGCCGGTCGGCGAGGTTGCCACCTGCTCCGGAATTCATGGTGAGGCGTTTTCCGGCGCCTTCCTCGCGGCTGGATGCGATGAAGGCGTGCTGACGGTCACCGCCGGAAGCGATGCACCGACCTTCAAGATGCTGAAATATTCAAACGACCTGCCGGCCGGCCAGAAGACCGGAACACTGCTCGGTGCCAAGAGCATGCAGGTCTTCCTAGGGAACTACGGTGCCAATGGCCTTGTGGTGGTTGACCCCGCCGACGAACCACACTTCCGCTACATAAAGCTTCCGTTCCGACGTATCGACTTCGCGCTCGATCCGGCCAATGCCCGCTTTGGCTATGTGCTCACCGAAGACGGCACGCTGCATCAACTGGACATCCTCGACGGCGCGGTGGCCAAGAGCGAAAAGGTGACCGAGTCCTACTCGATGGACGGCCACTGGAACGACCCGCGCCCGCGGCTGGCCATGGCTGGCGACGAGATCGTCATGAGCGATCCGAAGGCCGGACTGGTTCGACGGATTGCGAAGGACACCCTGCAGGAATCCGGAACCATCGAGGTCGAGGGCATGCCATACAACATCACTGTTGCAGGCGGGAGCGGCAAGAACCATGAGGGCGAGAAAAGCCACGACCACAGTCATGGTGACGGACACAATCATGGCAAGGAGCACGCACACGATCACGGTGACGAGAAGGTCTACAAAGGCTATTTCGAGGACAGCCAGATCAAGGATCGCCCCCTCTCGGACTACGCGGGCGACTGGCAGTCGGTCTATCCGCACCTGAAGGACGGGACGCTCGATCCTGTCTGGACGCACAAGGCCGAAAGCGGAGACAAGACCGCCGACGAATGGAAGGCCTATTACGATGTCGGTTACAAGACCGACGTCGAGCGGATCACGATCAAGGGCGACATCGTCACCTTCTACCGTGACGGCCAGCCGGTCGAGGGCCACTACGCCTATGACGGCTACGAGATCCTCACCTACAAGAAGGGCAACCGCGGCGTCCGCTTCATCTTCAAGAAGATGAAAGGCGACGAGGCCGCACCTGCGTTCATCCAGTTCAGCGATCACAAGATCGCGCCCGAGGTCACCGACCACTATCACCTCTACTGGGGTGACGACCGTGCGGCCCTGCTGGAGGAGCTGACAAACTGGCCGACCTACTATCCGTCCTCGCTCAAGGCCGACGAGATCGTTCACGAGATGATCGCGCACTGATTGGGGACGCTTCTTCCAACAACCTCGCGCCCGGCTTCCAGCCGGGCGCGCCAAGAGGTTCTTCTGGCTGGCGACCCGCCCGGATTATGTCGGTGAAATCAGTCAGACCGGAGCGCTCATCCGCACAGAAAAGCATGGCCTGTGGTGGGCATCTGTCCGCAAGCATCAATGGCCGGATTATCCGGAATGGAAGGCAGCCATGAGGCCCTATCTCGATCCCGTGTGGGGCGATCGGCGCCAGGAGATCGTCTTCATCGGTTGTGATCCGATGGATGAGCGGAAAGTCCGCGCCGAGCTGGACGCTGGCCTCGTTCCGGAAACAGACTTCATGCCCGGCCGCTGGCGTGATCTAGCCGATCCGCTCCCGGCTTGGGAACGCAATGCCGTTGCTTCCTAAGCCGATCCGAAAGAACATTTCAAGCGAGATTGACAAGTGAAACACAATTCGAGACTGTCGCGCCGTCAAGGTTCTCCCTGTCGGAATTTCCGACAGGGAGCTAAGAGGGAATCCGGTGACCTTTCGAGGAATGCCGGAGCTGACCCGCAACTGTGAGCGGCGAGCCGCTTTGCCGTCAATGTCACTGGCATTTGAGCCGGGAAGACACGCAAAGCAGCAACGACCCGCGAGCCAGGAGACCTGCCTGACAACATAGAGTTCCGTGGTCGGGGATTGCCATGGGAGCGCGTACGCTGTGTTCGGTCTGCATGAACTGAACTCGCGCCACGTCTCCAGGTCCCCGTCTGCATGGCAGCGGGGATTTTTGATTGGAGCAGACTTCAACGTCAACGGATGCAAACCGGCACAACGAAGGAAACGGGCCTGCCGTTCTCGGCGAGGCTGTCCTGCTGGTCGCAAAGTCTGCATTCGCTGCCGCGCCTCATGCCGAGATGCAGCGACTTGCGTCCATAGCCGCACGTCTTCCCAATGTGGCACAGGCCATCTCATGTTTTTCCGAGCAAGGACAACCATCGCTACGCGATGCGCTTCTGAACCTGCGCGGGCGCGGATTTGCGTCCATTCTGGTCGTTCCGCTGGTGCTTCCGATGGAACCGAGCTTCATGAACTGGATGACACGCTCGCTGAAGCGTTGGCAGGCAGAAACTCCTGACGGCTGGCCACCGATACGGGTCACCCGCGATATCGCCCAGAGTATGCACTTCGAAGCGTTGCTTTCCGCCATGATCGCAGATGCTGCAATCGCCCCCGTCATTGTTCCCGACGGCGCAAAGCCTGAGGCATCGTTGGTGCCAGCGCAGAAGCACCGCGTCCTCGTCTGCGAGGGCGGAGCCTGCAACGCCGCCGGCGCGGATGCAATCTGGGCACATCTGCGCAACGTGCAACAGCGCCGCAAACTGCGTGTGACCGGCTGCGGCACGATGACCGCAAAATCGACGTGCTTGGGCCCCTGCGCACTTGCACCAGTGGTCCAAGTGTTTCCCGAGTGTACCTATTACGGCGGTGTTACCGAGACTGCGATCGACCGTATCGTCGAGGAACATCTGCTCGGAGGACGCATCGTCGACGACTTCGCCTATCAACCGACCGGACGCAAGCAGCGCCTGCGCAGCAAGATTCAGCCAGATTCAACAGAGGACTGACATGAGACACATCACCCGAGCCACGCTTGCCGCGTTGGCCGTTTCCACGTGCGTTTTCACTGTGCCGGCAATAGCACAAGAAGCAATCCAGGCCGGCGCAACGTTCATCACAGCTGCTCTTGATCCGACCAAAGGGTCATCAAGCTGGGCGCTGGTCAGCCACGGTATTGGCGAAAAGCTGTTTATGGTCGACAAGGACGGCAATCTGGTGCCTGAACTGGCTGCAACGGCAGAGCGGACCGGAGACTTGACCTGGACCGTTAGCCTTGCGCCCGGCCGCTTCTTCTCCGATGGCTCACCTGTCACGGCGGCCGCCCTGAAAAAGGGGTTCGATCACACCTTCTCCAAACTGCCGGCGGCCAAATCCACCGGTGGCATGATCAGTTTCGAGGCGCAGGACGATCTCACGCTTGCGCTGACCACGGAGAGGCCGGTGCCGTTGATTGCAGCACTCTTCGCCGAATGGCCGCTTATGGCCTACACCACAAAGGAGGACGGCTCGTTCCTGTTCACCGGCCCCTATGCGGTCGAGGAGTTCAACGTCGACCAAAACCTGGCACTGAAGCCCAATACCAGTTTCCCCGGCGCGGAAGACCGTTCGCCGATCAATCTGCGCCGGTTTGGCGATGCGCAGACGATGGCACTGGCCTTCGAGGCTGGCGAGCTCGATATTGCCTTTGGCTTGCCGGCCGAAGGCCTCTCACGGTTGAAAGCCAATCCGGGTGTCGCAATCAAATCCTTCCCGGTGGGCTACCAGTATTTCGGCTTCATCAACAATGAGCGACCAGCCGTATCGGACGTGAAAGTCAGGCAGGCGATCGATCACGCCATCGACCGCCAGGAACTCGTCGCGGCGATCAACGCCGGCACTCCAGCCACAGGCGCTTTTGCGCCATATTTCCCTTTTGCAGCGAAGGAGCCCCGCAACACGGACCTCGACAAGGCGAAGGCGCTTTTGGACGAAGCCGGTTGGGAGCCCGGTAGTGACGGCGTCCGCGAAAAGGATGGCCATAAGCTCTCCATACTGATCGTCACCTATCCGCAGCGGCCTGACCTGGTCACCATGATGCCGGTGGTGAAGGCGGCCCTCGCCCGCGTCGGCATTGCTTCCGACACCAGGGTGGTTGAGAATATCGGCGAGTATGCTGCCGGCGGCGATTTCGACATAGCGCTCTGGGCGCAGCATACCGCGCCCGCCGGAGACCCCGCCTATTTCTTTAACTCCATGCTGAAGAGCGATGGCCCGCTCAATCATGCGCGCTACAAGAGCGACGCGTTCGATGCGATCATTGCCGAGTTTTCCAAGGCCGGAACGTCGGAAGAGCGCATGGAGATTGCCCTGGAGGCGCAGGAGCAGCTCTTCAAGGATGCTCCGGTAACATTCCTCGTGTCGCCGAGCTGGCATGTCGGCCTCTCGCGACGCCTCGCGAATTACGAGCCGTGGGGTTCAGACTATCACGTGATCCGACCGAAGATGGGCGAGGTGCGCTGAAAGAACTAGCGTGTTGGAGTATACGCTGAGATTGGGCCTGCGTGCGGCCGCCAGCTTGCTGGCGGTCTCCGTGCTGGCCTTCCTCGTTGTCGCGCTGATGCCGGCCGACCCTGTCGAGATCGCCATCCGTGCGTGGAACCTGCCCGCCGATCCTGCGACGGTCGCAGCGATGCGTGCCGAATGGGGTCTCGATCAGCCGCTGGCGCAGCGCTATTTCAGCTGGTTGTCGGGATTCGTCGCCGGCGACTGGGGACGCTCGTTCCGCACGGGGGAGGCCATCTTTGGCGAGTTCATGCAACGCCTACCCCTGTCGCTCACACTCGGCATTTCCGGCCTTGCGCTCGCGGGCGTGCTTGCGGTGCCGCTGGGCCTCGCCGCAGCGATGCGGCCACGGGGCATCGCTGACCGTTTCAGCCGTGGCCTCGCGATCGGTGTGCAGGCGGTGCCGGCCTTCTGGCTCGGACTGCTCCTGATCTGGGTGCTCGGCGTCAAGCTTCAGCTCATACGACCGTTCTCTGGCGGACCATCGATCTATGCGCTTGCCATCGTCCTCATCGCGATGCATTCGATCGGCCTGTTCGCGCGCATCTACCGGCGCGACATGCTTGAACAGACCGGGCAGCCCTACTTCCGCACCGCACTCGCCAAGGGACTGACTCATCGGCAGGCATTGTGGCATCACTGCCATCGCAGTGCGCTCTATGCAATGCTATCGGCGGTTCGCTCCGAGGCAGGCTGGGCGATTGGCACAACGGCAACGCTGGAAGTGCTGTTCGGGTTGCCGGGTATCAGCCAGTTTCTTGTACAGTCCATCGGCGCACGCGATTATTCAGTGCTGCTTGCCTACATCATGACCGTCGCCGTCTGGATGTTGGCCATGAACGCTGCGGTGGAACTGGCCATGCGGCGACTGGACTCGCGTTCGGCATGAGACGCACCATCGTTCTCACGCTCCTTTTCGTGCTCACCCTCCTGTTGCTGGCGGGAGGGGTCTGGCAGCCGCAGGACCCCGATGCGGTCAACATCCTGTCTCGTCACCAAAGCCCATCGGCCGAACACCTGCTCGGCACCGACAACCTTGGCCGTGATGTTGCTGCACGTATGCTGGTCGCCGGCTGGCGCACGGCGCTCGTCGTGCTCGCCGTTGGAACAGTTGGTTTTCTCGGCGGCTCGATCCTCGGCACAATGGCCGCCATCCTCGGGGGCAAAACCGAACAGGCGCTTTTGCGCTTCTGCGAGTTGTTCATTGTGGTGCCGACTTTGATCTGGGCGCTCACGGCTGCCGCGATCTTCGGACTGTCGCCGCTGACCGCGGGGTTGGCGCTCGGTCTCGCAGGGATCGGACCTTACGCCCTGCTCGCCAATTCCCTGACACGCCGAACTCTGGGCCTGCCCTATGTGCACGCGGCGCGTGCGCTCGGTGCTGGCACCCCACGTCTGATGGCGAAACACATTCTGCCCAACACCTTGCCGATCATGTTCACTCACATTGGCAGCAATGCGGGCCAATCAGTTGTCAACTACGCTTCGCTCGCCTTCATCGGACTGGGAGCCGACCCCTCCAAGCCCGATTGGGGTTCCATGCTGTTCGAGTATCGCATGTTCATTTTCGATGATCCGATGCTGATGATCTGGCCGGGCCTGGCGATAGCAGCCATGGCGACGCTGATTAATATCGCATTCGACGGTTTACGGCCTCATCAAGCCCGATAGAACGGTCTATTCAACCTGATCTGCTCTTCATCCAGTGCCCGCTTTTGGGCAATGACTACCTCTGTCTGCGCAATCGAGATGGGTGCAATGCTACCGTCACTCCGGCCCGCCGCCTGCGGCGCCGTGGCTGGAGCTCTGCGTCTTCGTCTCACCTCCAGCGTCTTCACCTCGAGGCTTGTCACATCCGGTGTCTGCTCAGCGTGTCTCGTGTCTCCGGTGTCCGTCATCAGAACATTTGACACACCTAGTGGTGTAAATCAGCGGAGCGTGGGTCTCGTCGGGGGCTGATGTTTAGACGGCGACTTCACGGTGTTGCAGGCGCCGATATTCGAGTGTCTTCCGCTTGATCCTTTCACGTCTTTTGATGATGGCCGGCGCGTCCTCCTCACCAGGTCGTAAGCGTGGAGCGCTTCCAGGTGTCGGGCGCGGTGCAGACATAGATGTGCTCGTCATCCCTGGCGATCTGGCCGGTCTCGTCGGTGTCGGTGGCACTTGCCGGGGTTTTCGGGCTGGTCACCTGCACACTGTCGTCGTTGACGACCAGCTTCGAGGCGCCGGAGGTGGCACCAATGAGGAACTGACCACCGGAGGCGATCCGGGCAGCCTCCGTACCGCCGTTGTAAAACACCGTGTTGTCGCTCGCGATCAGCGAGATCCGCGTCCCGCTGACGTCTGCACCGGCCCCCTCACCCGCGACCATGACAGCGCGTCCCGGCGTCGAGGCGTGCTCATTGCCGCAGACATACATGTAGGCACCGCGCGACGAGGTGAACCCGCCGCCCCCCAGCAGCGCCACACGCGCACTGTCTGTCCCATCCGAACTGGTCGGATAAAGCCGGGCATCATCAGACAGGAATGCGATGTTCCCGCCCAGGGTCGCAGCGCCGGAAACACCGAACGTACCCTTCACGTCGAAGTCGTGGTCTGGGGATGAGGTTCCGATCCCAACCCGCCCGGAACTATCGACACGCATAGCCTCGACACCACCATCGCTGGCCCCGGCACCATACCGAAAGACAACGGATCCCGTGCCACCCGAGATATTGACGTCGTCATTTCCCAGAAGAACCTTCGCGCGCCCCGAGCCGCCCTTGATATTGAGGAACGCAGACGGCGAAGCAGGCCGGATCAAATTGTCATTGCCGTAGGCCGTCCCTGCGCCGGTGCCCACCTTGAACGCCTCACGCGCACGGATGTCCCCGTGGACATCAACCGGATAGTTCGCGGATGAGCCGCCAACCGCCAGACCGGTCGGCGTGAACCGGGCCACCTCCGTCTCATTCACGGCCATGATCACATCGCGCGAGGCACTGTTCGTTCCAACCCACAGTCCAGCCCCATCCGCAGCAAGGCCCGCCTTGAACCCGTTGCCGTTGATGGTGACCTGACCGGTCCACGAGCCATCGGGCGTATGATCCTCACCGTCGCCGGCAAGAACATGCCCACCAACGACCAGCTTGTAGGCACTTGAGACATTGCCTCCGATGGCAAACCCCAGCGGACTGAACCGGAACACTTCCTCGCCCCCGGCCCCGCCGGCCACGACATCCCCGCCGGGGAAGAAGAAGCCCGTGTTGGTGTCTCCCTCCCGGGCGATTGCCGGCGCGGAGGCGCTGCCGTCGGCAAAGCGTGCCTGGCCGGTCAGGCGGGGGTTGGCGAATCTGGCCCCGTCAAGGTTGAGCCCCTTGACCGTCACCTCCCCCGTCTCGCTGTCGATGCGCAGCCGGTCATCATAGGAGAACGGCGTGCCGTCCGGGCTGTACTGGATCGAGAAGTCATTTTCCCCACAGGACATTCCCACGCGGAACCGCTCCTCGCCGTTCTCGCGGAAATACACCTGCGCTGCATCCGCCAGCGTCGCGCGATCGAGCGTCAGCATTTTCGAGGCCCCGACCGCGTACAGCGTGCTCGCAATTTTGGAGAGGATGTCATTCAGTTTGATCAGGATTTCGCGTTCGCTCGACATGTCATCAGTTCCTTTTTCCCACGAAAAAGCCGCCTCGGATCACCGGGCGGCTTTGACAAAATCCGGTTGCAGGCTGCCGGCTGGATGGCCGTTGCCCTCACACGGGATCTGCGATGTTGCGGTGATGTTGAGAGCAACGCCTGGTGTTGCGCCCTCATTGTTGCGTTTGTTGCGGCTTTGTTTTTGCCGTCAGACTGGCGAACCCAAACACTAAGTCCGCCCGTATTGTGTTTGGCCCTGGTACGGTCCCTAAACGCGCCCGCCGACCGGTCACCAGTCACAGGCCGCCGGTCACGAAAAAGCCCGGTCGGGGTTTCCCCCGCCGGGCGCAAATCTCGAGACTGTCAAACTATTGCGGGCAACCTGTACCAGGTGTCAACTCCGACGCGGATACACGCCCCGTCGAACGCCACCTAAGCTGCGCAACGCGGGATAGAGGTTGGGGACAGCATCAACCACACTCACGGGCTCAGTTCATCATCATGGGAGGTCGACGAACCCTCGAGCCGCATGAACGACTACGCTGTCGGCACGGTACCACCGTCGATCACGTACTCGGTGCCTGTGATTGTGCCAGCACGATCTGAGGCGATGAAGGCGATCAGATTTGCGATCTCCTCCGGCTTTGATGGTCGTCCGATAGGTACACCACCCAGCGAGTCCATGATCATCTGCCTGCCTTGTTCAACTTCGACTTGGTGCTCCGCTGCAAGGCGCCTTGCCAGTTCCACTGAGGATTCCGTTTCGATCCAGCCAGGAGAGACCCGCGCCACGCGCACGCCCTTTGGCGATACCTGCTTCGACAGGCTCTTGCTATAAGTCGAGAGCGCTGCCTTCGCGGCGGCATAGGCTGTCGTCGCCTCGGGCAGCGGCAGTTGGCTCTGGATCGAGGTGACGTGGATCACAACACCGGAGCCCCTTGCCTCCATCTCTGGCAGCAGCGCGCGGTCGAGCCTGACAGCCGGCATCAGGTTCAGGTCGATCTCTTTCTGCCACTCGATGTCATCAAGGGCTCGGTAGCCACCCGCCGGAGCCGAGGAGCCGCCCAGCATGTGCACCAAGACGTCGACGCCGCCGAGTCTGTCGCGCACCGCCTCGACCACCTGTGCGCAACCGTCCGCACCCGTCAGATCGGCCGCGACGAACTGCGCCTCTGGCATCCTTGGCGGCTTTGTCCGGGCCGTAGTCAACACCTGTGCGCCCAACTCTTCGAAGAGCTGCACCGTGGCCGCTCCGGCACCGCGCGTGCCGGAGGTGATGAGCGCGCGTTTGCCCTCGAGCGTCACAAATGGGATCATGGGACGATCTCCAGTTCAGCGATCATGCCGTCCTTCAGGACGAAGAAGTAGCGCAGGTCCACCGGGCTGCCGGGGAAGTTGCCCACGAGGTGGCTGGTGACGACGGTGCGCCCGCCCTCCTTTGCCTGAACGTAGGGCTCGACAGTATACGTGTATTTGGTCGAGGCATTCGCCATCCACTGCCGGATCGCGTCACGGCCCGTGTAGGTGTTGCCTTCATCGACAACCACCGCGTCCGGCGTGAAGCACTCCGACATCGCCTGGGCGTTGCCCTTCTTGTCAGCCTTGAAGTAGGCTGCGATCACCTCGGGAAGGTCGATACTCATGATCTTTCTCCTGTCTTGATGTTGTTGGTCACGCGCTGGTGCCTATCTCGCCGGTCGAACTTTTGGTCCGTGCAGGGATCTGCCGGGTCTGCTCGAAGGTCATGGTCGCCACCGTGTCCATCGGCCCGGGCGCGGCCATCGCGCCCTTTCCCTCGAACGAGACATCCCGCAGCAAACGCAGCGAGTGGTTGGTTTCAATCGGCGGGAAGGAGATCATGGGGACCTCTTCCAGCGAGGCCGCCTAGGCCACCTCGATCTGCTCGTCCTTCAGGTCTTTGCAGGTGTAGGTGGCGATGTCGTTGTGGTCCTGTTCCAGCATCAGAAGCTTGGGCTTGCGCATCCTCTCGGGCACGTCGATGCCCTTGAAGTTCCAAACGAACTTCGCCGGGACGCCAACGACGGGCCGCCGAACACGAGCTGTTTGGCGATGAGCGCATCAAGGATGCAGTAGGCTTGGGCGGCCTGCTCAGCGCTAACGAAGATCTTGCAGGAATACATTTTTCCGCTCCGTTGCTGCTGACTGCAAATCTATGGCGTTGACGTCGTGCAGATAACCGGGACAAAATGGGATGTGAAGTTTCGATAATCGGGACAATGTCCATTTACAAACTGACAGATTTCGACGCGGTTCTTGCAATCAGCCGCCGGGGTTCGTTTCGCGCCGCAGCGCTCGATCTTGGCATGTCGACCAGCGCGCTCAGCAATGCGATTGCCAAGCTGGAGGAGCATCTCGGCGTACGTCTGTTCAACCGCACCACCCGCAGCGTCTCGCTGACCGACGCAGGGCGCAGGTTCGTCGACCAGGTCAGCCCGGCCTTGCGCGATATTCACCAGGCGCTCGACACGGTACGTTCGCAGCAGGAAACACCGTCGGGCGCGCTGCGCATCAACACCTTTGCGACCGCCGCCCGCGAGATCCTGTCGCCGCTGGTCCTGGAGTTCCTCAGACGGTTCCCGAAGGTTCGGGTCGACGTTGTCACCGAGGGCAATCTGATCGACATCGTGGCCAACGGGTTCGATTTCGGCGTGCGCAGCCAGCCGCTGGTGCCCAGCGACATGATCGCGATCCCGATCGGGCCGCCGCGCCGTTATGCGGTGGTCGCCACGCCAGCCTACTTCGATGGACGTGAGCCGCCGCAGGTACCCTCCGACCTATTGGCACATGCCTGCATCCGCACGCGGCTACCGAACGGCGGCATGTTCCGCTGGCGGTTCGAGGCTGAAGGCGAGCCGGTGCAGGTGGATGTCGACGGACCGATCACGCTCGACGAGGCAAGCCTGGCGCGCATCGCCGTGCTGGAGTCGGTCGGAGTTGGCTATTTCATGGAATCGGACGTGCAGGCAGATATCGAGGCCGGACGCTTGAGGCGAGTGCTGGAGGAATGGACGCCACCGCTCGCCCCCCTCTGCCTTTACTATCCGAGCCGCCGCAACCCGCCGGCAGCGTTCAAGGTGTTCATCGACCTGGCGCGAGAACTCGCCCGGTCAGCGCGGGGACGCTAATGGGCAGCGTCCCGTCCGACGGTCGCGGTGCCTGATGGCGAAGATGGGGCTGACGCGCGACCAGGGACACCGAAGGTATTCAAGAATTACTCGCCAAGGATCATCCGGATAAGATCTGCGACATAGCTTATCCCAGGGTCATTCGCATTCCTTCGGTGCCACGCGAGATGAAGAGGAAAGCCCTCGACCTCGAGCGGCGGAGGGACCCCGATGAGGTTGTCATTGCGCTGTTCCTCAAACGACTTGCGAGGCAACATGGCAAGCAAATTGGTCGACGAGACTATATCCGGGACAAGTTGAAAGGACGGGACCACAAGACCGATCTGACGGGACAGGCCCATCGCACGGAGGCTCTCGTCAAGGGGCGTGTACCGTTCGCCTCGCCCCGACACGACAACATGCGGCCACGCCAACCAGCCATAGAGATCGAAACTTTCTGCAACAGGGTGCCCTCGGCGCATTGCAACGACGTAGCTGGTCTCCAGCAACATCTCCGTTTCGATATTGTCTACCCGTTTGGCGAAGAGCGCGACGCCAAGCTCGGTATCTCCGGTCGTAAGCTCCCGCTCGAGTGCATCCGGCCCCAGCCAAGGCTTGAAAACAACCGAGATACCGGGCGCGGTTTGGTCGAGCTTTTCGAGCAGGGGGCGCGCTAGAAGAGCCGTCGGAGCATCGGCGGCACTGATCCGCACGACCTGCACCAAGTCTGAAAGTCTGGGTATGTGCGGATCGAGCAACTGTTCCACCTGCACCAGGATGTCACGGATCGGTCCGCGCAACCTCTCGGCCTTGGGAGTCAGTTTCATCTCGCCCCGCCCCCGCTCAAGAAGCGGGTCGTTGAACAAAGCGCGACAGCGTTGGAGCGCACTTGAAACGGCCGGCTGTGAGAGGTTCAACCGGTGCGCAGCGCGGCTGACATGCGCTTCGTCCAAAAGAGCATCGAGGATCACGAGCAGGTTGAGGTCGACGGATCTTAAATTCATGAAACAGATAATGGACTATACCGCATATCTTTTGGAGTAATTTGTCATGGGGTGCCACCTTGGGTTCAACGCCAGCTCAAGGAGGCAAAAATGTCCCGCACTGTCATCCTCTTGTTCCACCGAGACATTGCGAAGTCGTCTGCGAACCGAGCGCTGCGCGACCGCGCCACCAAGCTCTCCGGCGTCGAGGTCGTCGACGTCCAGAGCCTCTACCCGGATGGGGTCATCGACATGTTCACCGATGCTGGAGCCGAGGCGCAGCGCCTTCTCTCGGCTGACCGGATCGTCCTGCAATTCCCGATGCAATGGTATTCGACTCCCGCGCTTCTCAAGTCGTGGGAGGACAGCGTTCTGACACGGATGTTCTACCTGTTTTCCGAAGTCGAGGGCGACCGATTGGCTGGCACGCCACTGATGATCGCGGCGACGGCAGGAAATATTTCCGGGGCTTATGGTCCGTGCGGGGCAAACCGCTTCACGATCGAAGAGATCTTCACTCCTCTGAGGGCCACCGCGCACCGCTGCGGTCTGCCCTGGCACGAGCCCTACGTCGTTTTCAGCGCGGACAAGCTGGACGAGGCCGGCTTGGTAGAGGCCGCCGAGGGCTACGCACGTGCGATCGAAACTTTCATCGCGGCCACTTCGTCCGCGTCTGGACAAGAGGCGGTATGACGATGACCGGTCACGACCACGACACCTTCACCGATCTTTCGGCTGGGACGCCGGCGCTCTTCATCTTCGCGGCACGTAGTCTGCCGGGCATGCTTGGACTGCAGTTCTTGCTTGCGGGACAGGCTTTGTTCGGCGGGATCGGGTGGGAAACACACGCCAGCGTTGGCGGTCTTGTCCTGCTGCCTGTCACGGCGCTTGTCGGGTATGCGGTACTCGTGCCACGACTGCGCGGGTTCGCCTGGTGGGCTGTAGTCGTCCTGGTCCTGTACCTTGGACAGGTCGCTCTCGCCGCCTCCGGGCCGGCAGCACTTGCCTTTCATCCCTTGAACGCCGCGCTTCTGCTTACAGCATCGCTCATCTTCCTTTTCAAGGTCGAACGGCGCAGGGGCAGACACCGCATCGCTGATTAAGCCCGGAAGAGCAGCCTCAAGTACATGGCGAAGGGGCGGAGCGAGCTACAGAGCGGCTCCTCACGCACATCCATGTCGATAACAGCACCCGGCCCCGTGACTTGCCCCACTGGTACTTCACGGTCGGTCGTGATCGATGCAGCATTCGGCATAGTGGACTCGTAGCAGGCTTTCGTTGGGAGCCGAACCAAAGTCCAGAAAGGCAGGAAGCAAGCTATCGCTGCGGTCGGAACGAACGACAAGAATGGGGCCGACTGCTGACTGTCAGGTTCCGTCCGAAAAATCATGGAAGCGGACGTTCACGCAGAGCGAGTTCGCAGTGGGTTTCGGCCCTTTGCGGACATTGGACATGTTCTTCGGTGGTTAGCCCCAGTTCGGCATTGCTGACATTCGAGTAACGCCGGAATAGGGTCACTGAAAGGCAAACGATCGGAACTACATATGAGCTTGACAACGCAACGGCAGGGGCAGCTGGGTGTAAACGTAGTTGAGAGGATCGTTCTCGGTTCTTGGCAGGCACGCTGGCAACCC
>NZ_JBLWTA010000033.1:0-23440 GCF_048270365.1 Celeribacter sp.
GGCGCCATAAACAAGAAAACGGCCCGCGCTTGATGGCGCGGGTCGCACCCTCTGCGAGCGTCACGATGCTTGTGAGTGTCGACGTCAGACCCCTGCGGTTCCGAAGACCCGCAGGGGTATCTGGGTCAGTGACCCAGTCCCAGAGTGCACAGATCGTCGTAGCGGCTGCGGGCGATCAGAGCCTCGGTCTCGAGGCTGTCGAGGGTCTCGGGATGGGCGTCTTCATCAAAGGCGGCGAGGTAGGCATCGAAGGCCATGTCGGCTTGCAGTTCGGCGAGGTCGATGGATTGTTCGAGTGTCATGGTGTGATCCTTTCCGTTGATCGTCGTTGGACGGATCGTGGAAAAGACCGGGGGCATGAGAGCGGGCTGCACCCGGCACGGGGCGGAATGAAATGGAGCACGCCGGGGGCAGGTTTGTTGTGAGCGATGCCTCGGCAGCGCTCAAGGCGCCAGCCGTCCAGAAACCTGCCCCGGCGTTGCTGACCGCTCGACCCCGGGCTAGCGATCTCTGAGGCCAACAGGTCGACGGAAAGGCGCGCGGCGGTGACACGGGCGTGAGACGTTGCCACCAGACGCATGACTTTGATTTGCGAATTCCACCCTCGCGATACAGGGCGAGTTCGCCGACCCTGGGAACTTCGCAAAGACGCCACTGGCGCGGGTTGCTAGACTGAGAGAAGGGGTGCGCTTACGTCGCTCCATGGGCTCCCAGTTCTCCCCGCTGACATTCGGTTCCGACTCGGGTTCGCGCGGTCCACGCCGTCCCTGAATAGAAAGATCGGAGCCGCCTCTGCGACCTATCCAGTCTGACGACCCACCACGGCGACCGCATCCGAAATATGCCGCATCCTTCGGAAACCGACCATACGCCTGCTCTTGACTGGTTCCCAGGGACGAGGAAAAGCCAGACCGCCGAAGCGGTCTGGCCGTTGGCTTAGGCGGCGTCTTTCGGGCCCCAGGGGATGACGGCCTGCAGGGACAGATCGTCCTGGTTCGCGGCCTTGCCGAGGTTGGCGTTAAAGCCGTGATCGCGGATGGTCAGCGTGTAGTAGTCGGCGCCGGTCTCCTTGTTCTGCTTCTTCCAGATGCCGCCGCACTCAACCAGCTTGCCGCGCGGGGAGCGGCCGAGCACGCGATGCGTGGGGGCCATCGGGTTCGCGCTCGCGACGGGTTCGACCGTGATGTCGAGATCAAAAGTCAGGGTTGAGATGGAGCCGACGCCCTTGGCAGTTTCGATGTCGGCGCTGGTGAATTTGATGCAGTTCGTGGTCATTGCTCTTCTCCTTGTTTGCGTTGCAATGATGGTCACCTTGCAGCTGGCCAAGGCCCGGACACACCGAAGGCGAAGCGCAGCGGAGAGGGGCAGGCACCGGTCTTTTTGCCTCGCGAGGAATGGCCCACCCCTGTTCTTTGGTGGGTCAGGGGAAAAAGATCGGTGACAACCTTTGTGGACGGGACGACAGCTGCGACCAGCATGTCATGCAACTCAGACAAAGGCGGAAGTGCGGTGGCCGCGAATGAAACTGGGTGAACAGCCGAGGGAGATGCCGCGAGGGCGGTGTCTTTTCTGCCCTCTCACCCCGAACCGCAGCCGGACGGGTTCGCGCGTTGCCGAGCCCTGCCTAATGTGGCGCGACCTCTCTCATCCGTAGCAAGCTGGTTGAGTGCGGAGTCATCGGGCTGAGCGATTTCAAGCAGACCTTCGAGGCATCTGCACCGCGCGCGGTTCATCCCAATTTCCAACGAACCCACTACTGCAGCCCAATCGTTTGCGATTTCTTGCACCGCGCTGATCACCGGCCCTCTGCCAGCTGTGGCCAATGCAATCCTGCGGTCGTCGAGCATCGTTTACGGCCAATGATGGCTGAACAGCATGTCCGGTAAGGCGAGGAGTAACGCCGGCTGGGGCGCGGTGGACGAGACCATCGAAGCGACCCGCCCCGCCCCAGCGACCGTTACCGAACGGCCGAGATGAAGCGTTGCCACGACCATGCGACGGCTGGCCGGGCTGGCTCCGGAGGAGACTGCACGTCGCAGGGAGAGGCGGCGTATCAGCTCGGGGAGGGCGGCTGCGTGCAGCCGACCGAGTAGGGCGCGGTCCTGGCCAATGGGCAGGAGGGGCCAAAATCATCGAGAGGGGCCAACAGGTAGTTGCTTGCCGAACGTCCACGATGTAGGCTTGAGAAGCTCACTTGGGGCTGGCGCGCTGTAAAGTACAGGTCGGCGCAGCAGGTGGAAACCAACCCAGCGAACCTGATCCGGGCCCATTGGATCTTGGTTTGCCGAGCTTCTGGACATTCATCGGTTTGCTCAATCAGTTGCGCGCTTTCCGACTCCTGCTAAAGGGCCCACGGCTTGAATTGGTTTCGGAGGCACGCCAGAGGAATGAGCAAAATGTACCTGAACACTGATGTGCAGTCAGCCGAGACCTTCCCGATCAAGCTCGAATGCTTGTCAAAAGGCGTCGACCGAATTCTGGAAAGATGGACCGGCGAAAATCGCCCTACCAAGCTGACACTTTTGAACGATCTTGCCGCCGCAATCTCCCCAGACTCAAACTGGGGCGCGCTGAAAGCGAAACAAACCAAGCGAACCCACCCACAGACAGGGCAGAACACCAGTTTCATCCCCGCGATCAATCGAAGCGCAAAAGAGTTCCCCGCGCGCGTGGCTGAAGTGAAAAACACAGGGAATGGAGTTGACCTCGCCTATCTGGTCGAAGAAATCCGCCCCCTATTTGCGATGCGGCACGCAGGCGATCCGATCATTGGATTAGAACTCAGCGTCGTGGAAGGGAATGGGTACAGCGAGGCATCCATCTACGGAAAACTGATCTTGAATCGTGGGGACGCCATTGGCATCTCCGAAGCATATGCATCCGACCTGGAACCGATCGCCGCGCAACTCGTCTTCAACGCAATCCAAAACCTGAACTCCATCGAATTGTACCCCACCTTGGCGCAGAATGCTTGCAGTGCGCTTCGGATCGTCGTTGGCCCCTTCGATTGCGTGCTGTCTATTCCGGAGTTCTATGGGCATACGCCCGACGAAAGCCATGCTTCTCAAGGGGTGAGGGTCCTTCTTGATGAAGGCGATACGCCGTCGGTCACCGATCTAGATGTGGCGTTGCGCCTGCTATCGGCAGTGGCCCCCCATCTCGGCCAGAAGCAATTCGTGGAACATGGGAGCATCCGGTTCAGGCTGTCCCAGCCACTCATGCAGGTTTGGGAACCGATTGGGTTTGCGACGCCCGACCTTCTCGATGATCGGCCCATGTTCTGGATTCCTGACGGCGAATACTGGGCGCATGAAGGCGATAACTACCTCCTCGATCACAATATTTGGACGCACAGCACACTTGGCGAGCCGCTCGATCTGGCTTTGGCACTGATTAATATCGACGACCCGGATGTCTACGTGAGGGTCGCGCTGACACCGATGCCAAAGAGGTCGCAGAGATCCGGCCAACGACAAGAGAACTGGCGGGGCGGGTTTCATCGCGACTTTCAGGTCCTGCGGATACGTGCCGGCCAACCAACACAAGAGCTTCGTCTGGACGCAGAAACAAAAAAACGCTTCGAAGCGGGGTTCCTTGGGTGGGCGATGCATGAAGGGCACGAGGTAATCGACGACAGAGCCCTGACTAGCACTGAAGCTCTTATCCCGCGGGACCTGAGGCGTGCGTCACAACACCTCCTTCAGGTGGAGGCGATTATGAATGGCGTCGACCCCAGAGACAAAGAACTGTTGCGGGGTTTTAGAGCATGAGGTCAATAGCCTGCCGCGTATCCGACAGCTTTGAATCAGTTCCTGCACTCTCGCGGATCGCAGGAATCGCGGACCTTTGTGAGGCTGAGTACGCAGATCCATTTGAGATTTGCGTTCAGCTTGATGCATGCAGTTTTCATGGGGTTCAGGTCCGGCAAATACGGGGACAGGCACGAACTAGGAGTGCACTGTGAACAGCGATCAATTAAACAGGGAGCATTTCTTCTACGTTGCGGTCGCGCGGTTTGTTTTTCTGCATCCAGAGCATGGTATCGTTTCAGTCCGGGATCCGATCAGGCTTGCAGAGGCAGAGCCGCTCGACCTCTCCCCGCTATTGATTTACGGCCTTAACGTGGCTGGCCTGCCCCTGCGCTGGATGACCTTTTCTACACTTACTGACCCCAGGCCCATCCTGTCCGTTCTGCAGGAGGCGTGGTCGCAGGCCGAAGGCCTGCGCGGATTGCCGGACACATTACGGGTTAATCGCCACCTGACCTCCGCCGCCCCCAGTTTGGCTTCTGACCTCGCGAAGATCGGCGTGCATCTGTCGATTACCGACGCTGCAGACAAGACCCATCCAGCTGCACTGCGAACGGCACAAGACGCAGCCCGGTGGTTGTTGGACCGAAACAGGAACGAGACGGCCAATAAAGACCCGTTGCTCGCGCTTGTTGAAAATGCAGTTCGCGACCACTGTTATGACAGCCAGGGCGGGGCAATCAGCTCTGCGCCCGCGAAAGTGCGGCAGCAAATTGAACATTGGCTTGCCCTCCCGGTTCGCAAAGCCGAATTACGTCCCACCGAAGGGATGGATTGGACCCCTGGCAAATGGCTCTATCCTCAAGAGGCCTCAATACCGCCGAAGCAACCACGGTACTTTCAGCACGACGGCTTCGACGGAAGGGTTTGGCTGCTCACTAGGCATGAGCAAGATGGGGACTGGATGGACGTCGACGATGATCCAATTAGCGACGGTTTTGAAGAAGTGGCCTCGCTGCTGCGGAACCTCGTCGAGTGCTGGCCAAACCCACCCGCCGAAATAGCGACTGCAGTTGGAATCACACTTCGACAACTCAAGTGGTTCATCTCCGGCCGCGCTGATCTTGACCAAAACGTCCGCCATCGTCTCGAGAGGCTTCTTGGCATAGGCGTCGATGAGCGCTCAGGCTGCCTCACCGCACTCGGCCCATATGTCCTGGTCGCGCGCAAACCACAGGCGCTGGAAGACATCTATATCGAGATTTCTGGCGGTGGAGACGCAAACCCTTGGGAACTGCTTCCCGGTACCGGTACAGCCGATCCAAGCTGGCGATACATCCTGATCAACACTTACGGGTCGCCACCCAGCGTCGTCATGGTTCCCCGTGGCGATCGGATTGCTGATCGACTCGACGACCTGATTCTCAACTTTGCGGGCCCTCTCTCGGTCGCCCGATCCTTCTATCAGGATGTCGTCGCAACCTGCTCTCGCGCGTGCCTGAGCCCTGAGGCAAACATTTCGTCGATCACCGAGTTTGCTCGGCGCCATCAGCAGCATTGGACAGATCGCGTATGGCAACCTGAGTAGCGGAGTGGTCCAGCGCGATGGCTGTAACCGTCTCCTTAACTCTGCGTACGCAGCACAATCCTTGACTCTCCGCGCTCAATCATTATCTTTGTGGCGTGCCATAAAGAGCATCTTGGGCCGGGTTATCTTGGATATCGCTCCGCCCACTTGGATGATGGTTCTGCCAAGGGAACCATTTGCAGGACACGTAATGGTGGCGTCCGACCCCTTGAGCTAAGGACGCGCTGCTACTGCGAGCACATCGATCAACGCACGGTTCCCACACGGGTACCGTGCGTTTTAGTTCCGGAGAAGGCTGTTATCACCGACCAATGTGGATCTTCGCCACGAGGCGTACGGTGTTCAACAATCGCGGTCCCGGTCCGCGAGCGGACAGCCATAGCCCTGAGAGTTCTCCAATTGTGATCCCCGAAAAACACGGGGGTGCCCTCTCGGACAATCGTCGCGACATACCCGGCCACGGACCCAAAATCAAGAAAGCCGGCCGCGACCATCTCGCGCTCGTGCTCAGCCCAGATGTGTTCGGCGCCAAAGCCACGATTGGGGCCAGTGTGCCGACCATGAAAGAGACGGATCTCGCCGGCCGGCAGGATGATGCCTGGCGCGCGCATCTCAAGCAGCCGTCCGAATGCGAGGGCACCCGAAGGATGCAGGATCGGGGTCATCGACATAGATCTCAGTCCTCGGTCTTTGCAGTTGTCGCACGCTGCTTGGCGGCCGCTGCCCGCGCATTTGCCCGTGCATTCGGGCGCTCTGTTTTCTGACGCGCGGCCTCACGTTCAGCCCGCTCGTCGTCAAAATCCGGGGCGAGCTTCTTCAGTTTCCGTACTAGCCCATCGAGGTGATAGATGTTGGATCCGAAATCCCCTGCCGCTGTCGTTTGCTGCTCGCGCCTCAGAAAACCCTGTGCTTCCAAGTCGCGAATATGCTTCTGCAAGGTCGTCTCAGACATATCCAGACGCTCGAGGAGCTTCCGCTTCGATGGGAAGGGGGGCTTCGCCGGGTCCATCCAATAGCTCAGCAGCTGAACCAGAATGTTGAACTGGGCCGTGTTCAACCCAAGACGCTTCTGGCCCCGAACGAGGATGTTCGGAACACCGGTAAAACCATGACTCATTACGGCGGGGCCGAAGATCCTTTCGGTCGAGGACTTCTGACGCTTCGCCGGGGTGGCTTCAGCCTTTTGTTGCGATGTCTTCTCCTGGGGCATGGCTCGCGCCTCCTTTCGGCATTCGATCTACGAGCCACGTTTCCCTGGAACAAGGCGCCCCACGAGATTGGCGGTGTGCAGTTTCTGTGCCCACCCGTATTCCGTTATCCCGGTGACTGCCATATCCCGTTATCTGGATGACGGTACTTAGCTGTTCAGGTTCTTGGGTCAGGTGGATCGAAATTTACACCTACCCGTGGGGGCAATTATTTGCCATCGCGAAATGCGCTTGGATCCCAAAATTATGCTGGTTTCAGCACTTGAATAGCGCATCTTCCTGACAAATGCCACACTGAGTGGGCCAACGAACGCCAGCCAAACCCGCTGCCTTTCAAAAGATGATGTTGCAATAGCTGCGCCTCATCACTAACTTCGATCAGCAAGGGTGAACCCCGTAGCTGTCGCCGGCTGAAACCTTCGTCTCCTGATACTGCACTTGACCTCGATCTCTCACCCGATGGTCGTGTCTAACCGGCGATCACGGCCTTGGAGATGAGCATGATCGACGCCACCATTCCGTTTCACCTGTCTGCAGCCGACTTGCCTAATTTGAAAAAGGCCGAGGCGCTGCATCTGCCGAGTATTGCCCCCAGCCTCCGCCCGGAACTAATTGCGCGCGCCTTTGGCTTTCACACCGCCACTGGCTTCAGGCAGACGCTCCAGGCGGCTCCTGATCGCGAGCATGAAATCAAGCTCACTTTCCAGACGGCAGCAGGCTTCGCCCGCTCCCGCGACCTCGTCGTGTCGGCTCGGAACATCTACGATATCCTCGCGACAACCGTGATGGTGAAGGAAGCCTCACGCGATCCGGAAATCAACGACATGGGGTACGGCAACAGATATCTCTGGCCGGAAAACCGCCACATCCGCGACGAGCTGGCTGGTGTGCCTGTCCACATGCAGGGCAATGTCCGGTCAGAAATCTGGCGCAAGCGGATCAGCGAGTCTCGTGCCAAGGTAACGGCCATCGCGAAACGTGACAGCCTCCTTCATGCGCTGGCCTATGCGTCCTGCCTAGAGAAGATCAAGACGACGCAAGAAAAGGGCGCCTACTTCCTGAAGCACCGAGCCGAAGAAACGCCCTTCCGGCTCTTCGGAGACGTGGTGATCGGACACAATTACGTATCGAATACGGATATGATCATCGCCATGCTACATCTTGGGTTCCAGATGAATGGTCGAAACCGGATGGGGGAAAGGCTGCACCCACGGTTCAACTATTCAATGAAATCGGCAATCTCAATGAAGCCGCATTCTGTCCGACAAGCAGATGCGGCTTGAAGTGTTCAAGTATGGCGGAAGATCCGTTTAGACTTGTCGCCGGAATTCATTAGGGGACAAGTCATGCCCTAATGAGAAAAAAGAGGTCGCTATGCCTTCTGCCCATGATAACCACGTGCCTCGAATTCCAGTCGGCCAAGTTCGGAAAGCAAAGCGACCTCAGGGGACTGGTTACCGTATGGCCGCTTCCTATTCATTAGCATTTCAATTGTGTTCACTCGCGATTGCAATCCGGTTGGACTGACGGCCATCTTTAGTCGACTCAGCGCGGCTTGGTCACGGTCTTTCTCAAAGGCTGTCAGCGCATCGAGTATCTCCTCACCTCTGCTTCTAGGCCGATCAGAAAAGTCAGGATTGCTATCTCGGCCAAGCATAGGATCTGCCGCAGCTGCGTCCAACCCCTTGCCGATGGCGCTCGTAATTCTCTCAATCAACTCGCGCCTATAGTCCTGAGAACCCGAAAAGTGCGCATTGCCGACAAAGAGGTTGGGAAATTGAAAGTGCCTTGCAACAAGTCCAGGAAGCATCTCTTGAATATAAATGACACCGGACAGCAACTGATGCGTGCTCTCTGCATCGCTGTCTGAGCGCCAAGTTCCAAATCCTTCCAGTTTCTGAAGTATGCTGTCGACGACGACATCCCCAGTGTTCCAGTATTTCATAATTACCTCACCACGGGGGGATGAAGCCGCCCCTTCCGTTTTCCCTTTTCGTCCTTCGACGAACAGTAATGCGCTACCTTACTGTAACCTGAGTAAGTGGAAGGCCTAGACAGCAATCGCCGCTTGGGCTGCAATAAGTGCCTCGATAGCAACCTGAACCCCCGCATAGAGCTCCGCTTCGAGCTCGCCTGCATCGATCTCGACAATCAGCGCATAGCGCACAGATGGCAAACCTTCTTCTAGAAGCTTTTTCGACTTCCACCATCCGGCAACGGGGTGAACAGCCAGCAAATTGCGCCGCGCCAGATCGGAAGCCTTGCACGTCAGCTGGTCGATATGCAGCGAGCCGACATGGCGCCGATTGCTACCAAATTCCCAGAGATCATCCTCGTCGTTTGCAGGACCATCGGGCTGTTCGGCCGCCTTGCTGATCCGAGCCAGGAATTGGGCTTCGTTCTCGCCAGCGCGATTGAGTTGGAAACGTAAGTTGTGGGACGCGTAGCGGTACCGAACGCCGCGCGAGGCTTCGGACGGGTTCGGAGCGATAAAGCTGCTGAGTGCCACCCGCAAGGTCACATCGGCATTGCCGAGCGCGCGCAAAGCCTCAACGGGCCAGGGAAGGGCGAACAGCTTCATTTCATTGTGGATATCACCCCCGGTCTTTTCAGAAATCCCGTAAGGCGTAATCGTGTCTTCTACGATGAGGGTCAGCGCGTTCGACGCGCTGCGGCGGGCACGGGCCATGTCCGGCACACCATACCCATAGCGCTGAAAAAGAGGCGTATAGTGACCCTTGTTTGGCTGGGCCGGCAGATGTGCACGCATCTGCTGCGTCCACCGCGCGGACGACACGTAGAGACCACGCACTGTCTCGGGCCAAAGTGTCGGATAGTCCGACCAGAGTTCCGTTACGTCCTTCGCTGCAAGCGCTGTCGCCGCGCTGGTGTCGAAGGTGAATGTGAAGGATCGGACCGGGTAATTGTGATGCGTCGAAAGCAGCGATAGCCATCCATGCCGCATTGGCGGTGGCATGGAACTTAGCGCCCAGTTTCCGCCCTCAAGGACGACGTCCGGCTTGTTCGGCCAATGGGACGACCACGATGCAGTTCTCGAAGCTGGCGATAGATCGCCGAATGGTGCAAGCGCTTGGGCCGGCTCTCCGTCTGGCGGCAGTACGGTCTTCTCTGTAAAGGCCCCGACAGACAGAACATTCCACGCTTGGGCCGGCGACTCGATTTCGTTGTCCTCGTGATCGCATCGGTCGAGGTAGTTTCCGGCACCAAAGGTGAAGTTGTCGGTATTCCCTGCTGAAACAAGCAACAAGCGCTGTTGTTTGATGTCACCTGATACGCCGGCGGCAAGCTGATCGATTTCTGTTGACCAGGAGGTGGGGGCTCCGTCGTGCGGCGTATCCTCACCTGTCGTCGTCGTCATGGTAAATGTACGGCGTCGGTGACCAACCTGTTCTACTGTATTGATTGCCTGCCTGGTCACCGCGCCGAGGAGATGATGCGGATTCATCCCTGCATCAGGCAGCAGCTTCACGGATTCCAGACGGTTCACGACCGAAACCGGGTTCGTCTGGTGCAGTTTCGGCGTCAGATCGCCAAAGAGCGCCAATCCTCCCATCTCCGTGCCATGGCCCTTCGCATCTTCCAGTCCCCAGGCCGGGTTGGCGGCATGTCGGTCATCCACGCTGAGCGCCGGCTGAATGAGAGGATGCGCGCGACTGACGCCGGTATCCAAAAGCGTCACGTAGCCAGGATCGGGATTGTCAGTGTAGGTCGTACGGCCCGCGAGCTCATCGACCCACTGGGCCTGTTCGGCCACCGGCAAACCGTCGAAAAAATCCGCTGTAATAGTCGGAGCGGCAAGGGCGCGCACGCCGCCCAGTCGGCGGACGGCTTGAGCGAGCTGATTGCGATCGGCCTGTACGACCACAACGGTATCTTCGGGAAACTCCAGCCGATCCGCTCCCACGGCGACGCCATAGTTTGGTGCGGCCCCGACGAAGGCTTCAGTCAATTGAGGTTCGAGCCAAACCTCCCAGACAGTCGCAACATCCACTGCGGGGAATTTGCCTGTAGGGCTGCGCCAGAGGGCGCGCAAGCCTGCCTCCGTGATGGCGGCAACGCTCTGCACCAGATCCGCGTTCTTCGGACGGCCCGGGATGATTTCTCCACCTTTCTCGCGATCGGGCGTGTCTTCAGTCCGAAACTGGTCGACCTTCTTGCGCAGGTTCTCGATACCCTTAGCTGTTGCAAACACCGTCGCACGCTCTTGGGCGCCACCGGGTACAAGGAAATCTTCGATGCGAAGAAGCATTAGGCCACTGGCGTCTAGGCTATCCTTTTTCAGGCGCTCATCGGCACGGGAGCTGACTTCGAGATAAACGCCGGGAAGCTCGGCGGCCAGAATATTCGGCAGCGCGTCGATGGCCTGAAGCAGCGCTTGAGCGTGCGCAGCACGATTGGGGACATCACTTGGTCTTTTGGACCCGCCCCCGCCCTTTGCTTGAAACGGGCGAGGTTGTCCGAGATTGCGAAGGTGGAAGTGTGGAAGCTCTCGTGCCATTGTCATTGGTCCCTAATTCTTGGAGCGACCGTCGGCGTTCGAGGGCGTCAAGCAAATCCTGTGTCGCAATCTTGTCAGTATCATTCAAAACCGCACGTCTCGCGGCATCTTCCGCCGCCGCCACAATATCGGCCGTTGAGAGGCCTGCGGCAACATCCGTCACCCGCTTCCATCCTATCCGATTGAACGAGAAACCGATCAGGCGGCGTTCGAGTGCCTGCCGGATAGCAGGACCGTCGGGCATCACATAGGGCAACACGAGCTCGAAGCGGCGCAGCACAGCGCGGTCAAGAATTCCCGGCAAGTTTGTAGTGGCGACGACGATCGAAGGCCCTGTGTCTTCATCCAGAAACTGCAAGAATGAGTTCAGAACCCGCCGGGCTTCGCCGACATCGTTCTCACCGCCCCGGGCCGCAGCCAAAGCGTCGATTTCGTCGAACAGGTAGATACCGCGTGTCGTCTTGATGGCATCAAAGACCATCTTCAATTTCTGCGCCGTTTCGCCCATGAACTTCGTTATTAGACCGTGGAGCATGACCGAAAACAAGGGGTACTGCAGCTCCCCGGCCAGTGCTGACGCACTCAGTGTCTTGCCGGTGCCGGGAGGGCCGGAGAGGAGAACGCGCCTCCGTGGCTTCAGGCCTTTTGCCTCGAGCTTTTCGCGCATACGCGTCTCGAAGACGAGATGCGACAGTTCACTCCCAATCCTATCCGGCAAGATTACATCGACGAGTCGCTCCGTCGGATAAGACGCGGCAAGAAACTCTGCAAGATCGCCGCGAGGTGTTGCGATAGGGGTGACTGCAGGGGTTCGCTTGGCAGGTGGCTTCTGCCCCGCTTCAGCCCATTGTCGCAACTGTTCAGCCAGCCGGGTATGTCCCTTCTGCTCTTCGGCCGCAGAGAGTTGCATCGCCAGATCGTAAAAACGATCGGCGTCTCCCTCCGCGTGGCTCTTGACGAGACCGATGATTTGCTGGGCGGATGCCACGGTTAAGCTGCTCTTTCTTCGATGTTTTTTATCGACGTATATTACGTTGTGATTTTATACATAAATCGCCCAGCAAGCCAGAAAAATCGCCCCCCAACAAGTGCAGAGCTTAAGAAGAAAGCTGTGGCAAAGGCGTGACGTTAGCTACCGTCACTGTACATGGTTTGATTGTGGTGGGCACTTTCCGGTGGCGAAAGAGGTCTCGTATATCGGCCGAGATTCAACATTTGGGCCGGGTCATTAACCCGTCGCCGTAGGTCAACATCGCTAGTCCGCGCGCGGGATCTAGTGCAAAGCGTTTGTCGACCACTTGGTTTGCAGCAAAGACCGCGTCCATCAAACGGTCGCCGTCCTCCCACCGGGCGAGGAAAGCCTCGAGCCAGTGAGGCGGCACCTGGGAGTCGAGCGGCCATGGCGAGGCGATCACGGCACTGCAGCCACGGTCGAGGACCTGCTTAGCGAGGCCCAGGGTGGTGTTGGCCATCGGATGTTTATCCGCACGGCCGCCGCTACAGATGAAAAGGACCACGACGCCCACGTTTCGAACGGCCGCGGCAAGGTCCGCCGCCGAGACCTTGAGGACGCCTTCGTCGGAGACCAACTGGAAGAAGCGTCCATCCGGGTGAATGCCACCATGCGCCGTCAGGACCGCCATAGAAGCGCCGGCGAAGCGCTCTGGCAGGACGCCACCATTGTCGACCACGAAGCCGTGATCGGTGAACGGTCCGTCGAGGCGCTGCGCGAGCAGCGTCAGGGTGGAGCGGCCGTCCTCGCCTTCCGCAGTCGATATCCATGCGACGCGGCGGCCGTCGCCTTTATGGGCGCGTTCGCGCGCCCCGCTCAGCCAGGCGAGAGATGGTACAGCGGTTACCGCAACCTTTCGGCCCAAGAACTCCGTCCCGTCATAGAAGATCGTGGGCGGGAATGCCTGAAGCTCGCTCGACGCTGCGACAATCGTCGGGCGCGCGGCTGACCATCCCAACTGCAGACATTCCGTAGTGCGGTAGAAGAGGTTTGGACTTTCATCAACGCCATAGTGAAACGGGAAGGAATGCGACCAAGCCTGGAACGCGGGGCGAGAGAACTTGTCGCCATCCTCCACAGTCGGCATGCCCAGCTCGCCGTTGCTTGTAGCGAGACGGATCAATCGGCCCGTGGCATCGAAACCCAACTGCAGGACATCGACCCCATCCGCCGAAATTGAGCGCGCAATTGCGGCCGGCTGGCCCTGCTCCAGAAGCGCTGGTGGTGCGGCCGCCTCGTCCCAGTTGGGAAGCGCTGTTCCTTGGTCTGCGAGAAGCTCCAGAACGAAGCTCGCGTCCTCAGCCACATCTAGTACTGCCTCATCTGCAAGGCTCCGCTGCGCGAGGGTGGCGATATTCCCCATGTCATAGCCAACGTCCTCCGCATAACGTGCTGGCGGCATGGCTGCGACAAGATCGGCAAGCTGAGCGGGCGTCGGTACCTGCGCGGCGGTAGCGGCGATCATCGCTGCAAGTGCCCCACCTGCCCACTTGTTGAGTTCGGCGAAGACCTCATCTGCCTCGTGAGGCACCTCGACTCCCCGCTCGCGCGCGTCGCGGATGAGTTGCCCCAAGACGATGCCGCTAGGCGCGGTCTGGTCACTGCGATCAAGAACAGTGCGCCCGATTGCGGTGGCCTCGGCGAGCATGGTCGCGAGCTCAGCTGGGTCATTACGGTCCCGTCGGGACAGGCGCACCTGTAGGCTCAGAAGTTCAAGCCGATGGCCATATACCTCGGCGAGCTCCATCCGCTCGAGCAGTTCGCGTCCCGTGTCGACCATTGTAAGCGCCGCGTCCAGCAAGCCGATGTCGCGAAGAAGGCGGGTCAATCCGTAGACCTCCTGCCAGAGCTCCTCCTCGTCAGCGCGATTGTCCGCCGCAAAGGCGCAGGCAAGCGCCACCAGCGCAGTTAGATAATCACGCGTCCGATGATAGGTGTCAGCCACGGCAAACCAGGCCAAGCGTCGGCGTCTGGGCGTCGCCACTCCCGCCCGAAGCGCTGCCTCTACGAGATCGCGGCCTGTCTGCGCAAAGTTGCTGGTCGCGATCTTGCCAGCGGTCAGCCGGTAGAGCCGAAGGTCAATGTCGGGGTCTGCGGCATGCGGCGCGATGGCAGCTGCAAGTACGAGATAGAGCTGTAGTGCGTGGATATCGCTGTCATTAGAGATCGGCGCCCGCTCGATATAGGATGACAGAGCCAAGATCGCCTCATCGGCGCTCTCGGTCAGGAGCTCCGTGGGCAGCGCCAGCTTACCGATGATGATTGGTTGCTCGGATTGGAGCCAGTTGAGCGCACGGTGGAGAAATGGCTTGTGCGCTAACAGCCACTCCATGCTCGCCGAGACCTCTAGTGCGCTCTTGTCGGCGGCGACGGGCCTACCTGCAAGGTCGAGGACGAGCTTGGCTATCAGAGCCAGCCCCGTCGTGCCGGCGACCTCTGGCTTGAGCACCTCAACGAGGCCGTAGCGCAGACCCGCGTTCATTGGATCGGCGGCGAGGCGCCCGATCAACTGGGAAAGCAACTCCTTAGTTGTGTCTATACCGGCGGCGGGTTCGCCGTCCGGCCCAGCCAAGAGGAACCCCCCTTCGAGTACCTGGAGCGCGAGCCCTTCCCAACGATGAGCCTGTGCATCGGACTTAGGGATGGCGCCGACAAGTCCAAAGGCATGCACGATAAGTCCGCGCGACAGTGAGTCCTGCACGCTCGCCAGGCGGTATTCTTCCGATACCTGCGCCGTCTCGCCAGAGCGGATGAGCTCGACATAGTCTGGCACACCTTTGCCAGCGAACGCCTTGGCAAGGCGCGCGTGAAAGGCGGATCGCGGAGGATCGTCGTCGCGCAGCAACTCAGCGATACCCGCGTGATCGCGGGCACGAAGAAGTTGCTGACGCTGATGGCGGCGGACGCCTTGGGCATTAGGAAACCGAGCCTCGAGCCGTGCCGCAATGCGGTCCGCAAGGTCTTGGTCGCAATGCTCGAACGTGCTGAGCGCGGCTTCGAGGTCTTCACGACTCTCCAACGCATCGATGCAGGACCCAATGAGCTTTGCAGCGAGGCGCGTTGCGCCAGCATCCTCGGCGATACGGCCGAGCCGCACGCGGGTAGACGGATCGAGGTCGGATCGCGCGAGGAGCTCGGTCCGGATCATGGTCAACGCCTCAAGGCGAAGACCCGCCTTGTGGAGCAGCTGGACCTTGAGAAATGGCTTCTGTGCATCTGCTACGGGTGGAAGCGCGTCAACGTCGGCAAGGGCGCGGCCAGCTTGACCTCGTGCGACCCACCGCTCCCAATCATCAATGCGTTGCGTAATGACGGCCTCTGCGCTTTCGTCCGCCGTCGATCCCACTACGCCGAATGCGTCGATTGAGAGCAGGAGGTCGCCAAGCTCTGGTCGGATCGGCGAACTCTCATTGATATCGAGGACGACGTAGAGCTTCCGCTCTAAGGCTAAGGGCGCGGCTGCAACAGCGAGCGCATGAACCTGCGGCACCCAGACGTCTTCCGGGATTAGAGGGGTCCGCGCACCAGAGGGCACGAACGGTGCGATCGTGTCGTCGCGATATCCAGCCGCCTCGACCACGATCAGTGCGGTCCTTTCAACCTGACCGGCAACCAGCTCTAGTAGGTTGGCATGACGTCCGGTTGGAGCGGCATGGACAATCAGGCGATCACGGAACCACGCCTCCTCGTCCTGCCTAAGCGGCCGGCGGGCGAGCGATTCGAAGGATTGTACGAAGCTGCTCCAGACAAGACCGTCCGCCTGCGCGACATCCCCTCCAGGCGGAATCACCACAACGACGCGTTGGATCGCGCGCTCGTAGCCCTCGAACACAATGCCGGCGAGCGACGCAGCAACCATGCCGGCGCGGGCGGCGGGCGTGCTACCGGTGATGGCAAGAATATCGCCGCCGCCGATGACGTTCGGGTTGCGGGCATAGAAATCCATGATCGCCACCAGCAGATCCCGGTTACTGCTGATCGTGCGCCCGAGAGACGCCTTTTCAGCGCCCTTTGTGTCCGAGTCTAGATTCGCTTCCTCGTCATCCATGAAGAACGCATAGGCACGAAACGGGCTATCCTCCAGCGATTATCAGTGGCCAGCAGGATCAAGCATTGCATTTTGCAATGGCGCGAGGGACTTCGGCCCCTCTTGCTTCCACGCGTGTTGGAAACGTAGGCGCCGCACAAGAGGAAACGCCTGTGGAGTCGGTTGAGGCAGAAGGATGTGAACCATCGATCTTTTGCCTATAAGGCTGTTATCCCCGCATCCTCCAGCTGCTCGCGATCGGGAAGATCGCGCAGGCTCTCCAACCCGAAGGCGACAAGGAACTGCTCGGCGGTGATGAAGGTATAGGGAGCCCCACGTCTGGGAGACCGTGGCCCAGTTCCGATGAGGCCGCGCGCATGCAGCCGCCCGAGCAGGTCACGGCTGATCTCCTTGCCGAAGATGTCCTTGAGCCCGTCGCGCGTGATCGGCTGGTGGTAGGCGATAGCGGCCAGGACCGCGACGTCGAATTCACTCAAGTCCAGCAATTGATCCCCGACATCCGCCGCGGCGCGGATCGCGGGCGCGTAAGCGGGTCGCGTCCGGAAGATCCAGCCGCCGGCGACTTGGGCAATCTCGAAGGCCCGCCCCTCCAAATCGGCGGCCAGATCCTCGACCAGCAAGTCGACCGAGGCCTCCTGCCCCACCACCCGCGCCAGGTCGTCGCGCGGCACCGGCGAGGCAGAGGCAAAGAGTACCGCCTCGATCCGGCGCATCCATTCCCTCCAGCGCAAGTCCGGCGGCAGATCAGAGAGCTCGCGATCCAGATCCGGTTCTGACCGATCCTTGACCATCGCTACACCCCGTACAGACGAAAGGTATCGCGCCCGGTCAGCTCGCGCACCGCACCAAGATCGACCAGACGGTCACACAGCCGCCGCGCGGCGCGATCCGGCAGCGGCAGCGCCGAGGGCGCCACGGAATCGCGGGTCAGGAACATCTCAACCGCGTCGCCCGCGCCCTTGGCCCGGAGCTTGGGCGCGACCGCCTTCAAATGCGTCGCCCGACGTGCAAGGTCGGCGGCGAGACGCACGACCTCGACCACCGTGGAGATCAGCGCACGATGACAGGCGAAGCGAAGATCATCGCCTTGCTTGCGCAGGTCAGCCCGTTTAAGGCCAGTCGCCAGCAGCGGCATCAGATGACCCCAACCGAGTGCTTGGGCAAGGGCTATATCAGAGAGGATCAACGCGGGCACATCGGCCCGCGGCGCTTCGGTCAGCACCGCCTCCAGCACCATCGCGGCACGGACTACCGGCATTCCCTGCCCTGCATCCAGCCACCCGGCAATCTGGCCCGGCTCGAAGGCCGGCAAGGCTCGTCCCAAAGCCTTGATCGACACCGGCCGCTCCACCGCACGCCGCCAGGCCAGATAGGTTTCGCCCGCTGGTCCGGGAAGATCGCCGGGCCGTAACAGGTGCACTGCATCGCGCAACTCCCCTGCCCGCTCCGACCGACCAGAGAACGCGACGCAAGCCTCGGCCGCACGCAGCGCGAGCCGGTCCCGCAACAAGGCGTGGGGCACCTCCGCGCGTCCTAACACAAGATGCAGGTGGTTCAACGCCGAGCCTGACAAAAACGCAACATCTTCAAGGGTTTCCGCACGCGTGGAGGTGACCCACGAGGGCATCCGGGGTAAAGTCTCAAGGTCGCTGATGGGGTCGGACCGGGCAAATGTCATGCCAATAGCCTACACCAACGCGGCGCTTTTCACCAGAAAATAGCAAGATAACCGCCCCGCCTTGCGCGATCTCTCTATGTCCAATAAGTTTGCATTATCGGACATAGAGGAATATGCTGCACGACATGTCAGAAAACCACGAGAAATCGAGCTCAGAGGTGCCAATCGAGTCTTCGTCCAACGAGGACAACGAGAGAGAGCGCCCCGACGGCGAGGCTTTAAACCTGCCTTCCTTTGTGGCCGGGTCCGGCACCCTCGATCGGCTGGTCGACACCGCCCGCGACTATGCCCGCGCGGCTGCGTCCGAGAACACGCTGAAGGCTTATACAAAGGACTGGACACATTTTGCGCGCTGGTGCCGGATGAAGGGCGCCGAGCCGCTTCCGCCGTCACCGGAGATGCTCGGGCTCTATCTCGCGGATCTGGCCTCTGGGTCGGGCCCTTCCCCTGCCCTATCGGTCTCTACTATCGACCGGCGCCTCTCGGGTCTCGCCTGGAACTACGCACAACGCGGTTTCAGCCTCGATCGCAAGAACCGCCACATCGCCACTGTGCTGGCTGGCATCAAGCGTAAGCACGCGCGCCCGCCGATACAGAAGGCAGCGATCCTGGCTGAGGACATTCTGGCCATGGTCGCCACCCTGCCCTACGACCTGCGCGGATTGCGGGATCGCGCAACCCTGCTGCTTGGCTATGCTGGGGGGCTGCGCCGCTCAGAAATCGTCAGCCTCGACGTCCACAAGGACGACACACCGGATTCTGGCGGCTGGATCGAGATATTCGACAAGGGCGCCCTGCTCACCCTCAACGCCAAGACCGGCTGGCGCGAGGTCGAAGTCGGTCGAGGCTCGAAGGAGCAGACCTGCCCCATTCATGCGCTCGAGCAATGGCTGCACTTTGCGAAGATCGACTTTGGTCCGGTTTTTGTCGGCACCTCGCGGGACGGCAAACGCGCCACGGAAACACGGCTGAACGACAAGCATGTCGCGCGCCTGATCAAGCGCACGGTCCTCGACGCTGGCATTCGATCCGACCTGCCCGAGAAAGAGCGCCTGGCGCTGTTCTCCGGCCACAGTTTACGCGCCGGTCTCGCCAGCTCAGCCGAAGTCGACGAACGCTACGTCCAAAAGCAGCTGGGGCACGCCACAGCGGAGATGACCCGCCGCTACCAGCGCCGCCGCGATCGCTTCCGGGTGAACCTGACCAGGACCGCCGGTCTCTGAACCCCGGTTCCCTCACGCGGCCTGCCCACTGAGCCTGCCATAGAAGCTGCGCTCGAGGTGCAACTCCCCTGCCCCAGCTTTCTCGACCATGCCGCGCAGATATCCGCCCGGCGAGGAAACCTCACCCGCGCTGTGCTTCTCGAAGACGAGCGCAAACGCGGCCGTGGCCACCTGGGTGCCCATTCGGTCCTGTGCCACATTCCAGGCATGCTCCGAGATCCCGATCATCGGCCTGAGCTGCCCCGCAACCCGGTGCAGATCGCCCCAATCCTTCAGGAACCCGCCCATATTGCGCGCCCAGGACGCGAATTCGGGACAGGCCTGCATGATTGTCGGCAGGTCGAGCGCTGTGCGCTTCTTGCGCACCTCGGCAACCCAGTCTTCCAGCTCCCTATCAACTTGCTCTTCGGTTGGAGCATTGGGCACCACACCCGCCGCTTCCTCGTTTTCAGAGGAATTACTAATTACAGGATTAAGTTGATTTGTAATTAGTATATGAGGTTCGGAAATGGCCCTCCTGGGGTTCATTTCTTGAGTCTTCTCCATGACTTGGGCATCATTATTACCGGTGTTCTCCACAGATTTCACCGCACCAGTCGCTTTGAGGTACGCCACCTCGACACGCCCCTGAAGCTCCTTGAACCAGGTGAGCAGCCGCGCAAGCTGTTCGGAGGCTTCATGACGGCGCGGAAGCCGGTCCAGAAGCTCCTCGAAGAGCCCCGTGAACTGTGACCAAGGCCCAAGCAGCGCGTGGCTGATTGCCGCCTCGATCCGGGCTCGGATCATCCGGCGCGCCACAGTGATCTGGCGCTTCAGGCGCTGGCAGAGTTCGCGCTCAGCCTGCAATTCGGCATGAAGTTCCTCGAACTCTTCGACACGCGCCGAAAGCGGCGACAGATCGAAGCCGTAGGCCTCGACAATGCGCCCCTCAGCGTCCCTACGCCCCCACCGCTTGCCATTGGGGCTGTCGTGGAAGGAGATTACACCGATCTCAGCCAGACGCCGCGCATGGCGCTTGAGGGCCGACAGCGAAAAGCCCGTCTGCTCCACCAGATAGTTGTTCGAGGCCCAGACGATCGGGCGCTGCCCCTCCTCCCAGTCCTGGGCTTGCGTGAAGGCCCCCAGTGTATCGAGGAGCATCATGTCGCCGGCCTTCAGGCCGATATGCGCTCCCACACGCTTGAGCGCGACAAATGCTCGTGTCTTGGGTACTGCTACCCGTTCACCGGCTTGGGCAAGCTGCTCTGCAATGCCGAGACCCGGTGTCGGCTTGCGCCAACCTGTATGTTTCATGCCTGTATCTCACCTCCGGTTATGTGGAGGCAAAAGAAAGCCCTTCGCTCAAAAGCGTTCATCGTTGACAGTGATTCGCGGGAGAGGTATCTTCTAAGCGACCAAACTTTTCAGATTAGCTCTCAGGCCACGCTGCTTGGGGGCTTTTCTTTTGCCTAGATCATTGTTCCGACTGCTCCTCTTTTGTTGTGAGGAATTCGCTGTAGAGCTGATCCAGTCGACCGGAGAGAAAGTCTCCGAACTCGGTTGAATCCTGTGCTGTCAGCGAAATACTGAACGCCCTTCCGGACCTGCCTATGACCCCTTTGATGCGGCCTTTGCCGGCGGTCCAGGTTCGCTTCTTGGGTGCCACGCGCGTCTTTCTGCGCTTGGGTGTTCTGCCCGCCTCTGCCAGTCTGCTGTGCAGGAGCTCGAACCTTGCATCGCTATCCAGCTCGTGAAACCCCTCGAGTTCCAAGGCACCTTCAAGGACCTTTTGGTTCGCAGGCTCCGAAGCCAGCTTCTTGAAATCCTCCCAGCGGTCGCGGCCAATCTGCTTGGCGGGACCAATCCGCTCAATCACATGCCTCGGGATGTTCTGTGCGACAGACAACATGCGCGACAACAGCGTTCCATCAATGGTCAGCGCCGACTGGATCACATCCTTCGCCTGCCCCATATCAAGGAGGCTTTTCGCAAAAAGCGCCTTCTCGATGAATGAGAGATCCGCGCGCGCCGTGTTCTCTTGCCCTTGGGCGAGAATGTGCGCCACATCGTCCATTGGTTTGACGACAGCGCGAACCTTCCGGCCAAGGGCTGACGCCACGCGCACACGCCGATGGCCGAAGACGATCATATAGCGACCGTCCAGATCCGGGTGCGGGCGTAGCAGTACTGGAGTGTCCTGGCGACCAGATGCAATCGACTCCTTCAGCTCGTTGAAAGCCTCGTCGTCGTCGCTGAGACGATCCGAGACGAAGGACACGTCGATCAATTGGGGATCGATTTCGACGATGGTTTCACCTTCGAGCAAGCGCTTCGAATTTTCGGCGAGGTTGTCAATCGAGACCTTCATGGACTTTGATGCGCCACGCATCGCATAGCCTGATCGGCCAGAGTCCTTCGGTTGCTCGGAAGAACTGGCCATCACACTTTTCAGGAGGTCTTTACGAGCCATCAAGCTGTCTCCTTCTGGGCGATCATAGCCGTGAACACTCTGGACAAACGGCTGTCTGCACGGCTGTCAAAACTTTCAATCTGCACGGCTGTCAAAGACGTCGTCATTCGCGCCCCCATGCTTTGTGGATCAGCTCTGAAACCTCATCGTTCACGTCGTTCAGTGAAGTGATTGCCCGGTCATAAGTTGTGCGAACAAACTGGGAGCGCTCGACCTCGTAGAGCGTCTGTTTAGTAATCCCAGCGTCGGAGATCGCCGTGGATTTCAATACAGGCGCGGTAAGCATCTGGTTCGGGAACATCGCCTGCAGAAAGCCGACCATCTGCTTCTGAGGGCCATCAGTGGGTTCAAACCTGGTGACCAGATAGCGAAACCACTTCAGTCGCATGTTTGCGCCAGCGTCTCGTATTGTCTTCATGATTCCGCCAAGCATGAGCAGAAACTGACTCATCGACATAACGTCCAGCATCTGTGGGTGGACGGTGACGATGACTGACGACGAGGCTGTCAGTGCGGTCAACGTGAGATAGCCAAGCTGCGGTGGGCAATCGATCACCACGACATCATAGCGATCATCGACTTCGTCGAGCGCCTTAGAGATCCGAGTGAAGAAAAGCCGCCCCTCGTGGGGGTCGCTGCTCGTCAAGGCAACGGGGGTATCATACTCATACTCTTGAAGTTCCAAACTTGCAGGCACGATATCAAGGTTAGGAAAGTTCGTTGGTCGGATTACTTCGGTAATTGGCTTGCGTTGATCATCGTAGCGGAGCGTCTCGTAGAGCGATGGAACATTATCAAGCTCCGGCTGAATACCATGCAGAGCTGTCAGTGATGCCTGCGGGTCAAGATCGATCGCCAGTACACGATGCCCTTTCAGCGCCAAATGCTGAGCCAGATGAGCCGCAGTAGTCGTCTTTCCAGACCCGCCTTTGAAGTTGACGACAGAAACTACGTGCAGTTCCTCACCTTCACGCCGATAGGGCACATACCGCCGCTTTCCAGGCCGACCATGCTTGTCCAAATACGCCCGCAGTTCGAGCATTTGCTCGGCTGAATAACTACGCCTTCCCGACGACGAGGTTTCGGGATCGGGCCCCTTACCTTCTAGGTGGAGCTTCTTGATTGTCGACTGCGTTACACCAAGGTAGTACGCAACTTCCGCCAAGGAAAACTGACGTAGACCTTTTTGAGCGTCCGGAGGATACTGTTCTTGCCGCAACATGTTGAGGCGATCAGAGATCAGCTCCCCCTGTTGGAGAATGATCTCATCGAAGGGTTGATCCTTCGTATCAGCCTCAAAAGACCTTTCTCTCATCTGCCCGCCCTCTAAATATCGCTTTTTCAGCGAATTCGCCCTTTAAAGTGTCATCTACACGGAAAAATGAGTCTTCACAACGATTATTGCTCTGCTCGCAACTCTGACCCGCCTAGATGTTGACGTTAGGTGGCGTCGCAAAAGGTAGTGACCTAGTCACACCATAGCCCAACATCTAGATTTCCTCGCACGCGCGTGCCCACATTTGATCATGCAGTTCGCGCGACGGATACGCTTACAGTGTTACTATTAAAGGCATTTATCGATTTGCACGGCTGTCAAACTGCCGATACTTTGCTGTAAGTTCGCTTTCCAATCGAGACGAGGACCCTGCGGCTTGCGTCGTAAGTTTAAAAAACGTCGCCGGGACGAAGCTCTTAAGCCGAGCCAATTGTGGCAACCAAATCGCATCGGCGGAAGGCAGCCTGAAACACAGATATTAGTAGAAAGGATGGGAATCGGCCGGAGCAACCCGGCCGATTCTTTGGCTTAGGCGGCGTCTTTGGGGCCCCAAGGGATGATGGCCTGCAGGGACAGATCGTCCTGGTTCGCGGCCTTGCCGAGGTTGGCGTTGAAGCCGTGATCGCGGATGGTCAGCGTGTAGTAGTCGGCGCCGGTCTCCTTGTTCTGCTTCTTCCAGATGCCGCCGCA
>NZ_JBLWTA010000034.1:0-22003 GCF_048270365.1 Celeribacter sp.
ATCTTTCGGAAAAAGGGGCGGCACCGGCAATACCGGTGCCGCCAGTTGGTCGTCCACAGGGAGGTTGTAGAGGACGAATTCCACACAGAAATTTTGAGTGAATAACAACAACGGATGTGAGAACTTTGGGATATTTCGAGCTCACACCGCGCCTCTGCTATCCGGCTGATTGAAATCACATAACCGAGACCACGTGCCAGCCGGTGACTGGATTGTCTCTTGTCAGTTCTAAGTCACTGGCGATGCAATCGACCGGCTGAAAAGTCAGTGATTTTTCGATTGGTACCCCCGTCGATTACGAGGTCCGCGATAATTGCGCCCACCACTGGGACGAGTTCAAAGCCATGACCCGAAAAGCCAAAAGCGTGAAAGATTCCTTGCGCAATCGCCGATGGCCCAATGACTGGAAGCAAGTCGTGTGTCTTGGCCTCCATGCCAGCCCATGTTCGGACGATCCGAAGGCAGCCGATGGAGGGAAACAGTTCAGTTGCGGTAGCCGCAACTTTAGACAGTTCAAGAAAATCTACGTAGCTCTCTTGACGGTCCAAATCGGCGCTCCCTTGAAGGCCGCCTCCTATCAACAAAGTACCTTGATCGGTTTGTTTGAAAGAAAGAGGACGGCCGGCTACGCCGACGACAGGTTTGACAAAGGGAGCGATGCGTTCGGTTACAATCATCATTGAGGCCTTGTGACCCAGCGAAACCTCTTCGCCGATCATGGCGGCGATCTTGTCCGACCAGGCACCAGCAGCGTTAATTACATTGGGCGCCTCGTATGTGTGGTCGTTCCCAGTCACACGCCAACCAGAGCCAATACGTTCTATCCGCGTTACCGGGCATTCTTCTTTGATCAGCACGCCCGCGAGTTCGGCAGCCCGACGAAAGGCTATGAGTGTGCGATGGGGATCTGCGGCGCCGTCTCGTCTTACCATCAAGCCTGCAGAGCAGCGGCGTGATAGTGCGGGCACCAGTTTGTGCAATTCATCGGCGTCGATGAGTTCCTCATGATTGAAGCCCGCGGCGCGAGATTTTTCGAGGCGCCGTTCCAGAAGACGAACATCATCAGGGTCGACAGCGATTTGGATTTGACCATGAGCATGGAAGCCACAATCATCACCAACAAGCGCTTCCATGGAGTGCCACATTTCGATTGCTTCTAACGCGATTGGGAGTTCTTCAAGGGCGCGGTTCAGGGTCCTGACACCCGCAGCTGATCCACCAGAAGCGTGGCGCCCAAGCCAGGACTTTTCGAGCAATGCAACCCGCATGCCTGAACGAGCTAGGTGCAGGGCGGAAGACAAACCATGCAGGCCGCCACCGATTACTATGGCATCGTGGACGGAATTCGTCATGCGCTCTCCTCCGGATTATTGAGTGACGCTAGCTCACTTAGAGTGAGTGGTTTCAAGGGAGGACGGATGCGGTGCAGTCCGATGTCAGTGAGCGATCGTCCGTGCAGATCGGCCAGCAGCCGCGTGACGGTCGCGTTACACTGACGACCTTGGCAAGGGCCCATTCCCGCCCGGCTGAAGATTTTGACGCGGTTTGGATCCGGTGCACTATGCGAACCGAGTTCGCGTAGCTCGCCTGCGGTCTTTTCTTCGCACCGACAGACGATCACATCGTCCGACGGGCGAAGAACGTCATAGCAAGGCCTATAAAGCGCATTGAGTAGCGGTCGGGTGCCAAGTGCGGATTTCAGTTTTGACCTTACGGGCACAATGGTTCTGGCCGCTTCAGCCTCTGTCATTTTCCGGGATTTAACAGCGACCCGAATTGCCGCGATCTTGCCCCGTAGACATGCTGCTTGGGCACCACCAATTCTTGCGCCGTCTCCTGCGACATAAACTCCGCACTTCGAGGTTTCGCCCCAGTCATCTATCGCGGGCACATGGCAATAGAGGTCAGGGTCCCAAAGGTGATCGCAACCGATCGATTGCGTGGTGTGGATGGACGGAACGATACCTTCGTGGACGAGTAGAGTAGTCGCTTTGACTGATTGGCGCCGTCCTGCCCGCGTTGTGAAAGAAAGCTCTTCTAAGACCCCGTTGCCATGCGCCTGAATCTTGGTGGCGTTGGGAAAATAGCGAGCGTTGCGTCGCACGGTTGCAACCCATCCCAACCCTTTCAGAATCTCTCCTGGTGCGCTTGCCATAGCCTTGGCGGCACGGGGAAATAGAGTAGTGGGACGCGTGCGGGGAGATGTCTCAACAAAGCCTGCGATCTGTCCCCCCGCCTTGAGAAGTTGATTGGCGTAGAGCAATGCCAATGGTCCTGACCCGACTATCCAGACGGGGTCTTTTGGAACTTGGTTCGCTGCTTTCAACAGGATTTGCGCCGCGCCAACGGTGAGGACCCCGGGCAAGGTCCAGCCCTTGAAAGGAGCGGGACGCTCTTGAGCACCTGTGGCGAGGATGAGTTCCGTGGTGTCGACGCAAAACGCTTTGCCTTCGGTCGAAGCGAATATCCTCTGCCCGTTTTCTATATTCCAGACGCGCGTGTTCGGAAAATAGGTGGCTCCACTGCCGCGAAATTGCCGACAAATCTCTTGGCCTTCGAGATATGCTCGTCCGAACAAGCTTGCCCGACTGTTCGTCGCGACGGCCTCCACCGCGCGCCAGATTTGGCCACCAGGTGCCGGTTGCTCGTCCATTACCATTACAGTGAGACCGTGCTTTCTGGCCTCAATCGCGGCCGACATTCCGGCGGGGCCGGCGCCCACGATCAACAGGTCCACTTTGGGGATCATTGTTCCACGCTCCGCCGCCCGAGTTGACGATCTATGCGCATTCCGTCACGTACCTGTGTGAGGCAGGTTTGGGTTGACGACACACCGTCGATTGTCGCGAGGCATTCAAAACAGACGCCCATCATACAAAATGGGCCTCGCTTCGCGCCTGACACGGGCGTAGTCCGTGACCACGTTCCCGGTTGCCGCAAAAGAAAGGCCGCGACGCTTTCGCCGCTTTCAGCATAGGCGGGTTCCCCATCGAGAAACACACATAGCTGATCTGCCGTATTGTCGAGTTTCCGGAACATTATCTCTTTCTCCGTGCGGCCTAAGGCGAGAGCACAGGGGGCCCATAGACTCTGCGAACCGCAAAGTTTGACTACACAAGGGCAGAACCAAGATTGTATCCCGAATGTTTGCGGATCACTGGCCGACACCCTTTCTCATGGAGTAGGTAAGGAGGCCCGAGCCATAATGTCCAATGCAAATTTTTTAGCAAGTTATTCCAAAAGTTATGAAAAGCCCTTTGTCGTTGCTCGATGCGTTTGGCGCTGGTCTGCTCCGTGCCCAATGCTTGGGGCGACGGTCTGAGGGGACAACTTGGAACAAAATGTGGCATCTCGCTGAAAGACGGACTGTCAGTGATTATCAAGTGCTCAATGACAAAGCGTGTTTTTTGCCCGCTACCTTTGCTTCTTTCAGTTGCGTTACAGTGAGCTAATGGGATGAACTGCCTTCCCACCAAACCGCTGCTACGGTGGCGTGCATAGGTGGAGAGAGGAACATCAGATGGACATCAAGGTTCTGGGCATTGATTTGGGCAAGACCGTTTGCAGTCTTGCCGGGCTGGATGAAGCGGGAGCGGTTGTGTTTCGTAAACGGCTCCAGCGGCATCGACTCCTGGACTTTCTTGCTACGCTTCCGTCCTGCGTCGTTGCGATGGAAGCCTGCGGCGGGGCGCATCACATTGGGCGCTTTTGCCTGGAGAAGGGGCATGAGCCCCGGTTGATGTCGCCGCTCTACGTCCGACCATATGTGAAGGTCCACAAGAACGACGACCGTGACGCAGAGGCGATTGCTGAAGCCGCGACGCGCCCGACGATGTCCTTCGTTGCGATCAAATCGGAAGAACAGCTCGATCTTCAGGCGCTGCACCGTGCGCGAGAGCGCCTGGTGTCAGACAGGACGCGCTTGATCAACCAGGGCCGCGGTTTCCTGATGGAGCGCGGCATCCGGGTAGGAACCGGGCGCCATATCTTCCAAAAGGAGATGGCCAGACTGGCCGCAGAGGGCGCTGCCGATCTTTCACCCCGAATGCGCCTGCTCGTGACTGATATGGCGTCCGAGCTGGACGTGATCAATGATCGGGTCACAGCCATCGATGCCGAGATCAAGGCGCTGGCCAGGACGGATGCTGATATGCAGAGGCTGATGGAAATCCCCGGCATCGGTCCCACGATCGCGACAGCGCTCGTAGCAGCTGTCGGCACCGGCAGCTCCTTTGGCAAAGGTCGTGATCTTGCCGCATGGCTTGGTCTGGTGCCGCGGCAGGTCACGACAGGTGGCAAGGCCAAGCTGATCGGCATCTCGAAGCACGGCAATCGATATTTGCGTAAGCTCTTCATACACGGAGCTCGAACGGTACTGCATCTCGTGCGGGACAGGACGTCGCCAATAACGGCTTGGGCAGACGCTCTGAAGGAGCGAGCGCATGTGAACGTCGCGGCGGTCGCCATGGCCAACAAGATGGCACGTATTGCCTGGGCTGTGCTGACGAAGGGTGAGAGATATCGGCCGAATGCCGTGAGCGGCCTGTAGTAGGGCAGACGCGCAACCGGACAAAGGAATCTGCGAGCGAGGAGGAGATGGACCAACGACCGATCGGCGTCTTGCAAGTCTGACGGGGGGCATGGCCCTTGAGTGCCGATGAGCTAACGAGACACAGGACGCGCGACTTCCCATCTTGGTCAGGGGCAAATCGAACGGCCCCGAAGAAAGACCGAATACATAGAAGCAGGGTCAGCGGTGCATCGACAAATCACTTGCAGGGGAAGGCAGTTCATACATACCCCCCGAAATTCGGACACTGACATAAGCTACGATTTGCAGTCTGCTGATCTTCGACGAGAAGGAGATCAGAGATGTCGAAACGCAAGCAGCACGCGCCTGAGTTCAAGGCGAAGGTCGCGCTGGAAGCCCTGAAAGGCGAGGAGACGGCAGCCGAACTGGCAAGCCGGTTCGGGGTGCATCCGACGATGATCCATCAATGGAAGCGAGCCCTGCTCGAAGGCGCCTCCGGTGTGTTCGAACGCGGGGGCCGCAAGAAGCCGGAGATTGACGAGGAGCAGGTGAAGGAGCTCCACGCCAAGATCGGGGAGCTGGCTGTGGCCAACTCTTTTTTGGAACGAAAGCTGAAGCCCTGGGGCGGGAAGTGAGGCGCGGCATGATCGAGCCCGACCACCCGGATCTGTCGATCGGCCAGCAGTGCAAGTTGCTGTCGATCGCGCGTTCGTCTTTCTACTACACGCCCAAGGGCGAGACCGAACAGAACCTCGGCCTGATGCGGCGGATCGACGAGCAGTTCTTGGAGACGCCGTTCTTCGGCGTCCGGCAAATGACTTGGCACCTGCGCAACGACGGCCATCTGGTGAACGAGAAGCGCATCCGGCGACTGATGCGCCTGATGGGGCTAATGCCGATTTACCAGAAGCCCAACACGAGCAGGCCGACGAAGGGCCACAAGACCTATCCCTACCTGCTCAGAGGTCAGCGAGTGGAACGCCCGAACCAGGTCTGGTGCTCGGATATCACCTACCTGCCCATGCGGCGCGGGTTCCTATACCTCGTGGCGATCATGGACTGGTACACCCGGAAGGTCCTGTCCTGGCGGATCTCGAACACGCTGGAGGCCGACTTCTGTGTCGAGGCGCTGAACGAGGCCATCCACAAGTTCGGCCCGCCAGAGATAATGAATACGGATAGTCATATGGTAGGAACCAGTTCTCGGATGGTTTGACTCAAACACTGATCGACCGTTCGATGGGGTGGTGCCGCATGGCTTTCCGGCTTGGTTTGACCCTCACTCCGATCGACCTGACACGTGTCTTTCCCTGGACCTGTCGATCATCCGGGAACGCCTTGCGGCGAGCTTGTCTCAGAGATGCTGCCGTGACCCGAGAAGGGCCTGACCATCCGGTCTCATGACTGTCCTGTCCCTGCATTCATCGAGGCGACGCTCGTTCACTTGCCGCAGGAAAGGATCGTCAAATGGCTAAACAACCAGACACTGCTCACGTCGTCGGAGGCGTCGACACCCACAAGGATTTACATGTTGCTGCCGTCGTCGACCAATACGACCGTGTGCTCGGCACCGAGAGCTTCGCAACCACACGGCATGGACATCGCATGATGTTGGAATGGATGCGTTCATTCGGTGACCTGCAACGCGTCGGCATCGAATGTTCTGGCAGTTATGGTGCAGGGTTGTTGCGCTATCTACAAACCGCGGGCGTCAAAGTGCTGGAAGTGGTCACATCCCCTGACAAACATGCCCGCCACCGCCGCGGCAAGAACGACAACTTCGATGCGGAAAGTGCGGCCCATGCTGCTTTTGCCGAACGCCACACGGTCACACCAAGGAGCCGCGACGGTATGGTCGAAAGTCTTCGCGTTTTAAAGGTTTGTCGAAAGACAGCCGTTCAGGCGCGCCGCATTGCTTTACAGATGATCCAGACCACGATTGTTTGCGCACCTGACAGATTGCGCGAGCCTCTGCGCCAGATGACAAGAATGCAGTTGATCCGCACGCTGGCAGCCTGGCGGCCCGATCTTACGGCGTATCGGGAGGTAGAAGAGGCCTATCGCATTGCCCTAAAATCCCTGGCGCGGCGTTATCTTGAACTGCATGACGAGATTGCTGACCTGGACGACATGATCAAAGCGATCGTCAAAGATCTTGCCCCCGAGCTTCTGGAGCAAACTGCGATTGGCCTGAACAGTGCGGCACAGCTATTGCTGACAGCCGGAGACAATCCCGAGCGATTGAAATCCGAAGCAAGCTTTGCGGCTCTGTGCGGCGTTAGTCCCGTTCCGGCTTCATCAGGGAAAACGGTTCGACATAGACTGAACAGAGGCGGTGATCGCGCCGCCAACAGCGCGATCCACATCATCGCCATAGGACGTTTGCGACTGGACCCTCGGACCCAAGACTATGTTGCCAAGCGCATTGCGGCCGGAAACTCGAAAATGGAAGCCATTCGCAGCCTGAAACGCTATATCGCGCGAGAAGTCTTCGGCATCATCATGCGGCGGCATAAAGAAATAAATCAGACACAAATCGCCGCTTGACTCTTAGAAGGGCGTCCAGGGATCCCAGTTCACGTCCTTTGCCTGGACGGATCGGCTCCGCCGGTCCAGCGTGCGCATATCGATGGATGGGAAGGGCCGTTTCCTCGACAATATCTTCATCGAGAGGCTGTGGCGCACTCTCAAATACGAGTGCGTCTACCTGCATGCCTGGGAGACCGGTTCGGAGACGAAAGCGGCCATCCGGAAGTGGATGACCTTCTACAACCATCAGCGCCCGCATTCAGCCCTGGGCGGCCAGCCTCCGGCGCTGGTCTACTGGCAGAGAAATGATATCAACCAACCCGATCAGCAGGTGCAGCGAGTAGCTTAATTTACGCCAGATCCTGTCCAAAAGATGGGGAGTAGCTCACAGGTCCGGTGGGAGCTCTTGGCTGTTCAGGATGATCTCTGACACACCGAACTTTGCGCAGTGCTTCACTTCCTCGATGAATGCCATAATGAGAGACTTGTTGCGGGCGTCGTTCGCGTAGGCAATGTATTGTTCCAGCGAGGAGTTCGGCGCAACAGGTCGGGTGATTATGCGGTCGTCTTCGGCGTCCAAGAACAATGGGTAGATCAATGACACTCCCAAGCCGCCAGCGACGAGTTCACCTACCGAATTTGCTGTATCGGTTGTCACGGTAATGTTCGCATTTACGTTGTGTTCGCGAAGCAAATTGTCGACCCTGAGGCCCGTTTGGGAATCCAGGTCAAAGGTGATAAGGCGCTCCCCATTCAGATGTTCGGGGTGCACTACGTCCAATTTGGCTAGTGGATGGCCCATAGGCATGATGCAAACCAATGGCAGCTCGGCAAATTTCTCCACATGGAAGGCCGGATTGTCGATCCGCGTCGGTGTAATCGCGACGTCAATCTGGCGGGTGAGGACATGTTCTACCAACCAGCGCGAACGTCGTGACTGGATAATGCAATAAACATTGGGGTGCCGGTCCTGAAGTCGTGAGATGACTTTGCGCATGAAGGTTCCGGTCAATCCGGGCGGTGTCCCAATCACCAGTTTTCCTTGATCCTCGCGTTTGATGAACTCGATGGCACTTTCGACCTGCTTTATGCCCGCGAAGATGCGCTCGACCTCCTCGTACAGATAGAGGCTCTGGGCTGTTGGCACCAAGCGTCCCTTCTGGCGCTCAAAGAGATTCAGGGCGTTGTCGACCTCAAGCTGCATCAGGAGCTTGCTGGCTGCAGGTTGCGATATGTGAATCATCTCAGCGGCCCGACTTACCGTTCCCGCTTCCATAATAGCCTTGAAAACTTCGATTTGACGAAGGTTGATCGGACGAGCCATAGTATAACTTTCGTAATAGCATAGTCGGTTCTTACTATTGGACATAATAGGATTTGGTTTCCTACGTTTGTCAACACCACAGTGCGGACCCGACCCAGAACACCTTACAGGCCCACCATTTTAGTCCATGGGATGTTCGGATTTTGCGTGGTGTGGGACGTGCTGGGCGAAGAATTGACGGCTGAAGGAGTCAACGGGCGATGTATAGGATTGGAGTTGATGTTGGGGGCACGTTCACCGACTTCGTAATGGAGAATACCGACGATCTCTCGGTGGCTTTCTACAAGGTGCCCTCGACGCCAGACGATCCATCGCGCGCTATTGCTTGTGGCATCGGTGAAATGCTGGAACGCAATGGTGTGGATCCGCGTAAAGTTGGATATGTGGGCCATGGCACCACAGTTGCCACCAACATGGTGATCGAAGGTCGAGGCGTGCCGACCGGATTTCTGACCACGGAAGGCTTTCGTGATGTGTTGGCGATTGGCCGACAAACGCGTCCCTCACTGTATGATTGGTCAGTGCGAAAAACCGAACCACTGGTAGAGCGCTTTCGTCGCGTGGAGGTGGGTGAACGTCTCGACAAAAACGGCGAGATTATACGGAAATTGGATGTCGAGGCCGTGGAGAAGCTTGTTGTCACGTTGCGTGACAGTGGTGCGGAAGCCATAGCAGTCGGCTTCCTCCATTCTTATCGCAACCCTACGCACGAAAAGGCTGTGAGAGATATTGTTCGACGTGTCGCGCCCGAGATGTACGTGTCTATCTCATCTGAAGTTGTAGCGGAATTCCGCGAGTTCGAAAGGTTTTCGACGACCGCACTGAATGCTTACGTCGGGCCGAGAACTCAGAAATACCTACACCGCCTTCGTCAACGGATTAGGGAAGCCGGGATCTCTGTCGAGCCTCTGACGTTCCACTCGAACGGCGGGTTACTGCCGGTCCAGACGGTGGAAGAACTGCCTGTTCTGACTTGTCTTTCGGGTCCCGCCGCCGGGGTGATTGGCGCTGCGCGAATTGGCGCTCGAATTGGCGAAAGCGAGATCATCACTTTTGACGTGGGGGGGACGTCGACAGATGTCTCCCTGATAACGGGCGGTAAGCCGCAGTTCACCTCGAGTCGCCAGGTGTCGGGTCATCCCGTTCGAATGCCGATGGTGGATATTCACGTCATCGGGGCCGGTGGCGGTTCGATCGCCAAGATTGATGATGCGGGCGCTCTGACGGTCGGCCCTGTCAGTGCCGGTGCAACGCCGGGCCCGATTTCCTATTTGCGCGGCGGGAAGGAAGTTACACTGACCGATGCAAACATCGTGTTGGGCCGTCTCAATCCGGTCGCGCTGCTCGAGGGTCGAATGAAAGTCGATCGTTCTCTGGCAGAGGCCGCGATCAGGGATCAAATCGCAGGGCCGCTCGGACTGACCGTCGAAGACGCGGCAATGGGCATCATCAAGATCGCGACCGTAAATATGAGCCGCGCGATCCGGTCTGTGTCCACAGAGCATGGCCACGACTTGTCGGGATTTTCGCTTTATGCATTTGGCGGGGCAGGGGCGTTGCACGCGGCAGAGGTTGCCCAAGAGTGCGGTCTGCCCAAAATCGTTGTGCCGCAGGAACCAGGAACACTTTGCGCGCGCGGTGTGTTGCTGTCGGATTTGAGCCGCGACTTTGTCCGCACGGTCCTGAAGGTGGCAGATTCGCAAAGCTGGGACACTATCGTGTCGATGGCAGAGGAGATGCGCAAAGAAGGAGCGGAATGGCTCGAGGAAGAGGCAATGACAGGCTCCAGGCAAGACCTGCAGGTCTCGTTGGATGCCCGCTACCACGGGCAAAGCCATGCTATTTCGATACCTGTCCCGAGTTTCGGCGACAATGCAATAGATGCCTTTACCGCCGATTTCCATGCAGCCCATGAAGATCAGTTTGGATATGGACTACCTGACCACAAAGTCGAGGTCGTCAACCTGCGCCTGAAAGCGATCTGTTTTGTCGAGAAGGGTGGGGCCAACAGCGCCGAGCCAGGAACCTCGTTGGCGGATGCGAGGCTCGAAACGCGCAACGTCTATTTTGAGGACGGCTGGCACGAGACGACCGTGTACCGACGAACCCGTTTGCCGCACGAAACACAAATTTCCGGGCCTGTAATTATTGAAGAAATGAGCGGAACCACCGTCATCCTGCCTGCTCAAACAGGTCGCCTGGATGCGCTCGGTAACATCCACATCACCACCACCAATTGAGGGCCTGACAGTGAAATCCGTTGCACCCACCCCCGAGGCAAAGAGCGGTTTCGACGCCATTGCCATGGAGATCTTCTCTAACCGTCTTTTGTCAATCACGGAGTCGATGGCGATCAATATGATGCGTTCTTCCTTCTCCACGCAAATCAAGGAAAGGCGGGATTTCTCTGTTGGTCTGTTCGATGGAAAGGGACGCCTTGTATCCCAGGGTACTCATATACCGATCCACCTGGGGTCTTTGATGGGCGCGGTCGACGCACTATTGGCGCGGTTCCCCATTGACGCCATTCAACCTGGCGATGCCTTCATCTGCAATGATCCATATGTCGCGGGCGGCACTCATTTGCCCGATATTTCGATCGCCACTCCCCTGTTTGTGGAAAACAGACTTGCCGCGTTTATGGTCAACATCGGCCATCACAATGATGTCGGTGGGCCTGTTCCCGGCTCGACGGCGGCGACGTCGCGGTCAATTTTCGAAGAAGGTTTGCGTATCCCAGTGATGCGCGTGTGTCGGGACGGAAAAATCGACGACGATTTGCTGGAAATGATCGCGCTGAATACGCGCCTCCCTGAAGAGCGCATTCTCGATCTCAAGGTCCAAATCGCCACAAACGAGCGGGGCGGGTCAGATGCGCGTAAGTTGATCGAGCGGATGGGGGTCGAGCATTTCGAAGCTCGTATTCAGGACTTGCTCGACTATACCAAGCGCCGACTCGATCTGAGGATCGCAACCCTGAACGGAACAGAGCCAAGCACCTTTACCACCTATCTTGACGACGATGGTTTCGCCGATGGCGACAAGGTCCCTCTGTGTGCAACGGTTAGCGTTGAGGGCGGGAAACTGGTGCTGGATTTCACGGGAAGTGGTCCTGAGACCCGTGGAGCGATGAACATCGCGCACAATGCACTAAGAGCGACCGCGTACTATTGCGTGAAGGCTTTGCTTGACCCAAATCTGATGGCGAACGCAGGCATGATGGCCTCGATCGTACTTCGCTCGCCTGAGGGAACAATCGTCAATCCGAAGGCCCCTGCCGCTGTAGGGTCACGCACGATTGCCTGTCAGCGATTGGCTGGCGCAATTTTTGGTGCCTTTCAGCCGCTCATTGACCCGAATACCCGAATGGCATCCAGCTATGACGTGCTGCCGTCATACGATTTCTCTGGCTACCATCCGGAAACGGGGCGGTATTTCATCTGTGGTGAGACCGCTGGCGGTGGTGGTGGCGCGCGATGCGATGGCGACGGGATGGATGGCATCCACGTGCACATTACCAACTCGCTCAATCTTCCCGTCGAATCGATGGAGAACGAAGCGCCAGTTTTGTGCGAAGAATATGGACTCTTGCCGAACTCGGGTGGGGCAGGGCGGTGGCGTGGCGGTATGGGTATTTTCCGCACAGTCCGCGCGCTTCAGGACAAGACCATCGTTTCGGCACGCTCAGATCGCCACTTGCAAGGAGCGCCAGGCTCGGAAGGCGGCAGGCCCGGCGGCCTTGGTCGTATTCTCCAGAATGTTGGCACGCCGCAAGAGGTCGTGCTGCCGTCCAAGTTCGCGGGATTGAAACTGGAAGCGGGCGAAACGCTGCGGATCGAAATCCCAGGCGGAGGTGGGTTTGGCGACCCCTCCGACCGCCCTGTTGCGTTGCTTGCGCGAGACCTTCGGGATGGCGTGATGACAGAAATTCGCAGCCGAGAGGATTACGGCGACGCTAAGACCGACGCCGCTGTGCTTTTGCTCGCCAATTAATGCGAGGCGCAATCACGAGCGAACGAGCCGAGCAGTAAACTAAATCGACGAGAAACCGGAACAACCGGCAAAATCAAACCGACAGGAGAAAATGGAATGACGAATGTAATCAAAAGCCGACTTGGCAAATGGGGGTTGATGCTGGCAGCGACAGCGATTTGTTCAACCTTAACGTTGGCAAAAGAAGCCGCGGCGGAAGATATGGATACTCTGCGCTTCGGTCTTGCTTCCTACCCCTCTGGGCTGGACCCCTTTCGTCACGAGGGCGCTGCTGGGCACAATGTGAAGCTACAGATTTTTCGTGGCCTTCTTGGCCTCGACGGCGGCGGCCAGGTGGTTGGGGAGCTTGCGGAAAGCTGGGAACAAGAGGGAATGGATTTCGTTTTCCACATCCGTGAAAACGCGGTCTTCCAAAATGGTGAGCCGGTCAATGCCTCCGATGTGAAGTGGTCGTTCGAGCAGATCGGCAAGGAGGGTTCGACGGCCTATTTTGTCAACGAACTCTCCGTGATTGAAGAAATCGAGGTCGTAGATGACAAGACAGTACGGTTCCGTCTTTCGGCACCGACCCCTGCTTTCACCAAGCTTCTCGCGACCCCTTATGCGCCGGTGCTTTCCGAAGTGGCTGGTATCGACACGCCCGTTGGTGCGGGCCCCTACAAGATCACCAAGATGGAAGAAGGTGTTGCCATCAGTTTTGAGGCCTTCGACGGATACTACAAGGAAGGTTACCCTAAAACGCCCAAACTTGAGATGATCGCCTACAAGGACGAGAACCTGCGCGTCGCTGCGCTTGAGTCTGGCGATGTCGACATCATCGAGTATGTTCCTTGGCAGAGCATGGCCAAAGTCGAAAGCAATGCCGACCTGGTATTGCAGGAAACCACCGGTCCGAACATGGTCCTGAACTTTAACGTCGAACAGGCACCCTTCGATGATGCGCGTGTACGACGTGCGGTTTGCAATGCGATCAATCGGCAAGATGTGGTCGACGCTGCGTTCTACGGTCGTGGCAAGGAACTGCTTGGTCTGCCTCTCGATGAGACTTCGGAGGTGATGAGCCCCGAAACTCAGGACTTGTTCAGCTTTGATCCCGATCTGGCCAAATCGCTTCTTGAGCAAGCAGGTGCCCTTGGCCAATCGGTCAAGCTTCTGTCCTCGTCGACCTATTCCATGCATCAGGATACCGCCTTGGTGGTGCAGCAGTATCTCAATGCGGCGGGGCTCCCAGTTGAATTGGACCTGCCAGAATGGGGGGCACGGGTCGCTCAGGGCAATGAAGGGCAATATCAGTTCGCCGTGAACGGCAGCGCAACCGTCGTCGATGATCCGGACGGGTTGACGGCGATGATTGGCAGCGGTTCCCCGAGCTACAAACGCTCTTTTGGCTACTCCAATCCCGAACTGGATGCGCTTCTGACGGAAGGTCGCCATGAGTTGGATCCCAACCGGCGCGCGGAAATCTACCAGAAGGTTGCGGCGATTGTGGCCGAAGACGTTCCATTGTGCCCGTTGACGCGCCGGACCCAAGGTTACGCCATGCATGGCAACGTCGAGGGGTTCAACGCTCTCGTCGGTAGCAGCAGTGGATATTCCGCCTTTGGGTTGGAAGCCGTCCATTTGGAATAAGTGCGGCCACCGGGCGTGTGCGAGACACACGCCCGGTGCATAAGACAGCGGGTAAATCGATGTACACCTATATAATTAAACGGACAGTTGCGGCACTCATACTGGCTCTCACCGTCGCGACGATCGTTTTTCTGGCGCTCTATCTGGTGCCTGGAGATCCAGCGGTCATGCTGCTTTCAGTCGGTGGGGTTGAGCCGCCTGAGGCCGCCGTTCTGGCGCTTCGCCAAGAGTTGGGCTTGGATCGTCCTGTGGTGCTCCAATACCTCACTTTTTTGGGAGGCTTGCTGCAAGGGGATCTTGGCAGGTCATTCAGCAATAACGGCACGGTCTGGAGCACGATCGCAATCCGTCTCCCGCGGACCTTGGAACTGATCGGGTTTGCCACCGTGATCTCGCTGGCGATCGGTGTTCCCGCGGGAGTGGCCGCGGCGCTTCGCCAGGGGCGTTTCGTGGATCGTGCATTTTCTTTCGCGGCCAGCGTTCAGATGTCCTTGCCAATTTTCGTTACTGGAACGGCGATGGTCTATGTCTTTGCTCAGCGTTTGGGGTGGGTGCCCGCCGGTGGCTATGTGTCGTTTTCCGACAATCCAATCCGACACGTTGTTCTGGTCCTGATGCCCGCTTTGGCGATTTCGGTGGGCTTTTCCGCGATCATTTTTCGCATGGCGCGCGCAACCGTTGCATCTGTGCTGACGAAGGATTGGGTGCGCACGGCGCGGGCCAAGGGAATCAGCGAGAAGCGCATTCGGCGCTGGCATATCGTGCGAAACTCTTTGGGGCCGGTGGCGACTATTGTTGGTCTAGAAATGGGGGCGTTGTTGGGCGGCTCTGTACTTGTCGAATATGTCTTCAACTATCCAGGCCTTAGCGGGTTCCTCGTGACCGCGATAGAAAATCGGGATTATCCGCAGATACGCGGCACAGTACTGGTCATCGCTTTTCTATTTATCTTCCTGAATCTCCTAGTCGACCTCCTCTACATGGTCCTCGATCCGCGGGTGCGTAGCCAATGACTTCAAAACTGAAAAAAACACGCCTGCGCATTGGTGGGCTAGAGATAAATGTCACTTTGCTGGCCGTTCTCGTGGCTGTTGCGATTTTCGGCCCCATGGTCTGGCGCGTTGACCCGACCGCGATGAACATCGTCGCGAGGTTCGCGGGTCCGTCTCCCCAGCACCCTCTAGGACAGGACAATTTTGGCCGGGACATCCTTTCGAGGTTGATGTACGGTGCCCGGACCTCTCTTGGGATCGCTTTCGCGACAGCTCTCATAGCGGGTGCCGTGGGCACTGCGGCCGGCATCATCGGTGGCTACTTCGGCGGTCTATGGGAAACTATTACGCAGCGCATATCCGATGTATTGCTGGCATTTCCGCCCATTCTGATGGCATTGCTGGTGGTCGCGCTCTTCGGCCCAAGTGCAACGACGCTCATCGCTTGTCTGTCATTGCTATATATCCCGAACTTTGCGCGCGTGGCATATGGTGAGACCCTGTCGATCCGCAAGATCGAATACGTTGAGGCACAGCACACTTTAGGCGCGAGAAGTTCGCGCATTCTCTTGCGGTCAATTCTACCGAATATTGTAGGGCCGGTATTGGTCCAATTCTCTCTTACGGCGTCGCATGCGATTATCGTCGAAGCTGGGCTGAGTTTCTTGGGGCTTGGGGTTGTTCCGCCCACGCCATCTTGGGGGCTGATGATCCGTGATGCGAGAACGCAACTTGAAGTCAACCCTACGGGGCTTGTGTGGCCCAGCCTTTGTCTTGTGCTCACCGTATTCATAGTGAACCGTCTTTGTGATGGGCTTCAGTCGCGCTTCAATCCACGAAGCGCCAATCTCGAAACGAGTAATCGCTGGAGCGACGCGGAACACATGGTGTTCAAGTCTCCCCAGACGGGTTCCGCCGATTGCAATGCCCTGATCGAGGTTGCCGGCCTGCGCGCGGAGTTTCTGACCCCGTCGGGTCCGGTTGTTGCCGTCAAAGACGTGTCCTTTTCGATAGAACGCGGGAAAACGCTGGCTATCGTCGGCGAGTCGGGTTCGGGGAAGAGTGTCACGGCGCTCTCGCTTATGCGGCTTACCGAACCAGGAACCAGCCGTTGCCAAGGTTCCGTACGGCTTGACGGTATGGAATTGATGTCTTTGGCGAGCGATGCGTTCCGCGATGTGCGTGGGAATGACATCGCGATGATTTTCCAGGAGCCGATGACGTCTCTCAATCCGGTGTTGACGATTGGCACGCAGATCACCGAAGCCATCGTGGCGCATCGGGGTCTGACGCCCGCGAATGCCAAGGTGGAGGCCATCAAACTTTTGGAACGGGTTCACATTCCCGATCCAGTGACCCGCCTCGGCCAATTTCCCCATAATTTTTCGGGCGGGATGCGCCAACGCGTCATGATCGCCATGGCGCTTGCATGCAAACCGAAACTGCTTATCGCGGATGAACCGACCACCGCGCTGGATGTCACTGTTCAGGCGCAAATCTTAAACCTTATAAAAGAATTGCAGGACGAAGAGGGGATGTCCGTTCTGTTCATCACCCATGATATGGGCGTTGTTGCAGAAATCGCAGATCAGACAGTTGTGATGTATAAGGGCGAAGTCGTCGAAAGCGGTGCGACCGAAGAGGTTTTTGCTCGACCGCATCACCCCTACACCCGAGCGCTTTTGTCGTCGGTGCCGAAGCTTGGCTCGATGACGGGTCATAGCGAGCCGTTGCGATTCCCGAAGGTGGATCGAAAGACAGGCGAGATAGCACCGGTGCAGGTGAGCCCGATGACGGTACGCGAGGGCGAGGCGCCTATCCTCGAAGTAGCAAATCTAGTGAAACGGTTTGAACTCCGCTCTGGGTTGTTCGCAAGGCCATTGGGGCGTGTGCATGCAGTTGAAGACGTGTCCTTTGACGTCAAGCCCGGTGAAACTTTGTCCATCGTGGGCGAGTCGGGTTGCGGCAAATCCACGACTGGACGCGCGCTTCTCAGACTGAATGAACCGGATTCCGGATCTGTCAGGCTTTGTGGCAAGGATTTTCTGGCCACTGGCCCGCGCAACCTTCGTGACGAACGAAAACGCATCCAGATGGTTTTCCAAGACCCATTCGCAAGCTTGAATCCAACGCAAAAAATCGGAGCGGCGATCGCCGAACCATTGCTGATCCATGGCCTTGTCTCTCCTGGTGAGGCAAAGACCCGCGTTGCCGAACTTCTGGCGAAAGTGGACCTGAGCCCTGAAATGGCGGACCGTTTCCCGCACGAATTTTCAGGTGGGCAACGTCAACGCATCTGTATCGCTCGTGCTCTCGCTCTCGAGCCAAAGCTGATCGTGGCGGACGAAGCGGTATCAGCTCTTGATGTTTCCGTGAAGGCACAAGTCGTCAATCTGATGATGGATCTCCAAGAAAGTATGGGCCTGTCGTATTTGTTCATTTCGCACGACATGGCCGTCGTTGAACGCATCAGCCATCGTGTAGCTGTCATGTATCTGGGCGAGATCGTCGAGATAGGCTCGCGGGCGGATATCTTCGAAAATCCGCAGCATCCATACACGAAAAAACTCTTGGCCGCAGTGCCTGTCGCTGACCCTGGCCGACGGCGGAGCAAGCTGGCGGTGTCAGACGAGGACATCAAGAGTCCAATCCGTAAAGTCGACTATGTGCCGCCCAAACGAGAGTACAAGGTCGTGTCACCAGGGCACAAAGTGATGGTTTGAGGACTTTGTCTGAAAAGGGGTGCGTCTCAACAAAGGACCATAGGGCTTATCACGAGACACCAAATTAGGAGCTGCGGGCACGGAATGAGGTTTGCAATCATTGGCACGGGAGGCGCCGCCTTGGCGACTGCAGCGTTGCTTGCTCATAAAGGGCATAGTGTTTGCCTAGTGTCCGTTTCGGGAGCGGGGGCCACGGGCCTTTGGGGGCAGCATCTTCGGGCGCAGGGAGCACTGAGGCTGGATATCTATATGCAGGTGAGCGCGGATGCGGACGTCATTGGCGGGGCCGATGGCGTCATTCTGGCGACATCAGCGGATCGCTACCAAAGCGCGCTTGAGGTAATGGCGACGCACATCACGGATGGGCAGCCCGTGCTAATTGGCGCGGAACTGTCCCAGTTTTCTGCTTCTGTCGAAGAGGCCTTGTCCAGGCGAGGGCGCATCGCCCCGATAACGGCACTCTCGACAACGCTGGCCACGGGGCGGCGGGAGGAAGGCGCTTTGGTCAAGGTCGGGTTGCTGCGCAATTCAGCACTGGCATGGGTGCGCGGCTGTGACAATCCGCAAACGCAAATCGACTTTTGGTCAGTAGTTACCGGGGTCGCTCTGACACAAGCGTCGAGCCCTTTGCATTTGACCCTCTCAAACCTCAATCCCATCGTTCACGTCCCGAACGCCCTGTGCAACTTCACCCGCATCGAAAGAGGTGAGGATTGGAGCAACTATGGCGGCATAACGGAAGGCGTCGCGCGCCTCATCGAGGCCCTTGACAGCGAGCGTTTGGCGCTGGCGCGCGCGCTTGGTCTCCACCTAGAAACGTTCAAGTCGTCCTGGGAGAGGAGCAATGGATTCACTGCCGGCATGCCTTTGTCAGAGATGTCAGCAGAACTGCATCAGCGGCGTAACGGTCTGCCCAAAGGGCCTGTAGAAACGAGCACACGGTATCTGACCGAAGATGTGCCCTTCGGGCTTGCGACCTTTGAGCATATTGGCGCGGCTCGCGGCGTTTTGACCCCTGTGACAAGTGCGGCTATTTCAATGACTTCTGTGATCTATGGGCGTTCCTTCAGGCAAGAGAACCCGTTTCTGGACTGGCTCGACTAAGCATGTCATCCTTGGCATTGCGTGTTCGCGCGGCGATGGAGGCGATTTCGCTCGCTATGGCAGATCAAACGGACCGCGGCGAGGTGGCGTTCTATATTCCCGAACTCGCGACCAGCGATCCGCAGAATTTTGCCATGTCGGTGAGCCTTGCGTCTGGCGAACAGATTTCGGTCGGCACTTCGGACACGGCGTTTTCGATCCAGAGCATTTCGAAGATTTTCACCCTTGCCATCGCGCTTGGTCGCTTTGGCGATGGCTTCTGGCGCAGGGTCGGGAGGGAGCCTTCGACTATGGCCTTCAACTCGATTCAGGAACTAGAAATCCGCAAAGGGCGCCCTGCCAATCCCTTTGTAAACGCGGGGGCGATCACCACGACGGACATGATCCTCGCGGGGTCGACGCCCGCTGAATGTATTGGAGAAATCCTGCAATTCGTGCGACTTGCTGCCTCTGACGACGAAATTTTTGTGAACCCCGCTGTAGCTGCCTCGGAGACTGCAACAGGGCATAAGAATTGGGCCCTGGCACATGTGCTGACAGCGTTTGGCAATTTGGAGCACCCTTGCGAGATGACGCTCGGGGTCTATTTCCATCAATGCGCGATCGCGATGACCTGCGCGCAGCTTGCGCGTTGTGGCAGATTTCTGGCGGGCTTTGACGCCGAACAAGACCTGGTCGCGGCAAAGCATGTGCGGTCAATCAATGCGCTGATGATGACCTGCGGGCACTACAACGGATCGGGAGAATTCGCCTATCGTGTTGGAATACCTTCAAAAAGTGGCGTAGGTGGCGGTATCCTCGCGATCGTGCCGCACGTGGCCTCGATTGCCGTTTGGTCTCCAGGGCTAGACCGCGACGGTAACTCGCTTTTGGGTATTCAAGCGCTCGAACTTCTGTCCGAGAGCATGGGTTGGTCGCTTTTCCAAGGTGCAACCTCTTCATTAGATAACCCATTGGTTTCTAATAGGAGTCGCACTTGTAGGTAGCGCGCACCCGACCGGCTGTCGAAGCACAACCCGATCGCCAAGTCGATCGACTACATGTTCCAGGCGGAGCGCCGGCCCGCCTTCACCCGGTTCCTCGACGATGGCAGGGTCTGCCTGACGACGGATGATGTTGAGAAGCCCTTTTCTCGTCTATTCTCACGAAGGCTTGGCTCGGCGATGTCCTCGCCCAGCTGCCTGGCGCGACAGCCTCCCGCGTGCCGGATCTACTGCCTTGGAATTGGTCCCCGACACCACAAGGGATGGCCGCGTGACCCTGATCGCCCGCCTCCGGATTATCCTGAACGATGTCGACCCGCAGCCGATGCGCCACATCGAGGTGCCGCTGAAGATCAGGCTCGACCAGCTGCATGACGTCATCCAGGCGGCCATGGGCTGGACGGACACCCATCTCTACGAGTTCCGGGTGGGGGATGCCGGTTGGGGCGTGCCCGATCCGGACGGGTTCTACGACGGCCCCATGGACGCGAAGAAGATGGCCCTGGAAAAGCTGATCGACCAGACCGGCACTAGGACGATCCAGTATATCTACGTGTTGGATGTCACTGAGAACTGACCCAGCATTGTCACCGAGATTTGACCCGCCTGTCAGTATGCCGGTCGGGTCATGATGTGGTCAACATCGGCGTCTCCTTCCTCTTCTTTTTCGCGGTCTCCGAGCTGGCCTTGAAGCGATAGCTGTCGTTTCCGGTCTCCAGGATGTGGCAGCGGTGTGTGAGGCGATCGAGGAGCGCGGTGGTCATCTTGGCGTCACCGAAGATGCTGGCCCATTCGCTGAAGCTCAGGTTCGTGGTGATCACGACGCTGGTGCGTTCGTAGAGTTTGCTGAGGAGATGGAACAGCAAGGCGCCGCCCGAGGCGCTGAACGGCAGGTATCCGAGCTCGTCCAGTGCCGACAGCACATGCTGTGTATGTGCGAGAGGGAGGATCACCAATTCGGTTTTCACCAAGGCCTCAGCGATTTTCCCGGCCCTTCCCAGCGCCTTTTCCTGTTCCAGCGCGTTCACCAGCTCGACTGTGGAGAAGAAGCGCACGCGTTTGCGGTGATGCTCGATCGCCTGGACACCCAGGGCTGTCGCGACATGGCTTTTCCCGGTGCCGGGTCCGCCAATCAGGACCACGTTCTCGGCGGCGTCCAGGAACTCGCATCGATGAAGCTGCCGAACGAGGGCCTCGTTGACCTCGCTGGCCGCGAAGTCGAAGCCTGACAGGTCCTTGTGGGCCGGGAAGCGCGCTGCCTTCATGTGATAGGAGATGGACCGAACTTCACGTTCAGCCATTTCGGCCTTCAGTAGCTGGGACAGGACCGGGATCGCCGCGTCGAACGCAGGTGCGCCTTGCTCCATGAGGTCATGCACGGGTCCCCACGAGAGCCCTTCTACTTCACGACACTAAGGCCATAAAGCCATATAGAGTCAATACGACATATTGCAGATAAACACATATTGCGAGACAGTCTGCCCAACTTTTGCGGGAGAGCGACATGAAGCGGAAGGTGATGGCAGCGGCGATGGGGGTGATGGCGGGGTTTGGAGCCCCGGAGAAGGCGCGGGCCTATGACATCGACTGCGCCATCATGCTCTGTATGGCGGGCGGCTTCCCACCGAGCGCAGTCTGCGCGCGGGCCTACCGCACCATGATCCGCCGCATCACGCCTTGGCCGAGCCGGCCGCCCTTCGGGGTCTGCACCTTCGCCCATGTGCCGATTGAGCTGGGCGGGCCGGGTGGAGAGGGCGAGCTCGATACCAACTTGCCGGAATACGAATGGCTGAACAGAACCCATGTGATCTGGTTCACCGGGCGCTCCTACGAGCCGCGCGACGAGCCGCGTCAGTGGGATTGGTCGATCCGTTCCTGCGACCGCGAAAACCGGACCTGCCGCTATATCCAGCGGGTCTACGGTTCCTACACGCCCTGGCCCGCGACATTCGTCTCGGAAAGCGGCCAAGAGATTGCCTATCCGAGCGGCGGAGGCCTCTGGCTCTTCTATTCCCGTAGCATCATGGTCGAATACGGCGACTTCGAGGGCAACATGGGTCACTCGGAATGGTTCTCTTATTGATTTTCTTCCTGGGGCAAACCGAGCGAAAAAGGTCTGATCGTCACGCGCTCCAGATCCACGTTCTGCGGATCCACCTTCCAATCTCGCCACACGACACCCGTATTCCAACGGT
>NZ_JBLWTA010000035.1:0-21835 GCF_048270365.1 Celeribacter sp.
GGGGCGGAGCTTTGCGCGCGTCGGATCCATGTCGGCGCGCAACGCGCTGAAGGCGGCCTCGGGGCAAAGCCGTGCGGCGGTCTTCAAACGGATACGGGCGGGAGGCTGCAAGACGAGAGGAAGCCTCGGGGCGCAGCTCTCCTACATCAACGACAAGGCGGTCTACACCTACTCGACGATGACCAATGCCCTGACCGATGCGGCGGTGCTTTCTGAGGATCAGAAAGAGGACATCATCGAGGATTGGGCCGGGACCTGGCGCGGCTCGACTAAGCTCGGTTTCACCTCGCACATGCTGCTGTCCTTCCCGACCGACGTGACGGTCGACCAGGTGCGCAACATCGCGATGGACTGGACGGAGCATTTCTTCGAGAGCGGCGAATACGGCGATCAGTGGGACTATGTCCTCGCGGTTCATGACGACCGGGCGCACAAGCACGCGCACATCATCCTGAACAATCGCGGCGTCGAAAACGGGACCTGGTTCTCCTGCTGGACCGAGGGCGTGATGTCGCCGCAGCTCATGCGCGAGAAGCAGGCCGAGATCGCGGAAGGCTATGGTGTTGTCCTCGATGCCACCACCCGGCTCGAGCGCGGCATCTTCGAGAAGCCCGCCGGGATCGAGGAGATCTACCGCGCCAAGGAAGAGGCCCGCCTGCCGCGCGAGATCGTCATGACGGCCCAGGAATCCGCCATCGCCCAGGCGCAGGTGGTGGGCTTCGCCAAGGACTACAAGAACCTCGCCGATCTGCTGGACCGGATGGACCAGCGTCACATGGCGCGCGCCGTACGCGGCATGGCGGACGGGCTTGGATCCGGCACGCCGTGGAACTTCACCGAAGGAGAGATAGACATGAAGGACATCAAGACCGTCGGTGACGCGATCGACTATTCCGAGCGCACGATCGAGGCGCTGAGACTCAAGGCCGAGGAACTGGACCCGTCCGAGCGCGCCGCCTTCGAGGCCAAGGCCGCGCCGATCATCGCTGACCTGTCGCAGATGGTGCCGGACCCGGAACTGCGCGCGCGTTTCGGCAAGCAGCTCGAGGAACCCTATCCGCCGGGGGCGGGCAGCGAGGTGCTGATCGCCGCGCTGCAGTCCGGCAATGACGAGGGGCTGCGCGACATGCTGGAACGCGCCGAAGAGGCCGGGATGGACAGCGAGGAACTGGTGGCACGCATCGCTGCGGGCGGCACGCGGAACTACGGCATGGCGCAGGACTGGGTCGAGCGGGACATGAACGCGGTGTTGGCCATGGACGGCCTGAGCGTGGAGACCGCCACTGACGAGCAGCTCGATGCCGCGCTCGAAAAGGTCGACGGTGTGATGGACGCGCTGATGGAGCGGGCGAAAGAACTGGGCGTCGAAATCGGTCGGACCCTCGCGGACGAGGAGGAGGCGACATTGCCCCTTATCGACGAGGATGACCGGACGCCCAATCCCTACCTGCAGGACCTCGCCGACATGCTGCGTGACGGCAAGCTCACCGAGGCACAGGAAGAGACGGTCGAGCGGACCCTGCAATCCGAGCTCTTCAAGGAATTGGGCGAGGAAGGCTTGGCCGAACTTCGGCGCGGCAACTACGAGGTGCTGGATGCGGCCCTGCCCAGCAAGCTCGATCAAATCACCGTCACGCAGGAGTTCCTCGAGATGACCTTCGAGGAAACGGGCGATCAGGTCTTCACCGACCGCGCCGCCGGGTTGCAGCAGGACAAGGCGACCGAGGTCGCGCGGCTGCGCGGCCAGCAGGAGGCGCAGGAAATGGGGCGCGACCTTGGCCGCGACCGCGGTCTCGATGACGAGATGGAATTCTAAAGGGGTTGACCACCATGACCAAGACACTTCCCCTCTGGGCCGCGCTACTCTTCGGAGTGATCTGTGGCGCCGTCATCGGCACTATCGTTGCCGCCTTCTATCTGACCCTGGCCCTGAAAACCGGGTTTCAGAGCTTCGACATGCTGGCGCTCTGGAAGGCGAGCGCCGGCACCCGCGCGGCGCACGCGCAAGCCTTCAAGGTAGGGTTCGGCGCCGTCGGCTTCGGGGCGATTGGCCTCGGTGCCTTGGCGCTGGCCTGGACCTGGAAGAAGGAGCGCGATGATTACGGCTCGGCCCACTGGCAGACCAAGGCGGAGCTGAAGAAGAACGACATGCTGCAGGCGCCGGGCAAGGGCTTTATCTGCGGAAAACTCGGCGCGCCGACCGCGAAGGCGGAGTTCATCTCCTCGACCACGATCCCGCATGTGATGATGGTGGCGCCGACACGCGCCGGTAAGGGCGTCGGCTTCGTGATCCCGAACCTTCTGAGTTTCGCGGGCTCGGTCGTGGTCCTCGACGTGAAGGGCGAGAACTTCGAGAAGACTGCACGGCTGCGGGCGGTGAACGGCGACGAGGTCTATAGATTCAGCCCTTTCGACTGGTCCAATGCTACACACCGCTACAACCCGCTGTCGCGGATCGCCAAGGCCCCGACATTCGCGCAGCGCTTCACCGAAGTCTCGATCCTGGCCGACCTCTTCCTCGACAAGGACAACAAGACGCTCGACACTTTCTCCGAGGCCGGCAAGTCGATCTTCGTCGCGGCATGTCTGCTGGCGATCCAGCGCGGCACGCCGAACCTTGGCGCGGTGAACCAGATCGTCGCCGGGGGTGAATACAAGAACGCCCAGTACAAGACCTATGCAGACGAAGCCGAGGAAGACATCCTGCGCGAGCTCTGGACCAACGCCGCCTCGGCCTCATCGCGGCTGCTGACCTCGAACATCCAGGCGCTGATGACCGCCGGTCTCAAGCAGTGGGACAATCCGGCGGTGCGATCGGCCACCGAGGCGAGTGACTTCGATTTCTCGACGTTCAGGAAGACACCGCAGTCGCTCTACATCGCTGTGTCTGAGGATCACATCGCGACATTGGCGCCGCTCCTGCGCCTAATGTTTGCCGATCTCATCGCCTCGATCCGGCTGAACGAACCCGGTCCGGACGAGCCCTGGCCGGTCATGATGATGATCGACGAATTCCAGCAGATGGGGGCCATGCCCTATCTTGAGCGCGCGATCCATTCGCTGGCAAGCTACGGTGGCCGCGTCGCGATGATCGCGCAGTCGCTGGCCTCGCTCGACCGGATCTATGGGCCAGAGGGCCGCGAAAGCCTCGAGAACGGGGCAGGGCTCAAGCTCTACATCACCCCGCGTGATCAGCGCACCGTGAAGGAAGTTTCCGCCGCCGTCGGCAGCACCACCCGCGAGGCGGTCACCCGGATGTATGGCCGCAACAAGGGGTTCCTTGGCGCGACCTCGACATCAGCGCGGCTGGAAGAACGGCCGCTGCTTTCCGAGACCGAAGCGCGCCTCATGGATCCCGACGAGGTCATAATTCTCGCTTCGCCCCAGCATCCGATCAAGGCGAGCCGGATCAAGTATTACGACGATCCGTTCTTCAAGGAGATGCTGGCCCGCCAGGAGGGCAAGCCATTCCCCTATCCGCCGAGCGTGCAGGGCGTGGGGCCTTGGGGTAGCGTGGATGGTGACGCAGCCCTCTCAGACGATCAGGCGAAACCAGCCGAACGCGCGCCGGTCCGGGACCGTTCGCAACGCCGCGAAGCGCGGGCGATGAGCGTGAGGACGATGGAGCCAGGACGCGGGCAGCCTGAGCCCGAGACGCTCGAGCGGGAAGCGGCAGTACCGAAGGAATGGGAGGCGGCGCTCGACCGGCAGGAGGATTTCATCGAGGAGTTATTGGGTGGGTGAGCGCGGTTGACTAGGATCTGTTGACGTTTACTTGAGCCACAAGACTGTGGCCGCGACTGCAATAATGGCTTTGGAGCTGGTGTCCGTCTTGCAGTAGCGTGTTGCGATGCCTCTGTAATTCTTGATCTTCTGGAAGAAATTCTCCACTAGATGCCACCATTTATACATCTCTTTGTCGTAGCCGGTAGGGTGTTTATGGTTCTTACTCGGTGGAATGACAGGCGCGATATCGTTTCTTGAAAGGGCCTCGCAGAGCCAATCCGCATTGAACGCGCGGTCGGCTAGCATGTGGTCTGCCTCCAGACCCTCCAACAGGTCTGGCACACCACGCAGCTCATGGGCCTGCCCCGGCAGCAGGCAGAAGTCGGCGCGGTGGACTTTGACAATGGAACCATAGATCATCGCGGATTCGAAGTAGGATCTGGCAGCCAGCGCCTTGAATATACGATAGAAAGCATCGACCTTCACCCAACGACGGAACCGCTTAAGGACTGAGTTCCAGTTCCCGAAATCGCCGGGCAAGTCACGCCACCGCGCACCCGTGCGCACGATCCAGGGGACAGGTTCCATGAAAAGGTGCGAGCCTCGACTTGTTTGACCCGGATCAGTCGTTTTTCCAAGGTCATACGGTTCGATGATCGCCCGTTGGGCGTCACTCAAAACGAAACGGGTCAAGGTTGCTCTCCTCTGTTTGCAACCTTGAAACAGAACTCAACGATAATAGGCATCCTGAACGTCAACAAACCCTAAAGCTTATGTCTGCTCTGCGGAGTGAAGCGCAGCACGGCGTGTCTTTGTATTCCGTTGTATTCCGTTTAACGCTTAAGTCTCGCAATCACTGTATCCAGAAACAACCGTGCCAGTTTAGAAAGAGACGCGTTTCCTGCATGAACCGCGAACAGCTTGATCTCTGGAAAAGACCACTCTGGCAAAACCTCGACGAGTTGTCCCGTCAGCAATGCGTCGCGGCACAGTGGCTCAGGCAATTCTCCAATGCCATGGCCTGCCAGCACCGCTGCTCTGATCGCATCGTAATCATTAATCGTTAGGTGGGGCTCAAAGCGGATCTCATCCGTCCGCCCCTGTCTGGAGAGCGACCAGTTCACCTCGTACGATGAATGGAAGCCGAAACCTATGGTCTTGTGATCTTTCAGCTCCGCAGCCGCGCGGGGCAACGGATTGGCGGCGACATATCCTGGCGCAGCAAGCAACCGATGCCGGTACCTGAGCAAAGTCCTGGTCACCAGATTGGGCTGTTCGGGGGGAGCAACGCGAAACGAGAGGTCCACGCCATCATCGACAAAATCCAGCAGCCGTTCGGATATCTCAGCGATCAAGGCAGACCCAGGCGGGCCAACCAATAACACCCGTGCCCATGGGCGGACCGAGGCAGAAATCGCGCGAAGCGGCATGCGCTACGTTTTCCTCCGCCCCAATCTGTTCATGCAGAATATGTTGATCGGCGCAGAGTCCATCAAAGAACAGGGGCGGTTCTCCTTCGCTATGGGGACTGGAAGAATGGGCATGATCGACACGCGCGACATTGCGGCTGGTGCATGTTGTGGCGGCGTACAGCCAAGGAGATGGAGGCGGGAAAAGCGAAGGAAACCGGCTGGCGATGAAGGCACTGTTCGACCAGAGCGGGATCCCCGGCTTTGTCGCTAGGGCAGGCGCAGACGTCATTGGCTGGATCGGAGATCGGCGTTACCGCGTCTCGCCTCGTCGCGAGTGCTCAAACTCGTGGATGAATTGGATGTCTGGTCCGTTTCCTGTTTCTTCATCGACAAACGGTTGAGGCGCACGGGCCTCTCGCTCAAACTTCTGAACGCAGCCGTGGACTGGGCGTGTGTGACGTCAGCAGCGATGGCTCAGCCTAGGCGATTTTATAAGATAAAGATCCGCAACCAATTAGAGCCATGGCGAGAAGGTTGTCAAAGACATCCATCTTGCCACTGAAAAACAGTATTTAGCGAGGCAGGCTTCACAGATTGGAGCGAAAAGGCGATCCGTCGCCTTTTCATAGTTCCTTGATGTCTAAATAGGATCTTTCACTGCGGTTCGACCGCCAATGACTGAGCGACGACACAATTGATCGACCTTTTCCTCGGAATATCCCAGTGCATCATGGAGAACTTCATGGGTGTTTTCGCCCAAAAGTGCCGGCGCTGTGGCCGGGCCGGGCCCTCTTCCATCGAACCGGATCGGCCCGCGCACGACTTTCATGGTGCCGATCTCCGGGTGGGAGACTTCCTCGATCAATCCATGTGCTGCGACATGCTCCTGCGACAGCGCATCGCCGATCGAGAGAATGGGAGCATTGGGAACGTCGAAGTCTGTCAAACGCTCCAGCCAATACGCTGTGGTGTCTTGGGTCATTCTCTCATGGATGAGGGGTTCAAGTTCATTGCGGTTGGCGAGCCGTGCCTCATAAAGGGCAAAGCGCGGATCTTCGATCAGATTCTCCCGCCCCAGGCAGCGTGCGAAATTGTGCCAGAAACGCTCTGTCAAGCAGGCCACGATCACATGGCCGTCTGCGGTCGGAAACGATCCGTAAGGCACGATACTGGGGTGTTGTGTGCCGACGGGCTTCGGGCTTTCGCCAGTGACGAAATAGATTTGCGACAGATAGCCCTGCAACGCGATCAGGCTGTCGAGCATTGCGATTTCGACATGACGACCGTGTCCTGTCACATTGCGCTCATGGAGCGCAGCAAGCACGCCGAACAGAGAGAAGATGCTGCCCGCCATATCTCCCATCGGGATGCCCAGCTTGTTCGGGGCCTGTCCTGGTTCGCAATTAACACTCATGACGCCTGAGAGCGCTTGCGCCACGATGTCAAACGCGGGTTTGTCACCATGGGGGCTGTCTTTGCCGAACCCGGTGATGGAGCAATAGATCAGCCCTTTGTTGTCCGCTTTCAGAGCATCGTAGCCGAGACCAAGTCGGTCCATTACGCCGGGCCGAAAGTTTTCGATCACGATGTCGCTCTGTGCGGCGAGCTCTCTTGCGATTTGAGCGCCTTCGGGAGATTTCAGATCAAGTGCGATACTCTTTTTGCAGCGATTAAGCGCGATGTAATAATGGCTCATGCCGCCTATGAAAGGCGGGAAGTTTCGCGTTTCATCGCCTTTCTCAATGGGCTCCACCTTGATGATGTCTGCCCCCAGATCGGCGAGGACCATACTCGCGTAGGGGCCGGAGAGAATGCGCGAGAAATCGAGAACTTTGATCCCTGCGAGGGGACCGCGATAGGTCGTGTCATGTGGTTTGGTCATCTCAGGTCACCTTGCGGGAAATTTTCATGACAGCGGTGGCAAGGGCGATGACCCGCGCCCCGTCGAGCACCTCGGCGTCGAGGAACATCATGGAGCCCGAGGTTTCTCGAACCGTCGCACGCGCGTCCAAACGCGCCCCGGGTTTTGCGGCGCTGACGAAACGCGTATCCAATTGAACCGTGACGCAAGGCGCCCTGTCCGCAGCAACCCATGCGACCAAGGCGATGGCCTGATCCAAAAGGGATGTGATGACCCCTCCATGAACCAGACCCAAGGCATTGCTGTGCTCCGCCGTGGTTTCCAGCGCGTAGACAAAACCTCCCTCTTCATCTCGCGCCGACATCACGGGCCCGATTTTATCCATCAACCCGCCAGCTTTCAGTGGCTTCCATATGATTTCCTCCCTCATTTGCGCTTTCCTCTAACTCCCTGTTGTAATTTGGATGGTTTCGATCGCGTCGCGCACCTCCATAAGCGCCGCCGCGAGTTTCGGAATTTCGCCCGCGTTCAGCCGCTCGGAGATGCCGATGCCGACGAGCGAACGGATCATCTCGTTGCGTTCGTTGAAAATGGGCACGGCCACAACCGTGACGCCGGAAATGTAGGTGCCGGTATCTACGGCGTATCCGCGGCTTCGGGCCTCATCGACTTCGATGAGCCACTCCTCGAAGGAAGGCGGATGATCCCAGACCAATTTAGAAAACTCTGCCTTCAACTTGGTTTCGTTCAGAGTGTTGAACGCGGCAAAGAGACGGCCCGTTGCGGAAATCAAAAGTGGGAAACGTGAGCCCAGATCGACCTGAAGCCGGAATGGCAAAGAGGATTGCGAGAGCGCGACGACCACCATCTGGGCCGGTTCGGCAAGCTGCGTCGCAATGGCCGTCACACCGAAACGAGACGACAATTCAGAGAGCCTTGGTTGGATCATCACGGAGAAGGTGTTCTTTTGTAGCGCCGAACGCGCCAGCGGCAGGATGCCGATTCCGATGGAGTATCGCTTCGTCTTCGAATCAAATTCCACCATGCCCTCATCCTGCAGCACGCGCAGAATGTGCAGGCAGGTGCTCGGCACCAAGCCCAGCTCACGGGCCATCGGATTGACCCCCACCGGATCGTTCGAGCGGGCTAAAAACCTCATGATAGCAAGGGCGCGGGTGACCGCAGGCACCTGTCGTTTCGTCGTCTGAGTGTCGTCTTTTTTGACCATTTTGCCCTCTGCTTACGCTTCAAAATCATTGTCTATATACAACAATTATAGCGTATTGACAATAATATATTCACCCCCTTACCGTTGATGTCAACGAGCACGACGCCCTGGAAACGGGGAAGACGGCTGGAATGGGAGGAAGAAGAAGATGGTCCGATTGACCGAGTACACGTCCTATGCGGATGCTCAGATGCACTACACGAAAGAGGCCTTGTGGGATCTGTTTGACGGCACGCGTGAGCGGTTCAACATTGCGCATGAATGTATCGACCGGCATGTGGATGGCGACAACGTGGCGCTTCGGATTGCTCATGCTGATGGGCGGGACGAGATCATTTCCTTCGCAGAGATTTCCCGCAGGTCATCGCAAATCGCGCATTTCCTGAAAGCGCAGGGGATCGTAAAGGGGGATCGTGTTGCGGTGATGATCGAACCGTCACTCCCGTTCTACTGCGCGATCTTCGGTGCGATGAAGGCAGGCGCAGTTGCCGTCCCGATGTTCACCTTGTTTGGGCCAGATGGGATCAAACTTCGCGTCGGCGATTGCAAGCCAGAACTGTTTTTCACCAATGCCGAGAAAGGTCCCGAGGCCGAAGAAGGCGGGGCGAAAAACGTCATCGTCGTCGATCAGGCCTTCCTTGACAGCCTGGCCGATCTCCCCGAAACCTTCGATTGGGACACAAGCGGCAGCGACTTGGCGGTGTTGCAATACACGTCCGGCACGACCCGCGCCCTACCTGCGGCTGTGCACCACAATCACCGTTCGATTGTCACGCTCATGGTCGCAGCCCTATATGCGACGGGCATTCGTCCGGGAGACCGCTTCTTCTGTCCGTCATCCCCGGCATGGGGGCACGGTCTTTGGCATGGAACTCTCGCTCCTTTGGCGATGGGTGTCTCGACAGGCACCTTCTCGGGCAAGTTCGACCCGGAGCGCCTTTTGAGAGCGTTGAGTGATTTCAAAATCACAAACCTCACTGCGGCGGCGACGCATTACAGAATGATGCGAAACTCTGGCGCTGCAGAGAACTATTCTTCCTGTTTCGAAAAGCTCTCTTTTACGGGTGAACCGATTGACAGTGAGACCGCCACCTATGTCGAGCAGTTGTTCGGTACCAAGGTCCGCTCCATGTACGGCACCACCGAAATCGGTGTGATCATCGCGAATTACCCTGGCGCCAACGATCTTGAGGTGCGCGACGGTGCCATGGGCAAGGCCGTTCCCGGTGTCGAGGTCGAGGTCCAACGCGATGACGGTTCGCGGTGCGATCCCGGCGAGACTGGGGAGCTGATGGTTAAAAAGGCGGGGAAATGGTTTCCGACCAAGGATCTGGGCCGTGTCGACGGGGATGGCTATTTTTACCACGGCGGGCGTGCCGACGATGTCATCATTTCTGCAGGCTGGACCATTGGTGCCGTCGAAGTCGAAGACGCGATACTGAGCCATCCGGCGGTGGCCGAATGCGGTGTGATCGGCGCCCCCGATAGCGTGCGAGGCCTCGTCGTCAAAGCCTATATCATTCTGAAAACGGAAGAGTGCGAAGGTCTCAAAGAGAGCATTCAGGACCATGTGCGCGCCAAGCTCGCGCGTCACGAATACCCCCGCCAAATCGAATTTGTCACCGAGCTGCCGAAAACCCCGGCGGGCAAGGTGAACCGCAAAATCCTGCGTGACCAGCAGGCCGCCAAACTTGCCTCTGCCGAATGACGGCAGAGCGCAATCATCTTTCAAGGAGGAATAAGATGAACGATATGACCCGGAAGTTTCCGAAAATCACGGAAGAAGGCCTCGACGATCTGCGCAAGCGGATTGGCGTCAAGATCGAGAAAACGGTTGAGCCGTGGTGCTATGAAGCGACCCGCGACAACATCCGTCACTACGCGCATGGCATCGGCGACGACAACCCGCTGTGGTGCGATCCTGAGTATGCCAAGACGACGAAATACGGCGATGTGATCGCGCTTCCAAGCTTTCTGTTTTCCACCAGCCGGATCATCTCCGGCTATGTCGGCGGTCTGCCGGGGGTACACGCGATGTGGTCGGGCGCCAACTGGAACTGGCACAAGACCATCCCGCGCAACACCGAGTTTCGCACCGAGGCCTATCTGAAGGATCTGATTGAGCACGACACCCGTTTTGCCGGCAAAGCGATCCAGCAGATCTACCACGTCGATTTCTATGACTCCAAAACCGGCGATCTATTGGCCGATGCCGACAGCTGGTGTTTCCGCACGGACCGCGATCAAGCACGCGAGAACGGCACGAAATACACCGCCGCAAAGGAAAAAGGCCGTCGCGTCTACACCCAGGACGAATTGAACGAATACTACAAGTATTACGAGAACGAGACGATTCGGGGTGCCGAAACCCGCTATTGGGACGATGTGAACGAGGGCGATGCAATCCCGACGATCGTCAAGGGGCCGATGACCGCCACTGGCTTTATCGCCTATGCGCAGGGCTGGGGCGGTCTTTACATCCGTGCCAACAAGCTCGCCTGGCAACTTCAGCAGAAACATCCGTCGGCCGGGATCAAGAACCGCTTTGGCATTCCCGACTGCCCGGAACGTGTGCATTGGGAAGAAGAATTCGCGCTCGAAGTCGGCGCGCCGGGGGCCTATGACTATGGTCCGGAACGCTCTTCCTGGCTGACACAGCACGTGACCAACTGGATGGGGGATGACGGTTTCCTTCGCAAAGCGAACTCGCAGGTGCGCCGCCATAACCCAGAAGGCGACATCATTCTGATCAGCGGGAAAGTGACGCGGAAGTTCGAAGAAGACGGGCGCCATTTGTTAGAAATCGAACAGCGTGCCGAACAGCAGGATGGGGAACTTTCTGCCATCGGCTCCGCCGTCGTCGAGCTTCCCAAACGCTGAGGGACACGCCGACGATTGTTTTCGACGTCAACCACTGGGAGGAAAGGTTGAACGTGTTAGGAACACTCTTAAAGAAACTTGAGGACATCCTGCATTTCGCAGGGTGCCTCGGTCTCGTGATCGTTGTTGCGCTGATCAATGCGGACATTCTTCTGCGCCTGTTCTTCAATGAACCCGTGCAGTTTCAGTTCGAGTTCACCGAACTCTACCTGATGCCCGCTCTGGCCACCTTGTCCCTGTCGCGGGTGTTCCGCGATGGTGGGCATCTTGCGCTCGACTTCGTTCCCGAGCACCTCCCCGGACTTATGGGAAGAGCAGTCGCGAAACTGCGACTGCTGCTTCCGGCCGCCTTCTTTGGCGCGGTCACCTATATGTCCGGCACATTCGCGTTCCATGCGTTCTCGCAAGGAGATGTTGAATTCGGAGTGATCGACTGGCCGCTCGGGTGGGCCTATGCCGTTGTGCCTTTGGGGTGCGGCGTTCTGGCTCTGCGGCTGCTCTATGACACTTTTCAAAAAGAAGTGTTTGAGACGACCCAATAGAAACTTTTCAGGGAGGAGACTGAAAATGACTATCGCAAGGAAAGCATTTGCCGCTTTTGCAAGTGTAATGGCACTCGGCGCTTTTGCGGCACAGGCGGAAACACTGAGCCTCGGTGACTTCCAATCCACCAGCCATATCGTCTCGGTGGAAGGCACGGTCAAATGGATGGCCGCGGTCGAGGAGGCTACGGGCGGAGAAATCGCATTTAACCACTTTCCGTCGCAACAAGCGGCCAAGTCCAAGGCACAGCTCGATGCTGTGAAAAGCGGCATTCTGGATGCAGCACTTTTGGGCGCGTCCTATCACGCCGAAACCTTACCGCTGAATTCGATCGTCGGCCTGCCGGGTTACTATGGCTCCGCGGTCCAAGGCACAAAAGCGTTGCAGGCGATGTTGAAAGAGGGGCCGCTGCGCGAGGAGGTGCTCGCCGCTGGTGTGACACCGATTTTCGGGTTCACCTTGCCGCCCTATCAGGTGCTGGCCAAGGAACGCCTTGGCTTGCCTGCCGATTGGGACGCGCTTGATGTCCGGACTTCGGGCGCCACACAGGCGATGACCGCGCGCGATTTGGGGGCCGTCGGCATTTCAATCCCGGGCCCAGAGGTCTACACGGCGGTGGAACGTGGGCGTCTCGATGCAGTTCTGTTCCCGCTGGCTTCTGTACCCGGCTATAAGCTGAACGAAGTCGTCAGCCATATTTCCACCAACGGATCCTTCGGTGGCTACAGTTTCATCATGGTGGTCCGCAGCGATCTTTTCGACGCATTGGATGCCGAGACGCAGGAGGCGATGATCACGCTCGGCAATGAGACCGCCATTCATGTGGCCCAGGCTCAGGATGACAGTGTCGAAGATCTTATCGCACAGTGGAAAGCGGAAGGCATCGATACCTACAGCTTCACCGAGGCAGAACTCGCGGGGCTCAAGGAAGCGATGGGACCTGTGACGGATGATTGGGTCACGCGGATGGGCGGTGAAAAGGCGCAGAGTGTTCTGGCGACCTATCGCGCGCTCACCAGCCAATAACCTGCAGCATCTTCCCGAAACATCAGGGCGGTCGATCACCCGACCGGCTGCCCTCTCAAGGACTTCGTGTTCCCTTCATGCTGACTTTCATTGCCATACTCGTCCTTCTGGCGCTTCTCATGATCTTCCGAATGCCGATTGCATTCGCCATGGGGATCACCGGCTTCGTGGGACTTTCTTTCCAGCTTGGTCTGCGCCCCGCATTGGCTGTGTTGGAACGGACATTCTTCGACAGCTCCGCCTCGTTCATCCTTGTGGCCATTCCGCTTTTCATCCTGATGGCGGAGCTCTTGACCGCAGGAGACGTGACGCGTCGCGCGATCATTTCCTGCCAGGCCTGGATCGGACATTTCAAAGGCGGGCTTGCCATGGCCACTGTCGGAGCCTCTGTCATTCTCGCCGCCTTGGTGGGCAGCTCGACAGCCTCCACCGCGGCGATGGCCGCTTCCGCCTTTCCGGAAATGCGCAATCACAACTATTCGCAGCGCCTGGCCGCTGCGGTGGTCTCTGTTGGCGGAACGCTCGCTGTTGTGGTGCCGCCCTCGATCGTTCTGGTGGTCTATGGGGTGCTCACCGAGACCTCCATCGGCAAACTGTTCATCGCGGGCATTATCCCCGGCCTTTTGACGGCCACCGGGCTTGCCATCGTGATCAAGCTCATCGCGCATACCACCGATCAGGCGCCCAAAGGCGATCCTTTCGAGCTGAAGAATGCGGTGAAAAGCAGCCGTCATGTGTTTCCCATGATCCTGCTAATGATCCTTGTGATTGGGGCAATTTATGGCGGCGTGGCCTCACCATCAGAGGCTGCAGCCCTCGGTGTCATGGGATCGCTGATCATCGTGATCTTTCAACGCACGCTGAGTTTCATGAACTTCAATCGCTGCGTTTCGGGTGCAATCCGCGCCACCGTGATGATCGTCGCCATCGTCGCTTGTTCCGCGATATTCTCGAACTACCTTGCCTTTACACGCATCACCCATTCGCTTCTGGAATTCGTCGCGACGACCGAGATGTCCCGTGGCACGATCATGGCGATCATGATTCTCACACTTCTGGTCATGGGCATGTTCATGGACCAACTCGCGATCCTCTCACTTGCTATGCCTCTGGCCTTCCCGACTGCCATGGCGTTGGATTTCGATCCGATCTGGTTTGGCATCGTCGTGACAAAAACAGTGGAAATCGGCCTTCTGACGCCACCTCTTGGCCTCAACGCCTATGTCGCGGCGGCCCAGACCGGCGTCCCGCTCAGTAAAATCTTCCGCGGTATCCTGCCCTTTCTTGGCATGGAGATCCTGGTTCTGCTTTTGCTCATCTTCTTTCCGCAGATCACCTTGTGGCTGCCAAGCCTGATGCTGCGCTGAATGCTGAGCTGAGAAAAACGAAAACAAGGCCACCCGGGCCGGTTGCCCTTTTGGCGACCGGACAGGAGAGGTGCGCTGATAAGACTGGAGAATGACATGACGATCTTGCACAGCAACGTCAGTATGGAAGCCCCCGAGTTCGAAGAGAACCGGAACGCAATGCAGGCACAATTCGACGAAATCGCAGACGAAGCTGCCCATGTCATGAAGGGGGGCTCTGAGGCGTCGAGAGCGCGTCACGTCTCCCGCGGCAAACTTCTGCCCCGTGATCGGATTGCCGCCCTGCTTGATCCCGGCTCTCCCTTTCTCGAGGTTGGGCTGTTTGCGGCCAGTGGTCACTACAATGACGAAATCCCCGCAGCGGGTGCCATTGCAGGCATTGGCCGGGTCGAGGGGCGCGACTGCATGATCCTGTGCAATGACGCGACCGTGAAAGGCGGCACCTATTTTCCTCTCACCGTGAAAAAACACCTGCGTGCGCAGGAGATCGCGGAAGAGAACAACCTTCCCTGCATATATCTCGTCGACAGCGGCGGGGCCAATCTCAACAATCAGGACGAGGTCTTCCCGGATCGCGACCATTTCGGGCGTATTTTTTACAATCAAGCCCGGATGAGCGCCAAGGGCATCGCCCAGATCGCAGTGGTCATGGGGTCCTGCACGGCGGGGGGCGCCTATGTGCCCTCGATGAGCGACCAGACAATCATCGTGCGCGAACAGGGGACGATCTTCCTTGCCGGTCCGCCGCTTGTGAAAGTGGCGACGGGCGAAGAGGTCGACGCCGAAACTCTGGGTGGCGGCGATACGCATACGCGATTGTCTGGCGTGGCGGATTATCTGGCTGATGACGACCAACATGCGCTGGCCCTGGCACGTGAGATCGTGGCCAATCTGGGACCGGTGCCGCGCCCGAATATCGACCTGAAAGATGCGCGGGCGCCGCTCTATCCTGCCGAGGAGATCATGGGCATCGTCCCGGCCAACGATAAAACCCCCTTCGATGTGCGCGAGATCATCGCGCGGATCGTGGACGGGTCGGATTTCGTGGAATTCAAACCGCGCTATGGCACCACTTTGGTCACCGGGTTTGCTCATATCGATGGCGTGCCTGTGGGCATCCTTGGCAACAACGGTGTGCTGTTTTCCGAAAGCTCGCTCAAGGGCGCGCATTTCATCGAACTGTGTTGTCAGCGCAAAATCCCGATCCTGTTTTTGCAAAACATCACCGGCTTCATGGTCGGCTCGAAATATGAGGCGGGCGGGATTGCGAAAGACGGAGCCAAGCTGGTGACTGCCGTTTCCACCGCCAATGTCCCCAAGATTACCGTCATCATTGGCGGCTCGTATGGCGCGGGCAATTACGGCATGTGCGGGCGGGCATTCGGGCCACGGTTCGTCTGGATGTGGCCCAATGCGCGGATCTCCGTCATGGGCGGAGCACAGGCCTCCGGCGTTTTAGCGAATGTCAAACGCGCCGGCATCGAGGCCAAGGGCGGGAGTTGGTCCGAAGAGGAAGAGACCGAGTTCAAACGCCCGACCATCGAGATGTTCGACCGGCAATCGCGGCCGCTCTATGCCTCGTCGCGACTTTGGGACGACGGGATCATCGACCCGCGCAAAACCCGTGACGTGATCGCCCTGTCGCTGCGCGCAACCCTCAATGCCCCCGTCGAGGACACGAAATTCGGCCTGTTCAGGATGTAAACCATGACCGCACCTTTCGAAAAAATTCTGATCGCGAACCGGGGCGAGATCGCCTGTCGCGTCATCAAGTCTGCCCGCGAGATGGGCGTACGCACGGTTGCCGTCTACTCCGATGCCGATCGCCAGGCGCTTCATGTCGAACTGGCAAACGAGGCGGTTCACATCGGGCCTTCGCCTGTCTCTGAAAGCTATCTCGTGGCGGAGCGGATCATCGCTGCCGCCCTTGAGACGGGCGCGCAAGCGATCCATCCCGGCTATGGTTTCCTGTCGGAGAACCCGAAGTTCGTCGAGGCGGTCGAGGCCGCCGGTCTGACCTTTATCGGCCCGTCCGCAGCTGCGATCCGCGCCATGGGGCTCAAGGATGCGGCGAAAGACCTGATGCAAGCGGCGGGGGTTCCGGTCGTGCCGGGCTATCAGGGCGAAAATCAGGACCCGGCGTTTCTTGCCGCCGAGGCCGATCGGATCGGATATCCCGTTCTGATCAAGGCCCGCGCCGGCGGCGGCGGCAAGGGCATGCGTAAGGTGGAGGATCCCGCGCAGTTTCGCGACGCGCTCGAGTCGGCCTGGCGCGAAGGACAGTCGTCCTTCGGCGATCCGCATGTTTTGATCGAGAAATTCATCACCTCGCCGCGTCACATCGAGGTGCAGGTCTTCGGCGATGCCCATGGCAACGTGGTGCATCTGTTCGAACGCGATTGCTCCTTGCAGCGTCGCCATCAGAAGGTGATCGAAGAGGCCCCGGCGCCGGGGATGACCGACGCGGTGCGCGCGGCGATGACCGAAGCTGCGGTTACAGCCGCGAAAGCCATCAACTACGCGGGCGCAGGGACGATCGAGTTCATCGTCGATGGTTCGGGACCGCTGCGCCCGGACGGGTTCTGGTTCATGGAAATGAATACGCGCTTGCAGGTGGAGCACCCGGTCACCGAGGCCATCACCGGCGTCGATCTGGTCGCATGGCAATTGCGGGTGGCGGCGGGGGAGCCCTTGCCGGTTTCACAAGACGCTCTGACGATTTCCGGTCATGCCTTTGAAGCGCGTCTCTATGCCGAAGATCCATCGAACGGCTTTCTGCCCGCCACGGGTAAGCTTGAGCACCTCTCGTTTTCGGATACGGCACGCAATGATACTGGCGTGCGCTCCGGTGACACGATCAGCCCCTTCTATGATCCGATGATCGCAAAGGTCATTACCACAGGCGACACCCGCGAGATCGCGCTTGCCCGTTTGGTCGCGGCATTGCGGGACACCCATGTTGCAGGCACCACAACCAACACCGAATTCCTCGCCACGCTCGCTTTGCACACGGATTTTCAACACGGGCCATTCGACACCGGCCTGATCGAGCGCGAACTGGACGCTTTGACCGTGCCGACCCCTGTCTCTGAGGAACATCTGGCCTTTGCGGCTTTGGCGGGCCTCGGCATTCGCCCCGACACGCCCCGTCTCGGTTGGCGTCTCTGGGGAGAAGCACGCCATACAGTTGCTCTGACCTGCGGGTCCGACAGGTTTGAGCGTCACCTGATCCTGTATCCGGATGGGACCATCACTTTGACCGGCGGAGAGCGCGACGTGTTCCTTCGCGATGTCGTGATCGACAAAGGGCACATGCGCGCCACCACCGGTCTTCACAATGCGCAGATCAAAGCTTGGGCTGTTCACGCTTCTCGCCCTGACGGGCTTTTGATCTCTGTCCAGAGCGGAGGGGTCGTCCACGATTTCTCATTGTTCGATGCGCGACTGGGCAGCGCCACGGCAGCCGACGAAGGTCATGTCGTGGTGGCGCCCATGACGGGCGTAATCGTGACACTTGATATTTCTGTCGGAGACACTGTGGAGCCGGGCATGAAGCTCGGTGTGATGGAAGCGATGAAGATGGAGACCTCTTTGATCGCGCCGCGGGCCGGACGCATCGCAACCGTGCTCTGTGCTGCGGGGCAGACCGTCGAAGGGGGGGCCGTCCTTGTAACGCTTGAGGAAGAGGTTGCCGCATGACGGAACACGTCCGCATTTACGAGGTCGGCCCTCGCGACGGGCTTCAAAACGAAAACCGTCTCATTCCCGCTCGACAGAAGATCGAGCTGATCAATCTGCTCTCGGACGCCAGGTTCGAAAAGATCGAAGCCACGAGTTTCGTCTCTCCGAAATGGGTGCCGCAGCTTGCGGATGCCTCTGACGTCATGGCCGGGATCACCCGTTGCGAGGGCACAGATTACGCCGTTCTGACGCCGAACCTGAAAGGCTTTGAACGCGCTCTGGAGGTGGGGGCCGACGAGGTCGCCGTTTTTGCCTCCGCCTCCGAAGGCTTCAGCCAAAAGAACATAAATTGCTCGATTGCGGAAAGCCTGACGCGATTCGAACCGCTGATGGAGGCCGCCGCGAGGGCGGGAATCCCCGTGCGCGGCTACGTGTCCTGTGTCGTGGCCTGCCCCTATGATGGCGAGGTGGACCCAAGGGCCGTGCGCGATGTGGCACAGGCGCTCAAGGATATGGGATGTTACGAAATCTCCCTCGGCGACACGATTGGGGCAGGGACCCCTGACGCGATTTCGCGCATGCTCGAATGTGTTCTAACGTCTGTCCCGGCACAGGCGCTTGCCGGGCATTATCATGACACCGGGGATAAGGCGCTCGGCAATGTCGAGGCCTCGCTCGATCTGGGATTGCGTGTATTCGACAGTGCCGTTGGCGGTCTGGGCGGATGCCCCTATGCGCCCGGGGCCAAGGGCAATCTCTCCACCTCCGCGCTGGTCGAGCGGCTCGACCAACTGGGCTATCACACCGGGATTGATCGTGCCGCGCTATTGAAAGCCGAAACTTTTGTCGCCGCCATCGCGGCAGATACTCTCTGAGGACAATTCGATGACCTATGAAACGATCCGGATCGAGATCGACACCCGCCAGGTGGCCACGGTGACACTGGCCCGGACTGCGAAACACAATGCAATGGACGCCGTCATGATTGCGGAACTCACCGCCGCTGCAGAGCGTCTTTCAAAGGATGACGGCGTCCGTATTGTCGTCCTTAAAGCCGAGGGCAAAACCTTTTGTGCCGGGGGCGATCTCGGCTGGATGCGCGATCAGGCCGAGAAGGACCGACAGGGAAAGATGGATGAGGCCATGACCTTGGCGCGTATGCTCGGACTTTGGAATGCCCTGCCGAAACCCGTCATCGGACGGGTGCATGGCGCGGCCTATGGCGGCGGGCTTGGTCTCATCTGCGTCTGCGACATCGTCATCGCCGAAGACACCACCCGCTTTGCCCTGACGGAAACGCGTCTGGGCCTGATCCCCGCCACCATAGGCCCCTTTGTGGTCGGACGTCTTGGCGAGGCCTTTGCGCGTCAGGTGTTTTTCAACGCGAAGCCCTTCGATGTCGACTTCCTGATCCGAGCCGGCGTTGTGGCGGGCGCTTGCCCTTCGACGGAGCTGGATGCCGCCGTCGAAAGCGAGGTCGCCGCGCTGTTGCTTTGTGCCCCAGGTGCGGTGGCCGACGCGAAAGCACTTTGTCGGGCTCTGGCAGGTGTGAACCCAGTGGATGCGGCGGGATTCTCCGCCTCCGCGCTGGCGGATCGCTGGGAGACCCAAGAAACAAGGGACGGGATCGCGGCGTTTTTTGCCAAGGAGGACCCTGTCTGGCGGCGCGGCTGATCTGCTACGTCGCGGAGGTTTCGGACCAGGTGGGTAAAAGATCACCCGCCTCCGCCTGGGCCGAGTAGACCCCACGCGCGATGGCACGGGCCAGACAGGTCGCGGCCACAGCCCCGATATGCGCCAAGGCGGTGGCGCGATCCTCCGTCAAATCAAAATGCCCAGTGGAAGCGGCAAAGACCAGATCTCCGTCAAAGGGCGTATGCGCCGGAACAATCGCGCGGGCGATCCCATCGTGTGCCGCCACCGAGAGGCGATAACATTCCGCCTTGGTCAGTTTCGCATCTGTCGCGACAATCGCGATGGTGGTATTCTTCTGCTCAAGCGGAGAAATCTTGTGCCCGAAGGGTGCGCCGCTTCGACCTGCGACGGGATCTGGGCCCAATGCGCCGAATTCGCCGTTCTGTTCAAAGGGCGCCGCCCAGAAATGACGGCTGTTCTCGGGCGTCACCGACCCGACCGGGTTGACCGCGACGAGGGCACCAACCGTGATCTCTCCGATCCGGACAGAAGTGGAACCAAGCCCGCCTTTCACCGTGCCGGTCAAGGCGCCGTAGCCTGCGCCTGCTGTCCCGAGATCGAATGTTGCCGCTGCATTGCGATAGGCCGCTTCGCCCAAATCCCGATAGGGGTTTTGGCTCCAGCCCTTATCGCCGCCATTCATCAAATCGAACAGGATCGCACCGGGCACGATCGGCACGGACATCGTGCCGGCCTGAAAGCCGCGCCCTTCGCGGCGCAGCGCTTCAGAGACGCCACCACAGGCCTCCAACCCGAATGCCGATCCGCCCGACAGCACCAAGGCATCGACCCGGTCCACCAATTTGTCGGGGGCCAAAAGGTCGGTCTCACGCGTCCCCGGTGCACCGCCCATCACGCTCACGGAGGCCGTGAAAGGGGCGTCAGAGGTCAAAACGGTCACGCCCGATTTCAACGTCGGGGATGCGGCATTTCCGACGAGAACCCCGCGCACATCGGTGATTAAATTCTGGTCGGCTGAAAGCATTGTTTTCCCCTTCGCGGCAACCCGCTTGTTGAAGCATTGTCGTCGTCGTACCAGATTATGCCTTCCTTGGGACCCGAGATTTGCCCGCGGCTTAATTCTGCATTGCAGCATATTAGAGCATCAGGATCAGAACGTGGACAAATATGAAATCGAGAGTGCCGTCAAACGCGCTGAAGACCATCGCGTCTCAAATGTGCGTGCCTTTGTTATGCGTCTATTTCTTAAGCGGTGTGATTCTAGCTTTGTTTAGAAGTTGTGACATGAATCGCACAAAGTTTGTCGGAGGCTGTTTAGTTTGAGTTATGTTGCCATGGTTTCATTTTCCAGAGTTGTATAGAAGTTTCGCCGGAGGGAGGTTTCCGATTGGTTCGAGGCGGTGGCGGTTGTTGAACTCGGCTGTGAAAAGGCCATTGGCCGTTTCGGCTAGGGCGCCCTGCTCCGTTGAATGATCCCCTAGATCATTCGATCCGTCGGCGGGCCATCTTGAATTCATATGAGGCGCCAATACCTGCCTTAGCCAATTGTTCGGTGGGTCGGGGCGTCAGTATGAATGTTAATGTGATTCGGTTCCCGGCAGATAGAACTCCGTGATCCCCCGCTTCCCCTCAGCCCGCCCGAGCTGGACGATTACATCGATGGATTTCCGGATGTATTCCCGAACCTCGGCGAAGGTCAGCGGTGTGCCAGCCTGCAGCACCATGATCGCCAGCCGGTCGATGGCGAGTTCCGCGGTTTCCGCGTGGATGGTCGAGACCGACCCGCCATGGCCGGTGTTGATGGCCTCGAGATAGGTCAGGGCCTCGGCACCGCGCAACTCGCCGACGATAATCCGGTCGGGGCGCATGCGGAGGGAGGCCTGCAGGAGGGCGTTGGCGCTGCGTTGTGAACCGGCACCGCGGTCGGCCAGAAGGGCGACGTTGTTCGGCTGGCTGGGGAAGAGCTCAAAAGCGTCTTCGATGGTGATCAGCCGTTCGTGCTCGCCCACGTAGGTCAGCAGGTGGCGGGCGAAAGTGGTCTTGCCGGTCGAGGTGCCGCCGCTGATCAGGACGTTGAGTCGCGCCTCGACCAGGGTCTGCAGCGCGGCCTCGAGGTTGTCTTCGGCGAGACTGGCGATGTTTTTCATCTTCTCGGCGCGGAGGGCGTCGAGCGAGACGGCTTTGCCGAAGAGATAGGTCGGCGCGTAGTCTTCGACGCTGCCCGAGGCGAAGAGGCGGATGGTGATCGAAGCCCCGCGATCGATGGCGGGCGGCACAGCGACCTGGACCCGAAGGGGGCGGCCCGCATATTCCACCTTACCCGAGACGAGGGGGTTCTTTTCAGAGACGCGGGCCTTGGCATCGCCGACGATAGTCTGGGCCATATTGAGGGCGGTAGTCCGGTCCACGGTCTGGCCTTCGTGGCGCATGGTGGCGTCGCCCGCGACCTCGATCC
>NZ_JBLWTA010000036.1:0-21679 GCF_048270365.1 Celeribacter sp.
GCGCTGTCTGCGCCGCCGGTGAAGGGGGTTCTAAGGCGAACACCCAGAACCCGCAAGCGCTTTTTTAAAAAAAATGAAAAAAGATGCGCCCTTCGCCTGAAACCCCTTATTTTACTGGCTTTGTCGCATATTTTTTTTGCACCCTTTCTACCGAACTTCGCGCTTTCCCGGCTTGGACACCCTGAATCAGAGGGCAAATCAGCGAGTCACTTTGACTGAATCGGCCCGAAACTCTCCCTATAGGTGCAAATCACCCCAATCTACCCCTGCGTAAGGCGAGTGATTTTTATGAATCGGGAGTGACTCGGCCGGAAACAAACGTGAATCAGAGGTGAATCGGGACTGAATCGCAGGTGACTCGCGCGTGAATCGCCGAACTCGCGAGTCACCCAGGCCTCAAATGCCGAAATTCCGGGTCTCAAAAAGGAAAAGGGCGAGGTTTCCCCCGCCCTTCGTATCGAACCACATATATATGCCGCTCTTCTATATGCGCGCGTCACGCGTAGCGCACCTCGTCGTCGCTTTCGCTTTCCAGAGGCTTCAGCGCATGGATCGCATCATCCAAGGAAACGGCGCCCAGCGACTCGCCCGTGCGCGACACCACAGGACAGGTATGGTCCGGCGCCTTGGTGAGTTTCGGCAGAGCCTGTTCAATCGACATGCCACCCTTGAGGGTCTCCCCCTGCCCCGTCGCGCCTTTGCGGGCAATCGAACGCAGACGCACGACCTTGGCGCGGTTGATGTCGCGGATGAAGTCGGTGATGTAATCATCTGCCGGCTTCATGATGATGTCCTGCGGATCGCCCGACTGGATGATCTGTCCATCGCGCAGGATCGCAATCTGGTCGCCGATGTTCAGCGCCTCGTCGAGATCGTGGGTGATGAAGATGATCGTCTTGTGCAGCTCTTCCTGCAATTCGAGCAGGATCGACTGCATGTCAGTCCGAATGAGCGGGTCGAGCGCGGAGAAAGCCTCGTCCATCAAGAGAATGTCCGCATCCGTCGCCAGAGCGCGGGCCAGACCGACACGTTGCTGCTGACCGCCCGAAAGCTGCGAGGGGTATTGCTCCTCGAACCCATTCAGGCCCACACGATCAAGCCACTTGCGGGACCGCTCCTCCGCCTCTTTATTGGCGACACCCTGAATCTCCAGACCGTACATCGCGTTTTCCAACACGGTGCGGTGCGGCAGCAGGCCGAATTTCTGGAACACCATCGACATCTTGAAACGGCGCAGATCACGCAGCTGCTCCGACGACATCGCCAAGACATCCTCGCCGTCGATCCAGATCTCGCCAGAGGTCGGCTCGATCAGACGATTGAGGTGGCGAATGAGCGTCGACTTGCCAGAGCCAGACAAGCCCATGATCACCTGAATGCCCTTCGCGGGAATATCGAGGTTGATGTTGTTGAGCCCCAAGGCGTGGCTGTGCTGATCCATCAGCTCCGGCTTGCCCATCCCGGCTTTGACATGTTCCAGCGCACGCGCGGGATTGTCGCCGAAGATTTTGTAGAGATTGCGGATGGAGACTTTGACCTCTGTCGTGTCCGTCATATCAGTCATGGCCACTCTCCCGATACGCTTGCAGGCGCTTGCCGTAGGTCTGGCTCACCCGGTCAAAGATGATCGCCAGCGCCACGATGGCGAGGCCGTTCATCAGGCCCAGCGCCAGATATTGGTTGGAAATCGCGCGCAGCACCGGCGTGCCGAGACCTTTGACGCCAATCATCGAGGCGATCACCACCATGGAGAGCGCCATCATGATTGTCTGGTTCACCCCGGCAAAAATGTTGGGCAGCGCCAGCGGGATCTGAACACCAAAGAGTTTCTCACGCGCGGAGGCACCAAAGGCCTCAGCCGCTTCCATCACATCTTTATCGACAAGACGAATGCCCAGATTGGTCAGACGCACAATCGGCGGGATCGCATAGATACACACGGCCAAAAGCCCCGGCACCTTACCGATGCCCAAAAGCATGACCACAGGGATCAGGTAGACGAAGGACGGGATGGTCTGCATCACGTCGAGAATGGGCGTGACGATGCGCTGCGCAATATTAGAGCGCGCCATCAAGACGCCGATGGGAATACCGACCGCGATACAGACGAATGTCGCGACGGAAATCATCGCAAGCGTCGCCATCGTGTCTTCCCACATGCCGAAATATCCGATCACGAGAAAGGCAAGGATGGTGCCCACGGTGATTTTCCAGCTGCGCGACCCGAGCCAGGCCAAAAGCGCAATCGCTCCGATGACCAGGGGCCAGGGCGCATTGGTCAAAAGGTGCTCAAACCAGATCAGAAACTTGAGAAGGGGGGAGAAGAAGGCTTCGAGGCTTTCCCCGAAAGCCCGCGAAAACGTGCGAAAACCGTCATCCACGGTTTGCCGCAAGGTCGAAAGGTCACGCCGCCCAAGCGACGGAAATTCGATGAGCCAGTCCATATAGAATGTCCTTATATAAGGTCAAGCAAACGCGAGGGGCCGCATCCTCGGACACGGCCCCTTTGATCTGCGTGACCGCTCTTAGAGAGCGTCCTTCACTTTTTCGGCGATCTCTTCCGGAACCCACTGGGTCCAGATGTCTTCCTTGGTCGCGAGGAATTCAAACGCCGCGTCTTCACCCGTCGCCTGGTTCTCATTCATATAGACCAGCATGGCGTTCATCTCGTCACCCGGGAACACGCGGTTCTCGAGATAGCCCATGGTCACCGCATTCTCTTCGGCGAATTGCGCCGTCACGACGGAGTGCACCACGGAGTCGGTCCAGCTCGACGGCTGCGGATCGGCACATTCGTCCACGGATTTCACCATGCAGCCGTCCCAGTTCTCGGTCCCGGCCCAGTCCGCCTCAAACGGCAACATCTGAAGGTCGTATTTGCCGATGACGGCCGTCGGGGCCCAATAGTAACCGAACCACGGCTCATCACGGTTCACCGCCTTGGCGATGGAACCATCGAGACCGGCGGCAGAGCCCGGATCAACCAGCACCCAGCCTTTTTCTTCCATATCGAAGGCGCGGAACATGTTGGCGTTGGCCAATTGGCAACCCCAACCTGCCGGGCAGCCCATGAAGGCGCCTTTGCTCTCATCTTCGATGTAGGGGACCAACTCAGGATGCGCGAGCATCTTTTCGACCGTGTCGATCTCCGGGTGATCTTCCTTGAATTTCTTCGTGACCCACCAGCCTTCGCCGAGACCCGTGATCGGACCTTCGAGGGCGGAGACCATGCGGCCTTCTTCAACGGCCTTCGCCAGCGGCTCACGCACAGCGTTGACCCAAAGCTCAGGCGCCAGGTCCGGCTCGCCTTTTTCATTCATCGAGGTAAAGGTCGGCGTGGTGTCACCAGAGATGATGTCCACATCGCAGCCATAGCCTTCTTCGAGAATGATCGCATCGACATTGGCGAGAAGAGAGGCCGAGGCCCAGTTCATCTCGGCAATGGTGACACTGCCACATTCATCCGCCGCGAAAGCGCCGCCAGCCATAGTGCCCAGAGCCAGAACGCTCGATGCAAGAACGTTGGCCGCAAAAAGTTTATTATTGTTCATAAGGGGGACTCCCGCTTACTTCGTGTGTGTTCCCCGGTCGACGCGTCTTTGGCGTCCCTGTGACCGGCCACCACCCCGAATTGGGCGATTTCTCCGCGCTTGCCGTTCGTGGCCCATCAAAGAGCGCCTCAGCCCCCTCCTCTCCTATGTATGAAGAAGACCCTGAGGCACGATCCGGCGGAGCGTGGACACAAACCAACATATCACGCCCCGTGATGCAAGCCGTGTTCTGTCGTGATGATCCCGTGATGTCACGTCAGGCCCGAAACATCATGAAAATGTCATGATCCGCACAAGAGTTGCGCCAAAGGCACGGGCGCACTATCAGTCATGCACCAAACCGCTCTCTCATATATAAGGACAGGACATGGCCGCCGACCGCACACTTACGGATGCCGCCGAGCGCGAGAAATCGAAACGCATCGGCGCGCTGGCAGAGCTCTGGCCCTTCATCCGCCCCTACAAAGGCCTGATGGCCGCCGCCCTCGTGGCTTTGGTGATCACCGCGTGCATCTCCCTGATCCTGCCCATCGCAGTGCGTCGGGTCGTGGACGGGTTCCAAAGCGCGGGCGTGGTCCTCTTGGATCAATATTTCGGCGCGGCTTTGATGATCGCGGGCGCTTTGGCGCTTGGCACCGGGATGCGCTATTATCTTGTGACCCGTTTGGGCGAACGCGTCGTCGCCGACATCCGCAAGGCGGTGTTCGACCGCATGATCCGCATGTCGCCCGCATTCTACGAGAACATCATGACCGGCGAGGTGCTGTCGCGCATCACCACGGACACCACGCTTATTCTCTCCGTGATCGGCTCATCTATTTCCGTCGCGCTTCGGAACGCTCTTATTATGGTGGGAGGGCTGATCCTGATGCTCTTCACCTCGGCGAAACTCACCGGGCTGGTTCTCTTAATCGTGCCGGTGGTGATCGTGCCGATCATCGTCTTGGGCCGCCGCCTGCGCAAACTGTCGCGCGAGAACCAGGAGTGGATCGCGTCCTCGTCGGGCACCGCGTCTGAGGCGCTTTTGTCCGCCCAGACTGTGCAGGCCTTTACCGGCGAGGCGCAACAGGCCGCGCGGTTTGACGAGGTCACCGAAAAAAGTTTCACCTCCGCCCACACCCGCATCAAGACACGCGCCGCGATGACCGTCATCGTGATCGCACTCATTTTCTCGGGCGTTGCTGGCGTCTTGTGGATCGGCGCGCGCGATGTACGCACCGAGGTGATGAGTATCGGCGAATTGGTGCAATTCGTGATCTACGCCATCATGGTCGCGGGGGCCGCTGGCGCGCTCTCCGAGATTTGGGGCGAATTGCAACGTGCGGCTGGCGCCACCGAACGTCTGGTGGAACTCCTGTCCTCCGAGGACCCGGTCAAAGACCCGGCACAGCCCCTGCCCTTCCCGGACCCCGCGAAAGGCGCCGTCTCTTTCAACGATGTGCGGTTCTTCTACCCTTCACGCCCGACCACGCCCGCGCTCGATGGGGTGTCCTTTGACATCCAACCCGGCGAAACCGTGGCGCTCGTCGGGCCTTCGGGGGCCGGGAAATCGACGATCATCCAACTGCTCCAGCGGTTCTACGATCCGCAAGAGGGCGTGATTTCCATCGATGGCCAGCGCATCTCCGACATGGCGCGGGGGGATTTCCGTCGTCACATCGCGCTCGTGCCGCAAGATCCGGTGATCTTCGCCGCCTCCGCCGCCGACAACATCCGCTTTGGTCGCCCCGAGGCCTCCATGGAAGATGTCGCTGCCGCCGCCAAGGCCGCCGCCGCCGATGAGTTCCTCTCGAAACTGCCCGAAGGCTACGAGTCCTATGTCGGCGAACGTGGCATCATGTTGTCGGGCGGGCAAAAGCAACGCGTCGCCATTGCACGCGCCATCCTGCGCGATGCGCCGATCCTTCTGTTGGACGAGGCCACCTCGGCGCTCGATTCCGAATCCGAGCAATTGGTGCAGAAAGCCGTCGAAGACATGGCCCGCACCCGCACCACGATCATCGTCGCGCACCGCCTAGCCACCGTGAAAAAGGCTGACCGCATTCTGGTCTTCGAAGACGGGCGCATCGTTGCCACCGGGACGCATGAGGAATTGATTGCCGAGGGCGGACTTTATGCGCGTCTTGCCCGGTTGCAATTCACCAACGGGATCTAATCCTGCGGGGAGAACGCCGAAAATTTCCCGTTTTCATTTGGTTACAATCGGCGGATAGTCTCGGGTAACAACATAAATAGGAGATGAGTGATGGGACTGTTCAGCTTTGTAAAAGATGCCGGCAAAAAAGTATTCGGCAAGAAAGAAGAAGAGGCCGATGCGGATGCCATCCTGGCCGAGATCAAGGCGCTTGGCCTTGAAGCCGAAGGTGTCGAGGTCGCGATGGATGGCGACAAGGTCGTGCTCGGCGGCACGGTGGCCGATCAGGTGACCAAAGAGAAAATCATCATGGCCGCGGGCAACGTCGAAGGCGTGGCCTCTGTCGAAGACACGCTCGACGGCGCCGACCCGGTGTTCCACGAGGTCAAAAAAGGCGACACGCTTTGGGCCGTGGCCAAAAACGCTCTGGGCGATGGCAACCGCTACATGGAGATTTTCGAGGCCAACAAGCCGATGCTCTCCGATCCGGACAAAATCTACCCGGGCCAGATGCTGATCATCCCGCAGGGCTGATCGCAGGTCACACCATAAAAGACATGAGGGCGTCACATCATCGTGGCGCCCTTTGTTATGCGCCGCGGTGCTTAGGAAAGTCGCGTTTCACACCGCTCCCTTCAATTGTTCACGCCTTTCATTATTTCCATTTCGGAAACAGTTGTTTGGATAATGGCAAACAAACACTATAGCTTTGATCGAATATTAACGAGTCAGCGGGCTGTTCATTGTGGATATGCAAAACAGGCAGGAATGGCTCGAGGAAAAGATCACCGAGCGGCTGTTGACCGACCGGCTCAGCCCCTATGACACGCTCCAAAACCTAATGAATACCCCCGACGCCCCCGACCCGATGGAAGCGGTCTTCGCACTGACGACCGTGGCCGCCGATCTGTCGGGCTGGCAGGAGGCCGGGCTTTATGATCTGTCCAATCGCTGCTTCGCGGCGGCCACGCTTTTCATTTGCGAGCTATGGGCAGCGGGCTATCGGCTTGATCCGCCTGAGGAATGAGCCATCATAGGGCAAGGGCGCCCAACGCCCGGACCTAAAAAAGGCGTCGCGATGTTCGATATTCTAAGAAAACCGCTGTTGTTCTTTCGACGCTATTATCATGCGCTCTGGCTGCGTGTGACGCTCTATGCGCTGTTGTCTCTGTTGGTTTCTCTGATCACGCTCGTGCTGCGCAATTACATGCCAGAGGAGTTGAGCCAAAGGATCGACACAGGGGCCGTGATGCCGGTTCTGACCATTCTCGCCTCGTCGATGCTGGCGGTTTCGACCTTTACCCTCAACGTCATGGTCAGCGCACACAGTTCGGCGGCCAGCACCGCGACGCCACGCATTCACCGCCTGCTGCTTCAGGACACGACCACACAATCGGTGCTCGCCGCTTTCATCGGCGCGTTCATTTTCGCACTCAGTTCGATCATTCTGTTTCGCACCCGTCTTTACGGCGATGACGAGGCCATCGTCGTCATGGCGATCACCATCCTTGCCGTGGTCATCATCATCGTCGCCATGCTGCGCTGGATCGAACATCTGAGCCAGCTCGGCAGCATCGACAACAGTCTCGACCTGGCCGAACAGGAAGCCCGACGCAGCCTGACGACGCTGCGCAAAGAGCCCGCTTTGGGCGCCAATCTCCTGACGCCGGAGACGGTTTTGCCGGAAGACACGCGACCGCTTCGGGCGCCGAAAACCGGCTATATCCAATTCGTCGACACCCGTGCGCTCAATGACTGCGCGGGAGAGACCGGGTTGATCTATGTGCTGCAACGCCCGGGGCAATTCGTTTTAGAAGGAACGCTTTTGGCGCAAGTCTCAGGCCTCTCGCCCGAGATCGGCATGGCCGCGATGGCCCGCGCCTTTGTCATCGGCAAAAACCGCACCCATGAGGTCGATGCAGAATTCAGCCTCACCACATTGTCGGAGATTTCCTCGAAAGCCCTCTCCCCCGGCGTCAACGACCCCGGCACCGCGATCGACGCGATCGGCCGCTTGACCGCGCTGTTCTGGGACACGGCTCAGGTCGAAGTCAATGAGGCCTCCCGCGCGCCGCGCGTGTTCTGCCCGCCGCCCTCGTCGCAGGCCCTGATCGACGCCGCCTTTGCCGCCACCGCCCGGGACGGGGCCGGACAGATCGAAGTCACTCGCACACTGCGTCACAGCCTGTTGGCCCTCTCCGAGGCCAAGGACACGGCACTGGCGGATGCCGCGCAAGACATGGCGAAACGCGCCTTGGACTACGCGCGCGCAGCCTTGCCGCTTGAGAGTGAGAAAGCGGAGTTGGAAAGCGTCTCGGCTCAGAGCTTTTCAGCGCCAAACGCCTGATCCCGCCACGCGCATGCAAACCGGATCAGGCCCCAAAAGTCCGACGGATCAGGACTTTCGGCTCAGATCGATCTGCGCCTGTAGCGCGTCCGAAAGGCAGGAACTGTACGCGCGCACCTGATCCACATGCCAAAATGCCGTGTCGAACACGCGGGCAAAATCATATTCAAACCGAGGACTTTTCTGATAGTCCTCACTGCTCAGCACGGTTTCAAGCGGGCTTTGAAACGGCATCGGCGCCCCGGACAATTGCCCGGCGGCCACCGCAACACAGGTCTCGACCTCACCCGCACAGGCGCTTTCACAAAAGCGTACAATAGGCTGCCAGGCCGGGACCTTGGGGGCATAGGTTTTCATCAGAACTTCCGTCTCCGGACCTTCGCGCCACCGACCTGGATGTGGCGGGGCCCACACGATCCGATCCGTTGGTGCCACTTGTGGCAGCCCATCCACCTCCTTGGCCGTCCCGGTCCACAACATATGCGGAAGGCGTGCCGAGCCCTGATAGGCCGTGCCCCCGGATTTGAGCGCCAGAATGGATTCGACATAGAGATCCCGCGTGGCGGCAGGCGCATTGGGGGCGGTGGCGATAATATCAATCACATCTTCAAACGCCCCGGAGGCCATATACCCCGGCAGCGCATTGGACGCGGCATAGGGTTCGCCCAATGCAAAGAGGCTGCGCAGCCCCTCTGCCTTTTTCTCCATCACACCGATGTCCTGAAACGCCTGCGCCAGAGGCACATCCACGGCGGCGGCCTCCATCCAGCTTTTGCCAGACAGCCCACCGGGTTGCCGCATCAAAGTCACACGCGCTTTGCGCTCCAGCGAAGCGGTTGCATGGCGATGGAGATGCGACAGGCGGTCGAGACGGGCCAGAAAGATTTGCGCCGCGCGGTTCTCAGAGCCGGACAGATCGGCAAGGGCCGTCAAAGCCGCCAAATCCTCGCCCGCAAGCCAGCTCTCAAGCGCCGCCTGAAACGCCGGGTCTTCCGCACCGGGCAAGGGCGCGACGTCTTGGGCCAATGCCGGCAGAGACATCACGGACAGGCTTGTCAGAAACCACAGGAAAAGGTTTTGGCAAAGGCTTTGGAAAAACCGCATGGCTCAATCCTCATTCAAATAGATGTCACCCTTGACACGCCTTTGCGGCAAGTCGCCTAAAGTTTTTCCACCACCACAGAGCCCACGGAGTAGCCCGCCCCGAAGGAACAGATCAGCCCCAAATCACCGGCCTCCATCCCGTCATGATGCTGCGCGAAGGCAATGATCGAGCCAGCGGACGAGGTGTTGGCGTAGTCTTGCAGGATGTTCGGTTGTTCTTCTGGCTCCGGCGTGCAGCCGAGGACCTTTTTGCCGATGTAATCGTTCATCGACTTGTTCGCCTGATGCAGCCACATGCGTTTGAGCGTCGTCGGGTCCTGCCCCTCCTCCTCCATATGCTGCGCGATATGTTGCGACACCAGCGGCAGCACCTCTTTGAACACTTTGCGCCCGTTTTGCATGAACTGCATGTCGCGGCGGTCGGCCATCTGGTCGTGCGCGCGGCGCAGGAAGCCGTTGTTGTTGCGGATATTGTTGGAGAACTGCGTGGCGCAGCGGGTGGAGAGCACTTTGAACTGCGGCTTGGTGGCCACATCGGAGGCCTCCAACAACACGGCGGTCGCCACATCGCCAAAGATGAAATGACAATCCCGGTCACGCCATTCGAGGTGGCCTGAGGTGACCTCCGGGCAGAGCACCAGCGCGCGTTTGATCGAGCCCGCGCGGATCATATCGGTCGCAGTCTGGATGCCAAAAGTCGCGGAAGAACAGGCGACATTCATGTCGAAGGCAAAGCCACCCGCGCCCAGAAGCGCCTGAATTTCCACCCCCATCGCCGGGTAAGCGCGCTCCATATTGGAGGCGGCACAGAGGATCAGATCGATGTCTTGCGCCTCGACGCCCCCCGCAGCCAGCGCCTGCTTGGCGGCATCGACGGCCATTTCCGCCATCATCGACGGCTCCTCATCCGAACGCGGCGCGTAATGCGGGCACATGCGGGTCGGATCCAGAATGCCGTCCTTGTCCATCACATATCGGCGCTCGATGCCCGAAGCGGCAAAGATGAACTCGGAGGACGAATAGCTCTTCGCCTCCACCGTCCCCGCCGCAATCGCGTCGGCGTGCTCGGCATTGTAGAGATCGACATAGGCGTTGAAGGCCACCACCAGTTCATCGTTGGAAATCGAATAGGGAGGGGTAAAAACACCCGTGCCACTGACCACTACCTCTTTCATCTCACCGCTCTCCTGCCGTATGCGTAAGTCAACGCACCCTAGTCAGGCAAGGCGTCCACGTCCACCATTCCAAGATCACAGATCGACAAGGTGACGTGGCGTCGAGATGATGCGCACACAATATGACGCTGCGTTGCGGGGCGGATGCGGTCTCTTGCACGGGAGGCGCTTTGCCAGCATCATGCTCGCGAGGAGACGAGGCCCGGCACAAGCAGTGCCTCGATAAGGATAAAAGGGAGGAAGCGATGCCATCCGATTTCAGTTCGCTCAACGCGCGCAATCTGATCGAGGCAGAAATGCCGTGGGAGGCCCGCGATGTGCCCACCACGATCTACGAACGGCTGGTGAAAACCGCCACGGCCTTCCCGGATCGTCCGGCTTTTTCCTATCAGATCACGTCAGGTCCGAAGGACAAGGCGGAAACCATGACTTGGCGCGAGACACTGGCGAAATCGATCCAGGCCGCAAATATGTTCCGCGCGCTTGGCGTCGGCGAAGAGGACGTCGTCGCCTATATCATGCCCAACGCCAATGAGACGGTGCTGACCTTTCTGGGCGGCATGATCGCGGGGATCGTCAACCCGATCAACCCGCTTTTGGAACCTGAACAGATCGCCGCCATCCTGCGAGAAACAAACGCAAAAGTCGTGGTGACACTCAAGAGTTTTCCAAAAACGGACGTGGCGCAAAAGGTCGCCGAGGCGGTGCGTCACGCGCCCAATGTGAAAGCGGTGCTCGAGGTCGATCTCCTGCATTACCTGACGCCGCCGAAAAAGTGGATCGTGCCCTTCATTCGTCCGAAAAACGACGACGCGCGGGCGCATCACGCCGATATGCTCGATTTCAACACCGAACTGGCGAAATACCCCGCCGACCGTCTGACATTCTCGGATTCGACCGGGGACCGCGTCGCCGCCTATTTCCACACCGGCGGCACCACCGGCATGCCCAAGGTCGCGCAGCACAAATATTCCGGCATGATCTACAACGGCTGGATCGGCTCGCGCCTGTTGTTCACCGAAGAAGACAACATCATGTGCCCGCTGCCCCTGTTCCACGTTTTCGCCTGTCAGGTGATCGTGATGAGCCAATTGGCCTCCGGCGCCCATGGTGTCTACCCGACGCCTGCGGGCTATCGCGGCGAGGGCGTCTTCGACAACTTCTGGAAGCTCTGCGAGCGCTGGAAAATCTCTTTTATCATCACCGTGCCGACCGCCGTGTCCGTGCTCATGCAGCGCAAGGTGGACGCCGATATTTCTTCGGTGAAAATGGCCTTCTCCGGCTCCGCCCCCCTGCCCGTCGAGCTGTACAAACGCTTCGAACAGACCGCAGGCGTCGAAGTGGTCGAGGGCTATGGCCTGACCGAGGCGACCTGTCTCGTCTCCGTCAACCCGGTGGGCGGCGTCAAGAAAATCGGCTCTGTCGGCATTCCCTTCCCGCATACGGATGTGAAAATCCTGCGCCACACGTCAGAGGGTCCGGTGGAATGCGGTGTCGACGAGGTTGGCGAGATTTGTATCGACAGCCCCGGCGTCTTTGCCGGTTCGACCTATACGGAACAGGATAAGAATCACGACCTCTTCCATCATGACGTCTATCTGCGCACGGGCGATTTGGGCCGCATTGATGAGGATGGCTACCTCTGGATCACAGGGCGCGCCAAGGATCTGATCATTCGCGGCGGTCACAACATCGACCCCGCCGAGATCGAAGAGGCTCTGGCCGGACATGACGCCATCGCCATGGTGGGCGCAATCGGCCAACCCGATGCGCATTCCGGCGAGCTGCCCTGCGCCTATGTCGAACTTGTTGACGGCGCCACAGTCACCTCGGACGAACTCATGACCTACGCCAAAGTGCATATCCACGAACGCGCCGCGATCCCGAAATACATCGAGATTCTGGACGAGCTGCCGAAGACCGCCGTGGGCAAAGTATTCAAACCGGACCTGCGCAAGCGCGCCATCACCCGCATTTATAATGCGGCTCTTGAAAAGGCCGGGCTTGAGGCGCGTGTGGTGAGCGTGATCGACGACAAGAAACGCGGTCTCGTCGCGCAAATCTCCTCGGAGGCAAAATCCGAAGCCGATCAGGTCAGCCAAGTGTTGGGGCAATTCACCAACCCCTGGGAATGGGCCGCCTGAGCCGGGACCGCATCGCAGGTGAAGCATCGCAGTTTTAACATATATCAAAGCCCCTCACGGTGCTTTGCGCATATTTAACGGCAAGCCTTGCTTCAACTTTTCCGAAAACCTGCGGCGATTAATCAAATTTCAACGTTTGTTGGCCACGATTGTGCCCAGATCGCCGCATAGCCTGATGTCAGACGCTTCAAAATAACCTCTTGAAATAGCCTCATGGATCAGAGGTCGCAAAACGATCCCGACTCTGTCTGAGAAAGACATGCCTGAAAGGAATGACCATGATTGCCGGATTGCTTCTTCTCTCTTTCCTCACCGCCTCGGCTGTTACGGCTGTGGGCATCGGCATGGTGGGTTTGCCGCTTTGGACCGGTTTGATCCTGTTCCCGATCATTGGCTCGGCCACTCTTCTCGCCGCCTCCGTTCTGGTCTACGCGCACCGTGCCGCGGCCCAGAATCACGCGACAGAAGCGCAACAGGACGAACACGCCCTCGCCTGAGACGGTTCGGGCAACACCGCCCTCAATTTCTCCCTTTCAACATCGGATAGATGTGATGGCTTCGCGTTCCCGCGCGAAGTCTTTTCCATTTCAGGCAAAGCCATTCTGATAAGCGCGGCACAGACCGCGCGAACCGCTCATATCCCCTATTCAAAAACGGTTAGGGGCCTGCGCGGCGCCAAACGCACCTCCTAAACAGACAGTCTGCCATCACATTACGGGCATCCGAGGAATGCGTTGAACGGCAGAACGTAGCCAGCTCATACGATGCATCTGCGTAAATCTAATGAAAACTGGTGCTGCTGGAGAGAATTGAACTCTCGACCTCTCCCTTACCAAGGGAGTGCTCTACCTCTGAGCTACAGCAGCGCCGGGTGCGGTGGTGACCGTGTCACCGTCGCCGTGGGCGGCTAATTAGACGTGATCTGCGCGCGGTGCAAGCGCAATTTCCAGAAAAAATCATCCTCGGGCAAAGTTTCTTTTTCAGCCGCGGCTTTCCACCGCGATGTCCCTTCCCCACTGCCGCCCGCAAAGCCCGGACTCCACTCGAGTTTTGCAGCCTGCCCCGCGTCGACTTTATAGAGCCCAAGCACGCTATTGGCTGACTTTGAATGCGCTCGAATAGACCAACGGTTCGATCTGCCATCCTGCTGCGTCGGTATCAGGATAGGCACAGTCGAAAAATTCGCCAAAGAGAGTGGCTGTCACCGGTTGGTTCTCATAGGGCTCACGCGGCAATTGCGCGTCCCTTTTGTCCTCCCAAAATTGCTCTGTCTCCGTGATGCCCCGCAAGAGAGGCAGTTCGGCTTTGCCGCCGGGAACAAGTGTGATTTTGGTTGCGGTGTATCCTCTGGAAGGCGCAGTGAGTTCCCCTTTGGAATTGACCCAGACTCCTTCGCTCAGCGTTTCAGGTAATTCCCAGCCATCCGAGATGCGAGATGCGAGTAAACGAGACAAGGGGCTGATTGAACGTCTCATAGGAGAAACAAATGTCGCGCTCGGAGTTGTTCGCGACCGAGATCATCAAAGCGATTTCGCGCGGAGACATTTTTTGGCGGAGACGATCTTCAGCGATACCTCCTCCCGGCTGATCGCCGGGGCGTCTTCGTCCGGCGCGGGGATCTCGGTCGTCATCTGACACCCGAAGAGCAGAAGGGTTGAGAGGGGGAGGGAGATTTTCAGCATTTAGAAAATCCTTTGAGGCAGCTTCATGATTTTAGGCCGCTCTGCGCGGCTCACATAGCCATCAGGCCAAACCTGCCCCATCCATCCAGATTTTATACCGAAGCGTCAAACCCTCCCGCGCGGCGTCATCGAATTTGCTTCTTACGAGAGCGAGGGCACGACCGGGGTCCTTGTGGTCTCGCCAGTTTTCACCATCGTCATCGACGCCGAGGATTTGATGGTAGAGTGCGTGTTTCCCGCGCGACGCGCCCACCCCAACGCATTTGCAGTCGGCTCTGGAAGCCCAGTCGCTCAACTTAGATCGGCACGGCTCAACTGATCCGAGAAGGCTGTTCGCCAAGCCCTGTGAACGCCTTTGTTATCCTCGGCGTTTGTTATGAAACCTGCTCGGCTTTCGTCAAAATTATGTGGTGAGCATTTGCCTTCCAATGTCCTCCCGTACTTCCACGCCGATTTCACAACGTCTTTCACAGCGACGTTCACAACGACTGCGGGTCGAAGCGTTTCACTTTCCCGCGTCGCCCCCTGCGACCTTCCCCAGCAACACTGGACGAGGCAAGCGGCATTGGCTACATGGGAGACCATGGACAACAAGACCGATCCCTCACGGAAACCTGCGAAACCCGCGCCGAAAAGCCGGGATGAGCGCTTGAAAGCCGCGCTGAAGGCCAATCTTCAGCGGCGCAAGGCGCAGACGCGTGCGCGCAATGCTTCCGATGAGAGCGACGACGGCAAGGACGAGTAAGGCAAGAGCATGGATTCTATTCTGGTGCGGGGCAATGGGCCCCTGAACGGCGACATCGAGATTGCGGGGGCGAAAAACGCCTGTCTCGCGCTGATGCCGGCCACGCTTTTGTCGGATGAGCCACTGACGCTGACCAACGCGCCGCGCCTGTCGGACATCAAGACGATGACCGCGCTTCTGGCCTCTCTGGGCGCCGAAGTGACCGCGCTGCAAGAGGGCAAGGTGCAGGCCATGTCCTGTCACGGCGAGATCAACCCGGTCGCGGATTATGAAATTGTGCGCAAAATGCGGGCCTCTAACCTGGTGCTCGGCCCCCTGCTTGCCCGTCTCGGCCATGCGGTCGTCTCTCTGCCGGGCGGCTGCGCCATCGGTGCGCGTCCGATGGATTTGCACACCACGGCTCTGGAGGCCCTGGGCGCAGAGATCGAATTGAAAGACGGCTACCTTCACGCCAAGGTCAAAGGCGGTCGCCTCAAGGGCGCCGTGCATAAAATGCGCTTCCCCTCTGTGGGTGCGACGGAGAACTTCCTGATGGCCGCGTCTCTGGCCAAAGGCACCTCGGTTCTCGAAAACGCAGCCCGCGAGCCGGAGATTGTCGATCTGGCCGATTGCCTCAACAAAATGGGCGCCCAGATCGAGGGCGCAGGCACCTCGCGGATCGAAATTCAGGGCGTCGACCGCCTGCATGGTGCGACACACCCGGTGGTGACCGACCGGATCGAGTTGGGCACCTTCATGCTGGCGCCCGCGATCTGTGGCGGTGAAGTGACCTGTCTGGGTGGCAAGCTGTCGCTGGTCGAAAGCTTTGTCGAAAAGCTCGAACTGGCCGGTGTTTCCGTCGAAGAAAACGAGCGCGGCCTGACCGTGTCGCGCAAGAACGGCCGGGTGAAAGCCGTCGATGTGACGACCGAACCCTTCCCCGGTTTTCCCACCGATCTTCAGGCCCAGATGATGGCGCTTCTCTGCACCGCCGAGGGCACGTCGGTCTTGGAAGAAACCATCTTCGAGAACCGCTTCATGCACGCCCCGGAACTCATCCGCATGGGCGCGAACATCGAGGTCCATGGCGGCCACGCCACCGTACATGGCGTCGATAAACTCAAAGGTGCGCCGGTGATGGCCACCGATCTGCGCGCTTCTGTTTCGCTCATTCTGGCGGGGCTGGCGGCAGAGGGTGAAACCTTGGTCTCGCGGGTCTATCACCTCGACCGCGGCTATGAGTTCATCGAGCGCAAGCTCTCGGGCATCGGCGCGCAGGTCGAAAGGATCAAAAGCTGATGGTCGAAGACGCGAGATTCGAAGACGGAGGCGAACGCCCGCTGGCATTGAAGGCGATGGATGCGGACGATCTGACGGTGATCTCCGCGTTGGTGCAGGACGCCATCGTGCCGATGGGAGAGATTTCCTATGACACGGGCCGCCGCCGTTTCGCGTTTCTGATCAATCGCTTTCGTTGGGAAGATGTCGAGACCGCCGAACGCCGGGGCCGTCCGGTCGAACGCGTTCAGGCGGTTTTGCTCTTTGACGACGTGATGTCCGCGCGCTCGACGGGGGTGCCCTCGGGCGACAAGGACATGATCCTTTCGCTCCTGTCGATCAGTTTTGCCGCCAAAAAGGACGGCATGGGTACGGTCGAGATCACCCTGGCCGGTGACGGCACGATTGCGCTTGAGGTCGAGGCGCTGGATGCTACGCTCAAAGATGTCACACGGCCCTATGTCGCGCCGTCGCATCATATCCCGACGCATGAAATTTAAAATACCTGATCTGTCTTTACCTTCACAAAGTTCAGGTTTCCTTTGCAGATACAGCCGTAGAACAACGACGATTATTTGGAGAATTGCATGAAACCTATTCGGAACGCCCTGCTGGCTCTTGGCCTCTGCTCTGCATTTGCAGCCCCGCTCCATGCCGCAGAGAATGGCGGCACCGCCACAATCGATAAAGACTATGCGCATTCTGTTTGGAATTGGGAAAAAATGGGCGAGGCCCATATTTTCTGGGCGCTCTACGGCACCGATGGCTATCTCACGGTCTGCGGCGGCTACACCACCCAAGGCCCCTCCGCGACGCGAAAATTCACGCAAATTGCTCTGAGAGACACTGCGGTCTTTCTGAACGACACCTCCATCATCACCAATCTCAATTGGTTCACCTCTCTCAAAGGCAGCGGCAGCGACCCCAAAGTTCTGGGACAACAGGTCAAATGCAAAGTCACCACGACACCGATCCCTGCCAAGGGCGCCGACGTGGAATTTGATCTGCGCTCTCGCAAGGACACTTACCGCGGTTAAAGCGGGGCACGGGCCTCGAGACGCTTGAGGCCCACACAAACCCGCGCTATGTCGGTTTCCAAATGCGCCCTTAGGAGCGCTGTGCCCTGTCGGAGTCCTGTTTCAGGTCCAAGGCGGGGCGCATTAAGGAGACCGACATGCCCCACTTCCTGTCCACAACGGATTCTGATTTCGAGACCCGCTTTGCCGCGCTTTTGACCATGAAGCGCGAGGATAGCCCGGATGTCGACGACGCCGTGGCCGCGATCATCAAGGACGTGCGCGCGCGCGGCGATGCCGCTGTGTTGGAGCTGACCGCAAAGTTCGACCGAATGGAGCTGACCGCCGAAAAGCTGCGGTTTTCCGACGCAGAAATCGACGCGCTTTGCGCTCAAGTCTCTGCTGAGGAACGCGAGGCACTGGAACTCGCCGCGCAACGTATCCGCGCCTATCACGTTCGCCAGATGCCCGATGATCAGATGTGGACCGACCCGGACGGTGCCACCTTGGGCTGGCGCTGGACGCCAGTCTCCGCCGCTGGCCTCTACGTGCCGGGCGGGCTCGCCTCTTATCCGTCGTCCGTGTTGATGAATGCGATCCCTGCGAAAGTGGCCGGTGTCGAGCGCCTCGCCATCACCGTGCCGACGCCCGACGGGATCGCCAATCCGCTCGTGCTCATGGCCGCGCGCATCGCGGGCGTCGACGAGATTTACCGCATCGGCGGCGCGCAGGCGATTGCCGCACTTGCCTATGGCACCGACACCATCGCCCCTGTCGACAAGATCACCGGACCGGGCAATGCCTTTGTCGCCGCCGCCAAACGGCGGGTCTTTGGCAAGGTCGGCATCGACATGATCGCTGGACCGTCGGAAATTCTGGTCATCGCCAACAAGCACAACGACCCGGATTGGATCGCCGTCGATCTGATGTCTCAGGCCGAACATGATGAAAGCGCGCAGTCCATTCTGATCACCGATGACGCCGACTTTGGAGCGGCTGTCGCGAAGGCTGTTGAGGCCCGCCTTAAGACGCTCGAACGCCGCAAAATTGCTGCCAAAAGCTGGGAAGATTTCGGCGTGGTGATCACCGCGCGCGATCTCGATGAAGCGGCCAAACTGTCGGACCGCTTCGCGCCCGAACACCTCGAACTCTGCGTCGAGGACCCGGATGCGCTGTCCGCGAAGATCCAACACGCCGGCGCGATATTCTTGGGTGCTTGGACGCCGGAGGCCATCGGCGACTATGTCGGCGGCCCGAACCACGTCCTGCCCACCGCGCGCTCTGCACGTTTCTCGTCCGGCCTGTCGGTTTTGGACTTCCTCAAACGCACGACATTGGCCAAGATGTCCCCCGAAGCGCTCAAGGCCATCGGCCCGGCAGCGGAACGTTTGGCGAAATCCGAAAGCCTTGAGGCGCATGGCCTGTCCGTGCGCGCGCGGCTGGATCGCTTGAACGCTGGTGAAGACTAAGAGGGTGTGATGAGCAAACTGATCGCCGTTGAGATCGACGACGCGGGGCTGGCGGCGCCCACGCCCGAGATCGAACAGGAACGCAAAGTTGCGATTTTCGATCTGCTGGAGGACAACTCCTTCACCCTGCCTGCGCGCGAGGACCGCGAGGTGCCCGAGGGGCCGTTCAAGCTTGGGCTCGCGATCCGCGAGCGGCGTCTGGTGTTCGATCTGAGCGCGGAAAACGGGGATAAGGCGGCGGAGTTTCATCTCTCGCTCGGGCCGTTCAGGCAGGTCGTGAAAGACTATTTCCAAATCTGCGAAAGCTATTTCGACGCCGTCAAAAAAATGCCGCCCAGCCAGATCGAGGCCATCGACATGGCCCGGCGCGGCATTCACAACGAAGGGGCGCGGGTGCTGCAGGAGCGGCTCGAAGGCAAGGCGGAGGTCGACATCGACACGGCGCGCCGGTTGTTCACCCTGATTTGCGTGTTGCACTGGGGGTAAGGGCGTGGCGGCAGAATTCCCTCATTCGGTTCTGTTCTGCTGCGACCACAACGCGGTGCGCTCCCCCATGGCGGAAGGCTTGATGAAGAAATTCTACGGCAGCAAGGTCTATGTCCAATCCGCAGGCGTGCATTCCGATCTGGATGTCGATGGCTTTGCGGTCGCGGTCTGTGACGAGCTGGGCGTCGAGCTGCACCGCCATCAATCCCGCTCCTTCGACGATCTGAAAGAATGGGGCGACGACATTTCTTCCTATGATCTGATCGTCGCGCTCTCGCCCGCCTCCCAGCGCCAAGCGCTTGAACTGACACGCTATTACCACCTCGATGTGGAATATTGGCCGATCATGGACCCGACCGGCATCGGAGAGACGCGCGACGCGAAACTCGATGCCTACCGTCAGGCCCGCGATCAAATCATCACCCGGATGCAGGCCCGTTTCGGCCCCGCCCACACTTAAACACCCATCTCTTCAAGGATCTTCCTATGACCCAGAACCGCGCTGACACGCTGGCCCTGTTGACCCGCTATTACGACGCCTTCGCGGCCCATGATCACGCCACCATGCTCGACTGCCTTACCGACGACATCGAGCACCGGATCAACCAAGGCCCCATCGAGCACGGCAAAGAGGCCTTCGCCGCCTTCATGGTCACGATGGACACCGCCTATCAGGAAACGCTGGCCGAGATGGTGATTTTCGCCAATGACGAGGGCACCCGCGCGGCCTCCGAATTCCGCGTGCTGGGCAAATACCTGAAAACCGCCGAGGGCTACCCGGAGGCGCACGGCCAATCCTACGACCTGCCCGCTGGCGCATTCTTTGACATCCGCGACGGCAAAATCGCCCGCGTCTCGGTCTATTATAACGCCGAGGACTGGGTGGCGCAGGTCTCCTGAGGAGGGCACCATGACGCTGAGCTTTCGCACCCTGAAAGGCGCCGAAGTTGAGGCCGCGCTGGACGATCTGGCGCGGCTGCGGATCACGGTGTTCCGCGAGTGGCCCTATCTCTATGACGGCTCGCTCGACTATGAGCGCACGTACATGGCGAGTTACGTCGGCAATGACCGCGCCGTTCTGGTGGCGGCTTTCGACGGCGACCGCATTGTCGGGGCGGCGACCGGATCGCCCCTCGCAGAACATGCCGAAGACTTCGCCGCCGCCTTTGCCCATGTCGACATGCCGATGGAGAACGTGTTCTACTGTGCGGAATCGGTGCTTTTGCCCGAGTATCGCGGGCATGGTGCGGGGCACGCGTTTTTCGACGCCCGCGAAACCCATGCCCGCGCTTTAGGACTGACCTATTCGGCCTTTTGTTCGGTCGTCCGCCCGGAAAATCACCCCTTGCGTCCCAAGGGCGCGCGCAGTCATGATACATTCTGGCGCAAACGGGGGTATGTGCCGATGGAGGGCGTGATCGCGCATTTCGCCTGGAAAGACGTGGACGAGACGGAAACTTCCGATAAGTCTCTGCAATTTTGGGGAAAACCGCTTTGAAACTGATCGCATTCTCGTGGCAGCCCGATTGGGCGCAAACACCGGATCATTGGCTGGATCGCTACCGGGCGGCCTTGGCCGACGCCGATGCGGACCGCGATTCTTTGGTGGTTTTCCCGGAATATGCCGCCTTGGAGGCCGCATTTTATGGCGATGTCTCTTTGGACGCACGCGGTTGGATGACCCGCGGCGCCGATCATTTCGACGCCTATTGCGATGGGATTCGTACGCTTGTTGCCGAGACCGGCGCCACCATCCTTGGCGGGTCCGGCTTTGCACGGTCTGGCGAGCAAATCGTCAATCGCGCGCTGTTTTGCGGCCCCGAGGGCGAAGGTTTCGTCGAAAAACGCACCCCCACCCCCTATGAGCGCGCCATCGACATGGCCGCCGGCGCCCCCACGCCGCTGTTCGAGACACGTTTCGGCAAGGTCGGGGCGCTTATCTGTTACGACAGTGAGTTCCCGCTCTTGTCGCGTCGCTATGCCGATGCGGGCGCCGAGATTCTCTTGGTGCCCTCCTGCACCGACACCGAACATGGCGCGATGCGGGTCGAGATCGGCTGCCGCGCGCGGGCCCTCGAAGGCCAGATGATTGTCGCCATGTCGCCTCTGGTGGGCGAAGTTCCGGAATGCGAGGTCGTCGACGTGAATTTCGGCCAGGCCGGCATTTTCGCGCCCCCCGATGGCAGCTTCCCGGCCTCGGGCATCCTCGCCACGGGCACCAAGCATTTCCAAAGCACCGCCGTGCTTGATACATTGACCGAGTCGGTCGCGGAAGCCCATCGGGGCGGTGCTGTCAGCGTCAAAACCCACTGGCCAGAGACCGAAACCGGACGTGAAACAGGTGAGAAAGCGGTCGAAACGCTGAAATTCATCTAAATCCACCTTGAAATTGCACCGTTAAAGGCGCATTTACGAGCGCGCCCGTACATTTGGCGGGTGAAACAACAATGGAGTGACCATGGCCAAGGAAGAAATGCTCGAATTTCCCGGTGTCGTTAAGGAACTCCTGCCGAACGCGACATTCCTGGTCGAGCTGGAAAACGGCCATACGATCATCGCGCATACGGCA
>NZ_JBLWTA010000037.1:0-20115 GCF_048270365.1 Celeribacter sp.
GAATAATGGGTTTACAAACATTACAATGTGCGTAAATGCAGATCACATTTTTGGGAGGATTTTATATTTTGATGTGATTTTGCGTGATCATCCACTGAATGCGGCCAATTTCGTTCTGTTTTTGCGCATTGTTTGTTTTTGAACATAAATATGGATTTTGGGGGCTTTTTCTGTGTGCCTTAGTATACAGGTGATCTTTTATTGAGGAATTGACCTGCATAACCTGTGCACATGTGCGGCAATTGAGTGGCGCCGAGCACGGAGATTGCCGGTCTGTTGCGTGAGATTCAGGGGGTCACGAGAACGTCAGACACGCTTCGGATCAACTGATACGCAGCCCCTTTCACTTTCCGCTGGCATTGGCCGCCCGTTGAGGCAGGATGGGCGCATGTCACATGATCATCCCCACGGGCCTCACAGCCATAGCCATCACCATCACATTGACCCGAACGCCGGGGATGCCCGAGTCGCGGGCGCCATTGCGGTCAACCTCCTTTTGACTTTGGCGCAAATCGTCGGCGGTGTGGTGTCAGGCTCCATGGCGTTGATCGCCGATGCGATTCACAATCTGTCCGATGCCATCGCCCTCGTGATCGCGTTCGGCGCGCGCAAGATTGCCCGCAAGCCGCGCGACGGCACCATGACCTTCGGCTACGGCCGTGCCGAAGTCGTCGCCGCCATGGTCAACTACACTTCGTTGATCATCATCTCCGTCTATCTCTTTGCCGAAGGTGTCTCGCGCCTGTTCAACCCGCCGGAAATTGCGGGCTGGACCGTGGTGATCGTGGCGCTCATCGCTTTGATCGTCGATCTGGTGACGGCGGCGCTGACCTATTCAATGTCGAAAGACAGCCTCAACATTCGGGCCGCCTTCCTTCACAACCTCGCCGACGCGGCGACCTCTGTCGCGGTGATCATTGCGGGCGTGGTCATTCTGATCTGGGATTGGCGTCTGATCGACCCGCTTCTGACCATCGCCATCGCTCTTTATATTCTCTGGCAGTCTTTCGCAGAAATCCGCCCGGTGATCCGCATCCTGATGCTCGGCGCGCCGACGGACACCAAGGCCGACGATGTCGCCGTCGCCATGGCGGAGGTCGATGGCGTCGAAGACGTGCACCATATTCACCTGTGGCAGATCGACGAACGCCGCACCTCGGTCGAGGCGCATGTGGTGATTTCGGGGGAGACGACGCCTGTTTTGACCGAGCTGAAAAGCGTGCTGCGCGAGCGGTTCTCCATCGCGCACTCCACGCTGGAGGTCGAAGCCCCCGGCGCGGGCTGTGCCGGAGAGGCCGCCGGAGCGCAGCGCCTAGCTTGACGCCTGTCGGTACCACTCCAGACCATCTTCGGTCCGTGTCTTTGGCGTGTATTCTGCCGAAATCCAGCCCGTGTAGCCGCTCTCATCGACGCGCCGAAAAAACTCCGGAAAATCCACCAGACCTTTGATCGGCTCGTGACGGTCGGGCGGCCCGGCGATCTGGATGTGCCGCACATAGGGCGCGTATGCGTCCCAGGCCGCCATGGCGTCGCCGGTGATGATCTGGGCGTGATAAGCGTCGAATTGCAGGCCGAGGTTCAGCTCCGCCACCTCGTTGAGAATCTCGACAGCCTGATCGAAATCACTGAGGAAATAGCCCGGCATATCGCCCTCATTGATCGGCTCGATCGTGAGGCTCATGTTGGGCGCCTCCTGCGCGGCCCATTTCAAATTGCGCTTGTAGGTCTCAAGCGCCACCACGCCTTTCGCCTTACCCGCCATGATGTGCATATGCGCGGCGCCCAGGAATTCCGCATAGCGGAGCGCGCGTTTGAAGTCGCGTTTGAACCGCTCTTCCAGCCCCGGCACAGCGGCAAAGCCCCGCTCGCCGCCGGTGTAATTCGGCGGCGGCACGTTGATCAGCACCATTTTGAGGTTCAGATCCGCCATGCGTTTCGCGACCTCTGAGGCCGGTTCGTCGTAGGGAAACAGAACCTCCACCGCCTTGAACCCACAGGCTTTCGCCTCGGCAAAGCGTTCGAGGAAGGGATATTCCTTAAACAGAAACGACAGATTGGCGGCGAATTTGGGCATTTAGGTCAGGATGTTTCAGGCAAGGCGATTCAGGCGAGATCAGTCGCTTTGGCGATTTCGAAAAATGTGCCCGCCGACCAGACGCCAAAAACATCCTCGCCGTCAATCTCCTCCGTGACACCATGGTCAACAAGGCGGAAAAAGCTTTTGCGATCAATCAGCGCCTCAAGCCCCGCGCGCACTTCGACATAGGGCGCGGGCTCGCCGTCGCGCGTCTCGACTCGGATCGGATGATCGGCATCGGCCGCCACCGTATCGCCGACCGACGTCTGAAAGGTCAGCTTTTGCGCGGGGCCGGTCCCCTCCACCTCGAAATCCACCGCCAGAAACGGCGCGTCATCGACGGTGATTCCCACCTTTTCGACCGGGGTGACGAGGAAAAACTTGTCGCCCTCGCGTTTCAACACGGTCGAAAACAGCCGCACCAAAGGCGCGCGCCCGATGGGGGTGCCGAGGTAAAACCACGTCCCATCCCGCGCGATCCGCATGTCGAGATCGCCACAAAACGGCGGGTTCCATTTGTCCACCGGCGGCAATCCGCGGGTCTTGGCGGCTTTTACGGCGCTCGCGATGCTTTCTGCGGAAACGGACATGGAAAATCTCCTCTTAAACCTTTTGTCATTTGTGCTTTGCACCTGACACGTTTCTAATAGTGGCATGGTTCGACCCGCTAAGTAAGTGCTTGGCAAGTGAGGAGTATGTGATGACCGAAACCGACCTCGTCGCCGAGATCGAAGCCCTGGGCGCGAAATTGAACGAGGCCAAGGCCTCCATCACCCGCCGCTTCATCGGTCAGGAAACCGTGGTGGATCTGGTGTTGTCCTCCATGCTTTGCGGCGGGCACGCTTTGCTCTTGGGCTTGCCGGGCTTGGGCAAAACCCGCCTTGTCGACACGCTGTCGACCGTCATGGGCCTCAAAGGCGCGCGGGTGCAGTTCACCCCCGATCTCATGCCCGCCGACATTCTTGGTTCCGAAGTGTTGGAAACCGCGCCCGATGGATCGCGCGCCTTTCGCTTCATTGAAGGCCCGGTGTTTTGTCAGCTCCTGCTCGCCGACGAGATCAACCGCGCCAGCCCGCGCACCCAATCCGCGCTCCTGCAGGCGATGCAGGAAAAATCGGTCACCATCGCCGGTCAGCCGCATGATCTCGAGGCGCCGTTTCACGTTCTCGCCACACAAAACCCGCTGGAACAAGAAGGCACCTATCCGCTGCCCGAGGCCCAGCTCGACCGCTTTCTCGTGCAGGTCGACGTCGAATATCCCGACCGCGACACGGAGCGCGATATTCTGATCGCCACCACCGGCGCCGATGAGGACGAGGCCCACGCGGTCTTCACCGCAGACGAGTTGATCCGCGCGCAGGCGCTTCTGCGCAAGATGCCGGTGGGGGAACAGGTGGTAGAGATGATTCTCGATCTCGTCCGCGCCTGTCGTCCCAATGAACCCGAAGCACCCGAGGCCGTGAATGCTTCTGTCGCCTGGGGGCCCGGACCGCGCGCCGCGCAGGCCCTGATGCTCACAACCCGCGCTCGTGCCTTGTTGGATGGCCGTCTCGCGCCCAGCCCCGAAGACGTCTTGGCGATGGCGCGTCCCGTACTTATTCACCGCATGGCTCTGACCTTTGCGGCACGTGCGCGTGGCGATGATCTGGGGGCGATCATTGCGGGCGTCGCCGAGACCGCTCTGAAAGTCCGGTCTGCCGCGTGACCCAGCCCTCTGCTTCTCCCGGCCACAAAGGCCTGCGGGCGCGCGCCGAGTCTCTGAGCGCCCCCTTGCCACCGTTGCAGGCCCGCGCCGAACAGCTCGCGCGCACGCTTCTGATGGGCGGCCACGGGCGGCGGCAATCCGGGATGGGCGATGAGTTCTGGCAATACCGCCCCGCGCAGGCGGGTGACCCGGGGCGCGCGATTGACTGGCGTCGCTCGGGCCGCTCCGACGGGCATTTCGTGCGCGAAAAGGAATGGCAGGCGGCGCAATCGGTGCATCTCTGGGTCGATCTCTCCGCCTCCATGGGGTTTTCATCCGACAAAAACGTGCCGCAGAAATCCGACCGCGCAGCTTTGCTCGCCATGGCCTTGTCGATCCTCTTGATGAAAGGCGGCGAACGGGTGGCTTTGGCCTCTCTCGGCACACCGCCCCGGATCGGATCGCTGCAAATCCGGCGCATTGCCGAAGGGCTGGCGCAGAGCACGGAGGCCGATTACGGCGCCCCCGATGCAACGCTGTTTTTGCCCAACGCCCGCGCCGTCTTCCTGTCCGATTTCCTGGGCCCCATCGAGGCCGTCGAAAAGGCCGTTGCCGCCGCCTCGGATCGCGGTATTTCCGGCATGCTCTACCAAATTCTCGACCCTGCCGAAGAGGCCTTTCCTTATCGCGGGCGCACGGTTTTTACCTCGATGGCCGGGGGGATCATGCATGAAACGCTCCGGGCCTCTGACCTGAAAACCCGCTATCTCGAGCGGCTGGCCGAGCGCAAAGATCGCCTGAGCCAGATCGCCCATCATGCCGGTTGGCGCTTTGCCACGCATCACACGGATCACTCCGATCTCACCGCGCTTTTGTGGCTTTACGAGGCTTTGGAGGGCCCGCGCTGATGTGGATTTTAGGCCCCATCGGGTTTACCGCGCCTTGGGTTTTGCTTGGGCTTTTGGCCCTGCCGATCCTCTGGCTTTTGCTGTGCGCCGTGCCGCCCGCGCCGATCAAGCGCCGCTTTCCGGGCGTGGCGCTTTTGCTGGGTCTCAAGGACGAAGAGGTCGAGGCGGATCGCACGCCTTGGTGGCTACTCCTGCTGCGCATGGTGGCGGTGGCCGCGCTGATCCTCGCCTTTGCGGGTCCGGTTTTGAACCCGCGTGTCGAGCGTGGCGGTTCAGAGGGTCCGCTTTTGGTACTGCTGGACGCAAGCTGGGCCTCCGCATCCGATTGGTCGCTGCGGATGGGGCGCGTGGAGCAGGCGCTGGATGAGGCCGAAGCCGATGGACGCACGGTTTGCATTCTGTCCGCCACTGACCTGCCGACCGAAGGGTGCACCTTTTTGGCGCCCTCTGATTGGCGTCCTCGACTGGCGGGCATCGCACCCGCTCCTTTCGAACCCGACATGGAGGCGCTGAGCGGCGTGATTTCCGTGATGCCCTCGGCGGTCGAAACGCTCTGGCTGTCGGACGGTTTGGCACGCGCCGGACGCGAAGATGTGCTAGCCGATCTCGAAAGCTTCGGCCCGGTGTCCGTTTTCGAAACCGCTCGTGATGTGATGGCGCTTGGGCCTTTGGAACTGACCGACACGGGGATTTCCGTCCCTGTGCTGCGCGCCGATGCGGGCGGGGATCGCGATGTGGTGATCTTGGCGCATGGTCCCGATCCGGCGGGCGTGCCGCGTGTGCTGGACCGGCGCGAGGTCACATTGCCGGGCGGAGAAGCCCGCGTCACAGTGCCATTCGACCTGCCGCCCGAACTGCGCGCGCGGGTCACACGATTTGAAATCGAAGGCCAAAACTCCGCAGGCGCCAAACGTCTCACCGACGACAGTCTCAAACGCCGCGAGGTCGGTCTGGTCGTGGTGCGCGAAGGCGGCGAAGGGCTTCAGCTTTTGTCGCAACTCCACTACCTGCGCGCGGCTTTGGCGGGCGAAGCCGATGTGATCGAGGGCGCTTTGCCGGATCTGATCATGGCCAATCCCGATGTGATCGTCTTGGCTGATGTTGCACAGCTGTCGGGCGGCGAAGTGGCCGATTTGTTGGACTGGCTGAACGACGGCGGCATGTTGTTGCGCTTTGCCGGACCCAATTTGGCAGGCTCCGATGTGGCCCGCGACGAGGACGATCCGCTGATGCCGGTGCGGCTGCGCGCCGGTGGGCGGACGCTGGGCGGTGCGATGAGTTGGGGCGAGCCGAAACGCCTGCGTCCCTTTGCCGAGACCTCGCCCTTTTACGGATTGCCGGTGCCCGAGGACGTGGAGATCAACGCCCAAGTCATGGCCCAGCCCGACCCGGAACTGGCCAACCGCGTGATCGCCACTTTGGAAGACGGCACGCCTTTGGTGACCCGCAAACCCGTGGGCCAAGGGCAGGTCGTTTTGTTCCACGTCACCGCCAATGCTGAATGGTCCACGCTGCCTCTGTCCGGCCTGTTTGTTGAGATGCTCGACCGTCTCGCTGTGACCTCGCGGGCTGCCGTGTTGGAGGAGGATGATCTGGCGGGGCAAAGCCTTCAGCCGGTGCGGGTGATGGATGGGTTCGGGCGTCTCGACGAGGCCGCCGCCATGCCGCCTGTCGCGGGCGAAGAGTTTGTGACGGCGCGCGCGACTAAAGCCACGCCACCGGGGCTTTATCAGGGCCGCGATAGCCTTCGGGCGCTCAATGTGATGGCCGAAGGCGACACTCTTGCGCAGATGCGCTGGCCGTCTGATGTCACGCTTTTGGGCGTCGAAGCCGGGCGCGAACGCCCTCTCGCACCGTTCCTTTTGACGCTGGCTCTGGCGCTTTTGGGCGCGGATCTTTTGGCCTCGCTTTGGCTTTCCGGGCGTCTGTTCGGTGCGCGGGCGCTTCCCATATTGCTCTGCGCGATGCTGATCGCCCCCGATGCCAAAGCCCAAGAGTTGGACGATGATTTCGCCCTGCGTGCCTCGTCTGAACTGGCGCTGGCCTATGTCGAAACCGGCGATGCCGCCTTGGATCGCGTCTCTGAGGCCGGTCTTGCCGGTCTTTCCGACGTCTTGACCATGCGCACCTCCGTCGAGCCGGCGCCGCCCATCGGGATCAACCTCGAGACCGATCCTTTGGGCTTTTTTCCGATGCTTTATTGGCCGGTGACGGCGAGCCAACCGACACCCTCAGCCGCCGCTTACACCAAACTCAACGCCTATCTGCGCACCGGCGGCGTGATCCTTTTCGACACGCGCGATGCCGATGTCGCGGGATTTGGCGCAGCGACGCCAAACGGTACGAAATTGCAAGCGCTTGCCGCCTCTCTCGACATTCCCGCCCTCGAACAAATCCCCGAAGACCACGTGCTCAATCGCGCGTTCTACCTCTTGCGCGAATTTCCCGGCCGTCACGCCGATGGCACGCTTTGGGTCGAGGCCGCCCCCGACAGCGAGCAGGCCGAAGGTATGCCGTTTCGCAATCTCAACGACAATGTCACGCCGGTGATCATCGGCGGGGGCGATTGGGCCTCGGCTTGGGCTTTGGATGAAACCGGCTTTCCGCTTTTGCCGGTGGGGCGCGGGTTGTCCGGTGAGCGCCAGCGCGAATTGTCTTATCGGTTCGGCGTCAATCTGGTGATCTATGTGCTGACCGGCAATTACAAATCCGATCAGGTCCATGTGCCTGCGCTGCTCGACAGGTTGGGCCAATGATCCGAGATCTCACCTTTTCCCCGCTTATCCCCTTGCCTGTGCTGGCCGTTTTGGCCGGGATTGCCTTTGTCCTGATTGTCTTTGCCGCTTGGCGGGGGCTGTCGGGCTGGGCCTTGCGAGCGCTGGCTGCTTTGGGCGTTTTGGCCGCTCTGTCGGGGCCGTCGCTCAAACAGGAAATGCGCGATCCGCTGACCGACATCGTGTTCCTCGTGGTCGACGAAAGCGCCTCGCAAGACCTCTCGAATCGACCAGATCAAATTGAGGCGGCACGCGCCACTTTAGAGGCGCGCATCACTGCCATGCCCAACACGGAGTTGCGCGAGATTACGCTGCGCGATGCGCCGGACAATCGCGGCACGCTGTTGATGACGGCGCTCTCGGAGGCCATGGCCGACGAGCCGCGCGGGCGGTTGGCTGGGGCTGTTCTGCTTTCGGACGGCCAGTTGCACGATGTCGATCTTGCCCCCGATTTTCCTGCTCCTGTGCATCTCATGCTCACAGGCGAGCCACAGGATTGGGACCGTCGTCTGGTCATCGAAAGTGCGCCGAGTTTTGCGATCCTGGACGAGGAGGTCGTGCTGAAACTCCGCGTCGAGGATCAGGGCGCGGTGCCAAATGACGATGCGACCAGCCCGCTTTTGGTCTCCATCGACGGCGAAGCGCCGCAGAGGTTCTCCATCCCCGTCGGGCGGTCTATCGAAGTGCCTTTGATGCTGCCGCATGGCGGCATGAATGTGATCCAATTCACCCTGCCCGAAGCGGACCGAGAGCTGACCACCCGCAACAATTCCGCCATGGTTCAGATCAACGGCGTGCGGGATCGGCTACGTGTTTTGTTGGTCTCCGGCGAGCCGCACAATGGCGAACGCACTTGGCGCAACCTGTTGAAATCCGACCCGTCCGTTGATCTCGTCCACTTCACCATTCTGCGCCCGCCCTCGAAACAGGACGGTGTGCCGGTCACGGAACTGTCGCTCATCGCTTTCCCGACGCGGGAGCTGTTCATGGAGAAGGTCGAGGATTTCGATCTGATCATCTTCGACCGTTACAAATTGCGCGGCATCCTGCCCGCCTCCTACCTCGACAACATCGCGCGCTACGTGGAAAACGGCGGCGCAGTGCTGTTTGCTGCTGGCCCCGATTTTGCCACTGCCGACAGCATCTATCGCTCGCCTTTGGCGCGGGTCATTCCGGTCTCCCCCACCGGCCGCGTGATCGAAGATGCCTACCTGCCGCGCCTCACCGATCTGGGCGCGCGCCACCCGGTAACCGAGGGCTTGGGCGGGTTGCGCTTTGCCGAGGATGAGCCGGGATGGGGCCGGTGGTTCCGTCAGGTCGAGCTTGAACCCGATGAACAGGGCGAAACGGTGATGTCCGGCCTCGATGGGCGACCTTTGTTGGTGCTCGACCGGGTCGGCGAAGGCCGTGTGGCGGTGCTTGGCTCCGATCATGCGTGGCTTTGGACACGGGGCGTCGAGGGTGGCGGGCCGCAACTTGAACTGCTCCGCCGTCTGGCCCATTGGATGATGAAGGAACCAGAGCTGGAAGAAGAAGCACTGACCGCCACCGCCGAAGGCAATACGCTGACAATCACCCGGCGCAGCCTCACCGAGGGCGAGCGTTCCGTGACCGTCGAAGCGCCGGATGGCACTGTGTCCATCGTGCCGATGGAAGAGATCGCGCCGGGCCGCTATGTGGCCGAGGTCACCGGCGGTGAGATGGGACTCTATCGTCTGTCCGAAGGCGATCAGACCGCCGTCATGGTGCTTGGCCCCTCCGCACCGCGTGAGTTCGAGGAAACCATTGCGACCGGCGACAAACTGGCCTCGGTGATCCGCGCCTCGGGCGGCGGAACCTTTGCGCTCTCCGATGGGGTGCCGCGTCTGCGTCTGGTCGAAGAGGGCCGCGTCGCCGCAGGCCGTGGTTGGTTCGGCATCACTCCGCGCGAGGCTTACGTGACGCAATCGACCCGGCTCTCGCCTCTCCTTCCCGGCTGGGTCTGGCTGGTGCTGTTGGCCGGGCTGTCAGTGGCGGCTTGGTTGCGCGAAGGTCGCAGGTAACGAGCACACACACAGAAACGGCCCCGATCATCATCGAGGCCGTTTTCAGGTTTGAGCGAAGCGCTCAGTGCGTCAGAGCCAGTGCGCCGCCACCCAGCAGGACTTGAACGAACAGAGCCACCGCCCAGAATGCCGGATATTCCCAGCCGCCGTTCTCATTGGTGAACCAGAAGCCGTTTTTGCCGTGAGCAAGGATGGCTGCGCCCAGCAAAGTCGGGATCAAGAGCAAAGCGACGAGGCTTGTTTGGAAACCCACGATCAGGGCGATGCCACCCAGCGTTTCAGCGGCGATGGTGATGTAGGCAAACCAGCCCGGAACACCCAGAGAGGCGAAGAAACCAGCCGCCCCTTTGGGGGTGAAGATGAAGTATTTCAGGTAAGCGTGGGCCAGGAACAGCCCGCCAAGGGAGACGCGGAGCAGCAGAGCAGCGAGTGCGATTGCGGTGACAGAGCCAGCGCCAGCGAAGCTCAGGAGATTGGAAGAAAGGTCGATCATTGTCTTGTCCTCGTTCAGAGCCGCGATGTGCGGCGTTTCGTTGAGGAGAGGTATATTGCTGGTCGATTTGGTTTGATATGGCGAAGATGTTGAATAACTTTCCTTATATTGTTCTTAAAATGGCAGAGGGGCGGCTTTTACGCCGCCCCTCCCCAAAAAATTACACCAGCGATCACACCGGAAAATCACACCAGCGCGGGCGAGGCTTTTTCCCAGGCAAAGGCCTGCATCGCCGGATCGACCGGCGTTTGCGCGATGGCATTGGTGTAATTCGACATCACCTTTTGTGCCGTCCCGACCAGCACTTCGAGGATTTGCCGCTTGGTATAGCCCGCGTCGAGAAAGGCCTGCATCTGGTCTTGCGTGACATTCCCACGCTGACGCACGATCTGAAGCGTGAACGTCCTAAGCGCCTCAAGATGCGCCGTCGGCAGAGGCGTTTCATCGCGCAGAGCATTGGTGATGGCGTCATCCACCTTCATCTTTTTCGCGATGCCGGTGTGGCCGGGCACGCAATAATGGCATTCGTGTTCGACATTGATGGTCTGCCAAATCACCGTCAGTTCATCCTTGTCAAAGGTGGTTTCGGTCATAAATGTATGATGGAGCTGCCAATAGGATTTCGCGAGCGCCGGTGCTTCTGCCATGACGGCGATGAGGCCGGAGACGCGACCGAAGGCGGATTTCACCTCCTCCATCGTGGCGCGGCTTTCTTCGGGAGCGGTGTCAATCGTGTGGGCGGTAAAGTCGATCATGGTCGGTCCTTTTGATTCTTGAGCGAATGCTCAATTAAGATGTGACCTGACATTAGTTTACTTGAGTGACCACTCAATATATATTTTGAGCGATCACTCAAATTTGAGGCGAAAGATGGCGAGACAGGCAACATATGACCGCGACAAGGTGCTCAAATCCGCGATGGACCTGTTCTGGGCCAAGGGGTTTCATGCCACCTCGCTGAAAGATCTGGAGAACGCGCTCGATATGCGCCCCGGCTCGATTTACGCCGCTTTCGGATCGAAAGAGGGGCTCTATGCCGAGGCGTTACGGCTCTATTCGGGGCGCACGCAGGCGGGGCTGGCGGAGGTCATGGCGGAGGGCGGCTCAAAGCTCAAAGGCATCGCGGATTACATCCGTTTGCTGGGCGGTCAAAGGCGGGCTGAGGTGCCGTCTCGCGCCTGTATGCTGGTCAAAACCATTCTGGAAATGCCCGATGACGACCCGAACCTGCGAGGCCTCGCCGAAGATTTGATCGACCAAATGGAAGCGGCCCTGACCGAGGTTCTGCGCCAAGCGCAGACAGAGGGCGAATTGCCCGCAAGCACCGATCCGGTGCGGCTCGCAGGGCAGATTCAGACACAGCTGATCGGCTTGCGCGCCTATGCGCAGCGGATTCATGCGGAGGGTCGCGTCGCGCAGGTCGCCGAAGACATCGCGCAGGGCATTGAGGCCCTCTCCGTCAAAGCGGCTTAAACCTCTTCGCGCATCAAAATGCGTCGGGAGGTCGAGGCAAATTCGCGGCGCAGCATGATGAAGATCACCAAACTGCCGCCGATCAAAAGCCCGACCGGCCCCAACAGCCACGACAGCGCGCCAAGCGCGAAATAGATGCCGCGAATGCCGGCGTTGAACGCGCGCGCTGCGGTGATGTTTAACTCGCCCGCCTTGTGCGCACGCGGCAGGGCCTGTGGATCGGCCTCATCATTGCTGACCGAGGCCATGATCACGCCGCAATAACCGAACAGCCGGTTCGACCAGATGAATTTTAGGAACGCGTTGGTGATAAAGAACAGCGCCAAAAGGATTTTCACCTCCCAGATGATCTTGGGCGCATCCAACGCCAGATCGCTGGCCACGTCGCTCAAACGTTCCGCATTCGAAATCGCCGCCAAGCCGCCGCCAATCGCAATGAGACAGGCAGAGGCCAGAAAGCTTGTGCCTTCACGCAGGGTTGCCAGCACGGTCGCATCGAAAATCCGCGGCTTGCGGGTGATCATATGGACCATCCACTCGCGCCGATAATCGGCGACCAGCACGGAGGTAGAGACGCGTTTTTTCGGCGGGTTCTCGATCACATATCCCAAAATTCCCCAGGCCGAGATCAGGTAGATCACGGCGAGACCATCGAGCAGGGAGAAATATCGAAGCTGATCAAAGAGTTCCATGGGCGCAGCATTACGCAAACCCACCGCGCTTGTCACATCTAAAAATTGGTTATAAAAATTGACCAATAGGGGAGAAAAGCGCCATGGATATGCCTGCACCAAAGCCGGAGATTCTCCGTCGCAAATCGGAACTCGCCACGCGTCTGCGAACGGTTCTGTCCGAGGATGCGCTGATTGACGCGCCCGAAGAGCTCAAGGCCTATGAATGCGATGCGCTGACGGCCTATCGCTGTCCGCCACTTTTGGCGGTGCTGCCGGAGACCACGGAAGAGGTTTCAAAGGTCATGGCGATCTGCCACGAGATGGGCGTGCCGGTGGTGCCGCGCGGCGCGGGAACATCGCTGGCCGGCGGCGCCTTGCCCTCGGAAGATGCCGTGATCTTGGGCGTCGCGCGGCTGCGCGATGTGGTGGAGATCAACACCTCTGACCGCTACATCCGCGTGCAAACCGGCATGACCAACCTCGCCGTGACGGCGGCGGTTGAGGATGAGGGCTTTTTCTACGCGCCTGACCCATCAAGCCAATTGGCCTGCGCCATCGCGGGCAATATCGCGATGAATTCCGGCGGCGCGCATTGCCTCAAATACGGGGTAACGACGAACAATCTTTTGGGTGTCACCATGGTGATGGCCGATGGCGAAGTGGTCGAGATCGGCGGCGCCGAACTGGACGCGGGCGGGCTCGATATTCTGGGCCTGATCTGCGGCTCCGAGGGGCAGTTGGGCGTGGTCACCGAAGCCACCCTGCGTATCCTGCCGAAACCCGAAGGCGCGCGACCTGTGTTGTTTGGCTTCGACAGCAACGAAGTCGCGGGGGCATGTGTCGCGGACATCATCCGCTCGGGGCTGATCCCGGTGGCGATCGAGTTCATGGACCGGCCGATCATTCGCGCCACCGAAGAGTTCGCAGGCGCGGGGTATCCCGATTGCGAGGCGCTTTTGATCGTCGAGGTGGAGGGCTCTGATCAGGAGATCAACGATCAACTGGCACGGATCATCGAGATTGCCACGCGACACAATCCGGTCGCGATCCGCGAAAGCCAAAGCGCAGAAGAAAGCACGCGGATTTGGTTGGGCCGCAAGTCCGCCTTTGGCGCCATGGGGCAACGGGGCGACTATATTTGCCTCGATGGCACAATCCCGGTTGGCGCACTGCCCACCGTGCTCAAACGCATCGCAGAACTTGGCGTCGAGCATGGCCATATGGTCGGCAATGTGTTTCACGCCGGTGACGGCAATATGCATCCGCTCATTCTTTATAATGCCAATGAGCCGGGACAATTGGAAAGCGCCGAGCGGCTGGGCGCGGAGATTTTGAAGCTTTGCGTCGATGCAGGGGGCTGTCTCACCGGGGAACATGGCGTGGGCGTGGAGAAACGCGAATTGATGACGCATCAGTTTGCGCCCGCCGATTTGGAAGCGCAGATGGCGGTGAAGGATGTGTTTGATCCGAAATGGATTTTGAACCCTGCGAAGGTGTTTCCGCTGGATATCAGCGCCTCGCGGAGGGGGGAGGCATGAGTATTTTGACAGCAAAGGAAACTGCGAAAAGCGAAGCTGAATTGGTTGAGAGCATCCGAGGCGCCGGACCGTTTGTCATCGAAGGCGGCGGGACGCGGCGGATTGGCGTAACCGAGGGAGAGCCCCTGTCCACGCGGGGGCTGAGCGGCGTGACGCTTTATGAGCCGGGGACGCTGACTTTGGTGGCACAGGCGGGCACGCCTTTGAGCGAGATTGATGCGCTTTTGGCCTCAGAGCGGCAAAGGTTGGCCTTTGACGTACCGGATCTGCGCGGACTTTTGGGACGTGAGGGCGAGAGCACGCTTGGCGGTGTCGTCGCCACGAATGCCTCCGGACCACGGCGCGTGGCGGTGGGGGCCTGTCGCGATTTTTGCCTTGGCGTGCGCTTTATAGATGGGCGCGGCGAGGTGGTCAAAAACGGCGGTCGGGTGATGAAGAATGTCACCGGGCTTGATCTTGTGAAACTCATGGCCGGAAGCCACGGCAGGCTGGGCGTGATGACGGAGGTGAGCCTCAAGGTGCAACCTTTGCCTGAGACCACGGTGACGCTGGCGGTGCCGGGATGTGATGCGGCGGAGGCGATTGCGATCCTGTCCCAGTTGTTGGGCCAGCCATACGACCTGACCGGCGCGGCGTGGCAAAATGATGAGGTTTTGCTGCGGTTAGAGGGCTTTGAGACCTCGCTGCGCTACCGTGTGGATCGCATGAAGGCGCTCTTGCAGCTTGATGTTCTGGAGCATTGGGGTGTGGAAGCCTGTGAGCCGATTTGGCGCGACATTCGGGATGTTCGGGCGTTTCATGGCAGGTCGGGGGATGTCTGGTCGGTCTCGGTGAAGCCTTCGGAAGCCGTGCGTTTGGTTCAAGCCGTGCAACCCGAGGATGTCATCTTTGACTGGGGCGGCAATCGGCTTTGGCTTTTGACCGAGCCGGGCACGGATGTGCGTACAAAGATGACCAGCGGCCATGCGACATTGGTGCGAGCCTCTGACGAGACCAAGCGCCAACTTGGCGTGTTCCCTTTGCAATCCCCCGCACTTGAACGGATCAGCGCAGGCTTGAGGCAAAGATTTGATCCTGAAGGCAAATTCAACAGAGGCATGTGCTGATGCAGACGAATTTCACGCCAGAGCAGCTCAGCGATCCCGGGATCAAACGCGCCAATGAAATCCTGCGCGCCTGTGTCCATTGCGGGTTCTGTACCGCGACCTGTCCGACCTATGCGGTGTTGGGCGACGAGTTGGATAGTCCGCGCGGGCGGATTTATCTGATCAAGGATATGTTGGAAAACGACCGGCCTGCGGATGCCAAGATCGTCAAGCATTTGGATCGTTGCCTGTCCTGTCTGGCCTGTATGACGACCTGTCCGTCGGGGGTGCATTACATGCATCTGATCGACCATGCGCGGGTGCATGTCGAGAAAACCTACAAACGTCCCCTGATGGATCGTCTCCTGCGCTGGACGCTCGCGAAAATCCTGCCCTATCCGGGGCGGTTTCGGGTGGCTTTGCTGGGGGCGAAGATCGTGAAACCTTTGCGCCATATGATGCCCGATCCACGGCTGAAAGCGATGCTAGAGATGGCGCCCGCCCGCATTCCGGCCCCGTCGCGCAATGACGACGCGCAGGTGTTTTCCGCGAAAGGCGCACGTAAAATGCGCGTCGCTTTAATGACGGGCTGCGCGCAAAAGGCGCTGGATACGGACATCAACGATGCGACGATCCGGCTTTTGACGCGGCTCGGTTGCGAGGTTGTGGTCGCAAAAGGCGCGGGCTGTTGCGGGGCGATCACCCATCACATGGGCAAGGAGGCGGACGCGCACGGAACGGCCGCGAAAAACATCCGCGCTTGGATGCGAGAGATCAATGGCGAGGGGCTGGATGCCATCGTGATCAACACTTCGGGCTGTGGTACGACCGTGAAGGATTACGGCCATATGTTCCGCAGCTCTGAGCTGGCCGAAGAGGCGGCGCAGGTTGCCGCGCTGGCCAGGGATGTCTCCGAAGTGTTGATGCAGCTCGAGCTGCCGGAAGGCCAACAGGACCTCAAAGTCGCCTATCACGCCGCCTGTTCGCTGCAACACGGCCAACAGATCAAGACCCATCCCAAAACGCTTTTGAAACGCGTCGGCTTCGAGGTGGTCGAGCCGCAGGACAGCCATCTGTGTTGTGGATCGGCCGGCACCTACAACCTGTTGCAGCCCGAGCTGTCAAAAAACCTGAAAGAGAGGAAAATCAAAACTTTATCGGCGAAGTCCCCAGATGTGGTGGCTGCGGGCAATATTGGCTGCATCATGCAGATCGGATCGGGGATGAATGTGCCGGTGGTGCACACCGTCGAATTGCTCGATTGGGCAACAGGTGGCCCAAAACCGCCCAAATTGTTCTCGAATCGGTCATAATCCCGCCTTGAACCCTCTATACCTCGAGAGGGCACAGGACTTGAGGACCGCCATGAGAAAATTGCTGACCATCTTCTTTATCCTCCTCATGGCAGGACAGGCGCAGGCGGACAGCAAGCTTAAGGCCTTTCAAACCGGCGATGACAGCCGCGGGTGGGAGGCCGTCGGGCGTCTCGATTTTGCCGGGCGCAGTTTCTGCACCGGGGCTCTGATCACCGAAACGCTGGTCCTGACCGCCGCGCATTGCATGTTCGACATTGACAACCACAAGCCGCACAAACCTCAGGACATCACCTTCAAGGCCGGGTGGCGCAATGGTCAGGCGCAGGCTTACCGTGCCGCCAAGGCGATCTACGTGCATCCGGAATTCGCGCTCAATTCCGGCGATCTTCATGATCGTCTGGTGCACGACGTGGCGCTGATCGAGTTGGACCGTCCGGTGCGCACCACCTCTGTGCGGCCTTTCGCGATCTCTGCGCGTCCGGAAAAAGGTCAGTCCGTGGGCGTTGTCTCCTATGCACATGATCGCGCGGAAACGCCGTCCTTGCAGGAAGTCTGTCATGTGATGGCGCGTCAAGGTGGTGTGCTTGTGACCTCTTGCGAGGTGGATTTCGGCTCCTCCGGGGCGCCGATTTTCGATATGTCCGGACCTACGCCGCGCATTGTGTCTGTGGTCTCCGCCAAGGCGCAATTCCGGGGCGGGCGTGTGTCTGTTGGCACCTCTCTCGATGGCGCGCTGTCTGATCTCTTGCAAATGGCCTCCAACGGGAAAAGCCATTTTCAAAAGGCCAGCAATGAGCCCTTGCCCGCATTGTCCCAGACAGAATTCGTCGTGGGCGTCACAGGTCACTGAACGGCGCGGGGCCTCGTGCCCTCTTGAAACCGCAAAAGCCGATCCCCAGATTCCTGATGTCGGACGCCTCTTTTGGGTCCGGCATGTCGCCTGTCCGCGCGTCGGAAGGCATCACATTTTGGAATCGCTCACTGGAGGATACCCATGCGTAACTTTGATCTTGCACCGCTCTACCGTGCCACCGTCGGCTTCGATCAAATCGCCGATCTGATGGACCGCGTTCTGACCCAAGAGGTCAGCCAGCCCAGCTACCCGCCCTATAATATCGAGAAAACCTCCGACGACGCCTGGCGCATCTCGCTCGCCGTGGCCGGGTTCTCGACCGAAGACATTGCCATCGAACAGCGTGAAAACGCGCTGGTGATCACCGCGCGCAAAGCCGATGGCGAGGCAGAAAAGGCCAAGACCTATCTCCATCGCGGCATCGCCACCCGCGCCTTCGAACGCCGCTTTACGCTTGCCGAACATGTGCGTGTGACCGGCGCGTCCCATGAAAATGGCATGCTCCATATCGACCTGAAACGCGAAGTGCCCGAGGCGCTCAAACCGCGCCGGATCGAAATTGCCGGACCGAACACGGTCGAAACCAAAGTGATCGAGAGCGACCCGACCACCGAGGTCTGATCTTTTTCGTGATCAAAATACTCAAATAAAAACGCCCGCCAAATCGGCGGGCGTCTCTGTTTGTCGCTGTGTGGAGCTTACTCGACAGAGCCGATGGACCAGAAGAAGGTCTCGCCCGAGCTGTCATCCACACCGTCGTTGTCGGTGGAGACGAACATCTCGCCGTCCTTAGTGATCGCGAGGCCTTCGATCTTGTCGACCACATAGCCGCCGAAGGATTTCAGATCCGGGATCAGGTCGCGAACCTCTTCCTTGGAGACCACCGGAAGCTCTCCGCCCAAAGGCGCAGGCACCATTTCGGAGGCCGGGATGCGGTAGATTTTCTTGGTCACGGCGTTCGCACCGATTTGGTTGTCGCGCTCGATGACGTAGAAGTAATCCCCATGCGCGACGATCTCCGACAGGCCGACCCAGCCCGCGTCCGGCGCGGCTTTCGGATAGGAGACGGCGCCCCATTCCTCGGTTTCAAGGTTATAGGCGACGAGTTTGACGGTGTTCTTCGCGTCATCGCCCCATTCGCGCTGCACAGCCATCCAAAGCGTGTCGCCGACCTTGGTGATGCCCTCAAAACCAAAGCGTGTCTCGACGGCCATCAGTTCGGCGGGCAGGCCGATCTCATCCTTGATCTCACCATCCGCGTTCACATGATAGAGCGCATGTGGGATCACGCGGTCGGTGCGGCCCTCGGAGGCGACCCAGAACCCGCCTTCGCCATCGAGCGTGATGCCTTCCATATCGAGTTTCTGTGCGGCATCGCCATTGGCACGCACAACGCGCAGGGCCTTGGTGATGCGGGCCGGTTTCGCGGAGGGATCAATGGTGAAGATCGTCGGCTGATAGCCATAAAAGCTGTCGTTGACGGCGTAGATCATGCCGTCGTCCCCTGCGACCATGCCAGAAATAGCCCCCCAACCGATCAGCTCATTCGCGCCCTCAGAGGTCAGCGTCGGATACATCGCCTCGCCCTCGGCGCGCTCAAAAATCATGACATGGGCGCGCACGCCGCCATCCTCGATGAGATCGGTCTCATTGGCGGAGATCAACAGGTTGCGCGACGGAATCGTCACATAGCCTTCCGGCCCGATGCCCGAGGGCAAAAGCTGTTCCAGCACCGGTGCGGTGAGGTCAGACACGTTGTAGACGCCCACGGCAGAGCCGCGCTCGGAGCCGACGAAAACATAAGGCGTGCCGTCGAACACGGCGGTTTCGATGCTCTCGGGCTCAACGCCTTTGGCGTCGGAGCGTTTGTCCGGGTAGTGGCCGATTTGCACGAGCGCATGTTCGAACGATGCGCCACTCTCAAAGACGACAGAGCCGTCCTTGTTGAAAATCGTCCAGCCGCGCGAGCCGCCGTCCATGTCGCCCTCGTTGGCGATGGCAAAATGGTCGTCGTCGATCCATTTCACCGCATCGGGTTCGCGTTTGCGGCCCAGTTGCTCATCGGTAAAGATCAGCGCGCCGCGTTCATCCACGGTGTCGATCCCGATCAGGTCCACAGTGCCTGCGGAGAAATGGTTCAGGACCTCACCGTCTTTGGAGATCACCATCAGGTGGTTGTTCTCCTGAAGCGTCATGACGGTTTCGCCAAGCGTGTTGATGTCCACGAATTCCGGCTCCGGGTCTTCTGGCGAAATCTCGGTCAGGCCGGTCATCTCGACGGATTTGACGTCGGAACAACCGCTCTCGGTCACGGATACCATATCCAGGAAACCCGCGGGCATCTGACCGGTACGACCGTCGCCCAAGTCTTCGTCGCGCTCGTTCTCGATGGCTACGGACACGAAAGACCCGTCTTTCGACACGGCGATCGAGTCGGGCTGACCGCCCAGATCGCACGACCCGATGATTTCCATCTTCGCCATGTCGACGACGACGAGCTGGCCGGAGGTGTTGACGTAATCCTCAGAGGTGTTCACGCCGACATAGGCCGTCATGCCGCGCACGGTGACTGAGGTCGGCTCGCCCGGCATCTCGATGTTGCCAAGCGCCTTCGGGGCTTTCGGATCGGTGATGTCGATGAGGCCAACGACGCCCAGCGGGCTGTCGGTGTAGATCAGCGTCATGCCGTCTTCCGAGGCGGCGATGATCTCGGCGGAGGTTTCGCGCGCACGGTCCTCGCCCTCGGCCATATTGTCCGGCGTGGCGAAAGAGGCGATGCGGTTGAAGGTCATATCGGCAGAGGCCCCGGTCGCACAAAGCGCCAGAGCAGAGGCCGCAAGCAGCAGGTTCTTTTTCATGAGACGTCCCTCGTCAGTATCTGTGCGCGCGGTGTGACGAAGGGGAATGTCGTTCGGGTGACGGTTTTGTATCCGTTTTGTAACCGCGCGTCTTTGCGGGGGATTCTGGCGCGATCATGCCTCGCTTGGCCACGTCTCGTTTGGTCTAAAACTCGCGGTTTCCGGTCTAAATCCACTGATATTCCGATTTTATGTTCAAAAAGGAACAGTGTGGAGAATTGTGAGGGGGGAGAGGTGTTTCGCCTCTATTTGTGCATGAAATGTTAAAAATTTCCCGAGATCACATCTTTTTTGATGTGCAAATATAAACATTATACTGGTCAAAACTTGTATCTAT
>NZ_JBLWTA010000038.1:0-20106 GCF_048270365.1 Celeribacter sp.
ACCTATCTCCAGCGCGCGCGACGAGAAAGCCGGTCATGGCCTGACAGTTTTGTCTCTCAAAGTGGCCAAGTGATCGAGTTGCCCACGAGGCGACGCTCAGGTGAATTCTCGATGCGCAGCATCATGGTAGAATACGGCGACTACGAGGGCAATATGGACCACTCGGAGTGGTTTTCCTATTGATCACTCTCATCAGGATCGCTGAAGGAAAAAGGGCGGATGCAAATGGCCGACGGGTCATATTGGTCAGGGTCAACGTGCCAGAGGCGGCTCACAGATCCATCATTCCATCGGTAGTCAGTGAAGACATGCACCTCCCGTGTTTCGTCTTGTACGAAACCTTCTTGAAACGGTCGCCCGGTCTTTCTTTTACTCATTGAACTCTTAACGCTCCTATTAACTACCTGATGGGATGCTCCGATTGGCATCGCACCAAAGGCTGGCAAATAGGGGCTAGCGTTTTGCGAAAAGCTCGGCGGGATCGACATTGAGCGCTCGGGCGATGCGTTCGAGAAGGTCGAGAGAGGCTGCGAACTTGGCGTTCTCGACCTTGCCCATATGGCCGCGGCTCACATCGGCCCGATGAGCAAGCTCCTCTTGGCTGAGGCCGCGGGCGCGTCTCAGGTCTTGGATGTTCAGTGCTACACGGTCCCGCAAGTTCATGCCCGTGAAACGGACATGATGAGCGAAATATCGCCACGCGATATATGTTACATTCTGAGGTGCAGAGAAGAATTCTTGGAGCGGCACGAAATCGCCTGAGTGGAATGCCTGCCGAGACGCAGGTCACGGGATGATCCGTCTCGCAAACATAATAGGCCGTTCAATGGTTCTTTTGGAAAAGGGCGGCACCGGCAATACCGGCGCCGCCAGTTGATCGTCCACAGGGAGGTTGTAGAGGACGAATTCTAATGGGAAATTTTGGATTTTCAACGAATCGCATAAGAGAAATTATGTTATTTTTCGTGATCTGAAATCGGGGTTCATGTGAAAGTTTCAAATTGATCAGCGTGTCGGCATTGGCGGCGTTTGGCGGTAATCGTAGAAGCCACGCCCGGATTTTCGGCCAAGCCAGCCAGCATCCACATATTTCATCAGGAGAGGGCAAGGACGATACTTCGGGTCATTCAGTCCATTGTTCAGTACAGTCATGATCGCGAGGCAGGTGTCCAAACCAATAAAGTCAGCAAGCTCTAAGGGGCCCATCGGATGGTTAGCCCCCAACTTCATGGAAGCATCGATGGAGGCGATCGACCCGACGCCTTCGTAGAGGGTGAACACTGCTTCGTTGATCATCGGGATCAGGATCCTGTTAACGACAAAAGCTGGGTAATCCTCTGAAACGGTTGCTGTTTTTCCAATACGTCCTACAAAGTTTTGTACGATTTCAAATGTCGCGGCATTTGTAGCAATGCCGCGTATGATTTCGACGAGATTCATCTGGGGAACAGGGTTCATGAAGTGAACACCAAGAAAATGCTCCGGCCTCTGGGATATTGTGGCAAGCCGTGTTATGGAGATCGAGGAGGTGTTGGTCGCCACGATAGTCTCTGGCCGCAGATGTCGCATAAGCGACGAAAAAATCTGTGCCTTGACTGTTTCGCTTTCCGTTGCAGCTTCGATCACGAGATCCGCACTGCCCAATCCTGAGAACGCATCGACCAGACTTATGCGCGCAAGCGTCGCTGAGACATCTTGATGCGTTGCTTTTTCCCTTGCGCACAGTCGTTCCAGGTTCGCCTTCATCTTGTCAAAGCCGGAGTGGAGCGCGTCTCGGGAAATGTCGTTCAGGAGTACAGTTATTCCCGCCTGCGCGCAGACTTGTGCGATGCCAATTCCCATTTGGCCGGCACCAATAACTGCCACTCTCTTAATGTCGAAGTTTGCGTTCATATTTTTACCAAAGACCTTTGAGTGTGACCCTGATACGGCCAGAACTGTGAGTTTGTTCAAGCAGTTCAGCCCAGAGAACGTGCCCGATCGCGGAGCAGAAATTTTTGAATTTTTCCTGTGGATGTCTTTGGCAGAGGGCCAAAACTCACCGTCTTCGGCACTTTAAAGCCCGCCATGTTCGCCCGACAGAAACGGATAATGTCATCAGGGCTAACATCCTTTCCGGATTTCAACGTGACGAAAGCGCAAGGCGTTTCTCCCCATTTGTCGTCAGGCCGAGCGACAACTGCGGCCTCAAGCACATCGGGATGCTGGTAAAGTACGTTTTCAATCTCAACGGAAGAGATGTTTTCACCGCCAGATATGATGATGTCTTTCGACCTGTCCTTCAGCTCGACATAGCCGTCAGGGTGCATAACCCCAAGGTCGCCCGAAGCGAACCAGCCGCCTCTTAAACTATTCTGCGTTGCGGACGGATTCTTCAGGTAACCGCACATGACGTTGTTTCCACGCAGGAAGATCTCGCCAATTCGCTGACCGTCTGACGGCACGCGCTCCAACGTATCGGGATCGGCAATCATCAACCCGTTCAACGCGGTGTTCCCGACACCCTGCCGGGCCTTGAGCCGTGCGCGGTCGTCAGCCCCGAGATTGTTCCATCGGGGCTTCCACACGCTTATTACTGCCGGACCGTAGACCTCGGTCAGGCCGTAGACATGCGTGACCTCGAACCCCATAGCCTCAATCTTCTGGATGACCGCAGGCGGTGGCGTGGCGCCAGCCGTCATGACCTTTACGATATTGGTCGGTTTGGAAAACTCACCCTGGGCATTCGCAAGCATATTCAGGACGATGGGCGCGCCACAGAAATGGGTGACACCCTCATCTTTGATGAGCTGAAAGATTGGGGCTTCGCGCACGGCGCGCAGGCAAACGTTGACCCCGGCGTTCGCCGCGATTGTCCAGGGGAAGCACCAGCCGTTACAGTGAAACATGGGAAGTGTCCAAAGGTAAACACTGTGGTGTGGCATTCCCCAGTCGACGATATGCGAAAGGGCATTCAGAAAGGCGCCTCTATGGTTGTAGACGACGCCTTTGGGATCGCCTGTCGTGCCCGAGGTGTAGTTGAGCGCGATGGCGTCCCATTCGGAGGCAGGCCCCTCCCAGATGAAACCCGAATCGCCACTCTCCAGCAAGGCCGCGTAGGTCATCGCGCCTATCCGGGTACTTTCACCGAAACAAGGGTCTTCAATATCGATAACCAGCAGGTCAGTTCGAGAGGCTAGGCCAATCGCCTCGTGCGCAATGCCAGAAAACTCGGGGTCTACTATCAGAACCTTCGTCTCTGCGTGATCAAGGATGAAGGCAATGGCCGCTGGATCAAGGCGCGTATTAATCGCGTTCAGCACCGCTCCGGCCATCGGTACGCCGAAATGAGCCTCGAAAAGTTCGGGAATGTTCGTGGCGATGATCGAAACAGTATCGCCCGTCGCAACGCCCTGTCGCTGGAGCGCGGAGGCGAGGCGCAACACCCGCTGATGGGTTTCGAACCAAGTTCGCCGCACGTCTCCGTGGACGACAGCAAGCGCGTCCGGGTGTACGACTGCGGCTCGTTCGATGAAGCTCACCGGGGTCAGAGGCACGTAATTCGCCGCATTGGCCTCAAGACCGGCCTTGAAGATATTAGTTGTTTGTCTTGCGTTGGACATTTGTTCTCCTCCATAATGTGGTCGTCATCAATGGCTGCCCCCTGCCGGGGTCACCGATCTCGAATCCGGTTTGATCATCGCTCGTTGCTAAAGCCTGGGCGGCAAGACGCTTTCCGGCGTTTCAGGAACGACCTGGCCGCCGTCGACGATCAGAGATTGTCCGGTCACGAAGCTGGAAGCGGAGTTGGCAAAGAACATCACGGCATTGGCGATATCTTCCGGTTGCCCCAGCCTATGCACGGGGATGATGGCGCGGGCACTGGTGGCAAAATCCTCGCCCAGCAGTTTGAGCGCCTCAGTCTCGACCACACCGGGCAGGACCGCATTCACGGTGATCCCGTCTCGCGCCAGCTCGATGACCGCACCACGCATGAACCCTAGTAAGGCCGCCTTGCTGGCGGCATAGTGGGCGAACGAGGGAATGCCCGTGACTGCGCCGGTGATCGAGGAGGTGAGAATTACTCGTCCCGCACCGCTTTTCCGCAGATGTGGCAAAGCGGCCTGCACGCAGAAGAACGCCCCCCTAGTGTTGACCGCCATGCACCTGTCCCAGGTTTCCGGCAGCGTTTCCTCGATATTTGAGATCGGGAAGATTGCGGCGTTGCAGCACATCACGTCGAGGCTACCAAAGGCTTCGACGGTGCTGGCCACCGACCGCCGAACCGAGTCGAGGTCCGCCACGTCGGTCACAAAGGCCTGTGCCACGCTTCCCTCGGCCTTCAGCGCCTCGCAGGCTCTGTCAAGCGCGGCCTGATCGAGATCCATCAAGGCAACATTTGCGCCAGCCCGGCCGAACTGTTGGCACAGGCCAGTGCCAATGCCGCCGGCCGCGCCCGTGATCGCGACGGTTTTTCCTTGGAATGTCATAAGATATCTCCTGTTTTTGAGAATTGGCGTAAACCGGGGCCTGCTCGGAATTTCGCAAGGCAGAGAAAGCAGGCATCCCGAGTTTTTCGCGTCAGGTTAGCTCATCAAGTTTCAGATACCGCTCGGGGCTACGGGCACGGATCAGAACCGCCATCACCACCCCAACAACGAAGGTAGCGACAATCGTAAGCGCGATCCCGAATGCAATCGGATACGGATTGTCACCACCGACGAGCGTCGGCAAGTTGTCGACCGCGATCCAAATGCAGAACAGGATTCCTGCCAGCGCGCCAAGGGGTGCGACAACGGAGGCCCAACGCGAGGTACCATCTGCCTTGCCAGCAAAAAACACCATCACGCCTACACAGGTCAAAGCGAGCAGGAGCATGTACCCGATGGTGCCGGCGGTCGCCCCCCAGGCGTATACTTGGGTAACGGGGTCCAGCCCGATTGCCATCACGACAACCAGAACGGCGAGAGAGCACATCGTCTGCAGCAGCGACGCCTTGTGCGGCGACCCGTTCAGGGGATGGATTTCGGAAAGAAACCGGGGGAAGGCCCCGTAGCTGCCAAGGATGTACTTGTAGCGGACGACGACATTGTGCAGCGAAAGGACGACTGCGAAAAGGCTGGTAATAAGCAGAAGCTGCATCGCCTCCTTGGCAACTGTGCCCAGGAACTGCTCAGTGACAAGCAGATAGACATCCCCTGGGTGCTCTTCGGCGAAGGGCACTACTTTGTCGAACCCGATGCCGCCAACGAAGCACCACATCGAGACGAAATAGAAGACACCGATGCCGATGGCTGCAGCGTAGGTTGCGATCGGAATCGTTCGCTCGGGGTCGCGGGCCTCTTCACGGAAGACCACCGTGGCCTCGAACCCTATGAAGCAAAAGATCGCGAACATGATCCCGAAACCGGGAGAACCCGAGGTGATTGTCTCGAGCGCAAAAACGCGCGGATCAAGGTTTGTAAAGCCATTTTGCGCGATTATCGCGACGTCGACAGCGATTACGATCAATATCTCAAACATCAGCGCGATGCCGAGAACTTTGGCGCTAAGTTCGATATGGCGGTATCCGAAATAACCGACAATAGCGACGACCGCGAGCGACAAGGCCTGCCATGGTATCTCGATGCCGAGGAACGCCTTCAAGGTGTCCGCCAGAGCGTAGCCGAAAAATCCCTCGATCGCGATTAGAATTAGCGAGTAAGAGCACAGTGCCAAGGTCGCAGACCCCAGACCGGCAATCCGCCCCAGACCCTTCTGAATGTAGGCGTAAAAGGCACCCGAGTTCTTGATGTACCGGGACATCGAAATGAACCCGACCGTGAATAGCAGCATGATGATCATTGCAATGAGTGCGTCCACCGGTGCTGCCGGGCCGTTCCCCAGCAATACGATAAGAGGAAGGTTTGCAACCATGACGGCCAATGGCGACGCTGTCGCGACCACCATGAGCACGATTTCACCAACGCCAAGTTTCCCGGTTAGCTTGTTGCCGACCGTCTCTGTGGCGACTGAAGCTTCCTGCGCAATTGTAACATGCGGGTTTCCCATTTTTTCCTAACTCCCTGTGAAAAGTCTGTTTTTCTTCAACTGCCCACGGTACAGTTTAAGGACAGTATCGCCCGCATATCGGATTCCGAAGCAGGACTGAGCAGATGCATTTCCGTGGATTTGATGGGGCGACGCAGGTGTCGGTCGCCTTTTTTTATATTGCCGGGGCCTATTACTCGCGCTTTTTCTTGTAGGCGCGCCAAGTCATCGCACGGAGCTTCGGGTTATCCGTATCACCATGCTTCAGGCGGTGGATCGCCTGGTTGTGCGGTGAGGTCTTCACCTTTTCCGGTTCATTGTAAGCCTCATCCGAAATCTTGGATATCACTGAGATCCAGCGATCCAGCGCCTCTTTGCCGTACATCTCTCCAGCTTCGGGCGTGAAAGGTTCGGGGACCAACCAAGGTTCGTGGCTGGTCCACATGGCATCGATGCCAAAGTCAGTCATCCGGTTCAGGAAATCATGCACGTCGACACCCGTGTCTTCGTGAAGTTTCTCGAGCGAGTATCGCGTCATCTCCAGCCGCGGGCTCGTCGCCTCTGGGTGGGACCGGGTGACCCCCTTTATCGCCAGTAGACCCTTTTCCATGTAGTTATTACCCAGTACCGAGATGTCAGCCGCCTGGGCGATGCCGTCAGCCCCCATGGCGCGGATCCAGGCGTATGCCTTCAAGATCACCTGGAAATTGCCCCAAAACTCCCGGATCTTGCCGACGCTCTGCGGCCCGTCATGGTCGAGATGGTACCGGTCTCCGGTCTTCGCCACGATCGGGGACGGCAGGAAGGGTGCCAGCTTATCGGTACAGCCGTAAGCGCCAACAGCGGGCCCACCGACACCGCTCTTTGGCGCGCCGAAGGTCTTGTGAAGCATGAACATACACGCGTCGAAACCGAGCTCGCTGGCGCGAAGCTTCGACATCACGCCATTGAAATTCGCATGGTCGTAGAAGCACAGCCCACCGGCCTCATGCACCAGACGCGTCCATTCCTTGATCTCGGGGTTGTATACCCCCATGTCGTCGGGATTGTTCACCATAAGCCCGGCGGTGCGATCGGAAAGCGCGGCCTTGAGGGAATCGAGCGATGGATAGCCCTTCTCGTCCAGCATCAACGTGATGACTTTGAAGCCGGCGGCCGCCGCTGTGGCGGCACTGCTGGGATGGGTCTGGATGGTGGTGATGATCTCGTCGCGCTGCTTTAGTTCGCCGCGCGACGCATGATAGGCTCGTGTCACGACCGTATTGATATAGGCGGCCTCTGCTCCTCCGCCCGCCTGAAAGATGAACTGGTCCATGCCGGAAAGTTCGCGCAAGGCAAGGTCCATACTATGGACGATTTGCAGCGCGCCTTGGATCGTGTCCTCGTGCTGCAGCGGATGTACTTGCGTGACTTCTGGCATCCAGGCGAGGGATTCGTTGATCTGGGGATTGTACTTCATCGTGCAGGTGCCGAAAATGCTCATCCCCATCATTCCCAGCGTTTGCTGCGACAATCTAAGATAGTGATAAAGCACTTCCGGTTCGGTCATCTCGGGCAGTGCAGGCGGCGTGGTGCGCCGCATTCCCTCGGGGACAAGCGCCATCGGGTTCGAGACCTCCTTTGAAACAGCCTCCTCAGCCGCCCCAAACAGCAGGCCGCGGCGTCCGGGATGACCCATTTCCATGATGACGGGCTCGTTCCAAACCGGGGCGTGATATTCTTTTGGGATCGTCGTCATTTCAAAATTGCCCTCTTCAGAGCACCCGTCAGGCGCTGGATGTCGGTGAGTGTGTGGATTTCGGTAATGCTGTAGAGCGCGCTCTGTCCCAACTCCGGGAAGTCGGCGGACAAGTCGTTGCCCCCAAAAATCCCAACTTCTCGCAAGGTCCGATTGATTTCTTCAACGGATTTTCCCGTTCCGTCGAAATTGACCACAATTTCCTTGAAGAAACCCTCAGGGAACCGCACCTCGATACCTTCGATCTGGGAAAGCACCCGAGCGGCGTGGTGCGACCGCTGAAGGATCAGCGCGCCCACTTCTTCGAACCCGCGCGGCCCCATGAGCGCCATATAGGCGGTCGCGGCAATCGCCCACATGTAGACTGAGTGCCCCGTCCAGTCCTTGCCCTTCTCGCGCATTCCGTAGGACGACTGGTGGAACAGGCTCAGCCCGAACCCATATTCGCCAGGCTTCAGTGTCTCGGAGATGCTGATGAGCAAGGTGGGATATTCGGCTGCATAGCGCTCTTCGTCGCGCGAGGCGATGAACCCGCCGGCACCGCCACCGGCATGCAGATGCACGCCGAGCGTCTGGATGGTGCCGACGACGATATCGGCACCGTAGTCGACCGGTGCGGCGAGAACCCCCAGTGAAATCGGATCGACGCCGACGATGGTTTCGGCCCCGGCTGCACGCGCTATGGAAGAGATTTCTTCACCCTGCTTTTCGATTACTCCCAAGCAGGACGGGACTTCGAAGTAAACGGCAGCCGTGTTTTCGTCGACCATAGCGCGCAGATCGTTCAAATCGATCAGGCCCGTTACCGGATCGTAGCCCACCATGCGGATGGCGATATGGTTCTCCATCTCAGGCGGTTCGCAGTAGTTTCGAATCACCGAAAGACGCTGGGGATCGATGGCGCGAACGATTACGATCTCATTCCGCCCGGTCATTCGTGCGGCCATTCGCAGAGCGTGGCCGACGGCCGTTCCCCAGCTCCGGACGGGTAATCCGACCAGGTCCATCCGCAGCAGTTCACCGAGCTGGCTGCAGAACTCAAACCATGCCTGGTTACGGCCATGGTCGGAACTGGGCTCACCGAAGATAGAAGTTAGCCACTCATTCCGGCGCACGATCTCGTCGACGGCGGCCGGTACATGGTGCTGCCATAGCCCGGCGCCGAGAAAACTCAGGTTTTTCTCGACGGTCTCATTCCGCCCAAGCGTGCGGGTCAGGTCCCGGCGGAGCTCCATCTCTGTGAGACGCGGCGGCAGATTCAGTGGCCGCTTTAGCCGATGGTCGTCAGGGATCTGAGCAAACAACGACTCGATGCTGTCGACGCCGATCGACTTCAACATATCGTGCTGAATTTCCGTAACCGAATTGGCCATGTATGGATGTGGTGATCGAACAGTCATTTTTATCTCCATGCTGCGAACTTTGTGAGCCTACGGCTGAACCGGAAAGACCGTTTGCTGTGCGGGGCCAGTGACAAGTCGGATATGTCCCGACAGCATCGCGTCGACTTCGTCATCGCCGGTGTCGACGAGCAGCGGCTGGTTCCCCAGTGCGATGAGCTTCTGGACCGAGGCCATTGCGATAATGCGCTTGCGACCCACGCGGCGGATAACCTCTGCGCTGATCTGCTGGTTCCCGCGCCCAAACAGGCTGCCCTGCCCGCCAAGGACACTAACCACCAGCCAGGTTTCGTGATTGTTCATCAAAGCCAGAAGGCCACGCTCGTCCAGATCACGGCCTACGAGTCTTCCGTCCACAACAGCGTCCACCCCCAGCAGAGTTGCGTCCAGGCCAAGCGTCTTGGCAACGCGATGTGTCGTAGTGCCGGGCCCGAGAATATAAAGGCAGCCGGGACGCATGTCCGAAGCGACCTCGAACGCGATTGCATTTGCTATCGCCTCTTCGCCTGGGCCTGCACCGGCCTTGGCATTTTGAGACATTCGTTCAAGGTAAGGGCTGAAGGCATTACCGTAGAGTCGTGCGGACACTCTGTCCTTACGTATCAGATCTTCATCGATATCCATGATCTCGGCCTCGCGAAGGGTCACATCCCGGCTTCCGGCTAGGAAAAGCGCAGCAAGTCGTCCCGCTTTCTTTGCAGTCTGCGCAAAAACGGATGAATGCATTTTCACCCCTGCTGGCACCCCCAAGATAGGTATGCCTGAGGACGTACCGGCAGCGACGTCGCGGGCGGTTCCGTCGCCGCCTACGAAAAGGATCAAATCCACGCCATAATCGGACATGACCTGTGCTGCTGCAGTCGTATCGATACCGGTTGTGGCTGTCGCGTCAGCGCAGTGAATGACCTCTGCACCCCGCGCGACGGCCTCCCCCATGGCGCCTCCGGCTGTAACGATCTTCAGTTGAGGCAGGTCTTCCCTGATCGCGTCAAGCGCTAGCACAGCCTTTCGGTTGGCCTGCGGAACCGCCCCGCGCCGAAGAGCCTCTTGAACCGTCTCGAACCCATCCGACCCTTTGAGCCCAACCGACCCCCCTAGCCCTGAGAATGGGTTCACAATCAGGCCAAGAGCAGGACCGACTACTCCTTGTGGCCACCGTTGACGGTGAATTTTCATCGCTTCCTTCCCTCCCTCAGAAAGATCGCACTGCCTTGCTCTGCAAGCCGGATCTAGGTTAGGGTGTATCTGACAAACACAGTGTATGTCAACTCACATTCATCTTGTATGTTAAATCGCGGAGTGAAGAGTACATGAAACGGACAAGAGCAGAGTCGATGGCCGAAACCCGACAGCGGCTGATCCATGCGGCCCGGGGCATGTTTTCGTCGCGCGGGTATGCGGAGTCGTCGATGGAAGACATTGTGGCGGAAGCGGGTGTTACCCGGGGTGCCCTATACCATCAGTTCGGGGGGAAACCGGCCCTGCTGGAGGCGGTCATCGAGCAAATCGACGAAGAAATGGACGAGCGCCGTAGCGAGATGTCGCAAAACGCCGACAGCAGTTGGGGTGCTTTCGTTTCCTCGATCGTTTCCTACGTCATGATGGCCACCGAGCCCGAGGTGCAGCGAATAGTCCTTCTGGACGGGCCTGCCGTTCTGGGAGACCCATCACAATGGAGGATTCACCGGTCGTGCATTCGGAACACCTTAGAGCAACTGGAAGCCTTGGCTGAGGAGGGAGTCTTGTCAACCAAGAACTTTGACCCGGAAGCAACTGCAAACATTATCAGTTCGGCGGCTCTGGGTGCCTCGAACTGGGTAGCAAACTCTGACGACCCTCAAACCGCCTCTCAAAGGGTCGCCGCTAGTTTTTCGGCGCTATTGCATGGATTGCTGGATCCTAATCAGAGCGGCATGGTGGTCGAGCCTGATGCCAATGCCCGTTTCACCAACGTGAAACGTATAGAACGTTAGCTAGCGCACGAGGTGTAAGCCTTCGGGGGCGGCCGTCTGAACTTGGATTCGTTCCGCCAAACGGTTGACGCTGCTGACCGCAATCGAGGAAGAGGCTCAGTTGACTGAAGCCGAAATCCGCGACCCAGCCTTGTTCTATTCCGGGTTATCCTTCCGCGGATGGGTCGCCTGGGCCAATGAGGGGTAAGGCAGTGAAGCTCTACAATTTTGGCTTTGGCCCCTATCCGCAGCGCCTGAATATTTACCTGGCAGAGAAGGGACTGTCCGATGTTCAGCGGGTGATGTTCAAGACCCCGACCGACAAGACCGGTTGGCCGCCCGCCGAAATCGCAGCGATTTCCCAGACCGGATCGTTGCCAATTCTAATCGACGAGGCTGGCACCACAGTCACTCAATCGCTGGCAATCTTGGAGTTTCTTGAGGACAGATACCCCGCCCCCGACATTGAGGTGCTCCCCATTCCCTGGATATGAACTGGCGCTTTCTAAGCTCTGATCTGCTCCTGCTGATTGGGTTGCATTGTTTCGATTTGATGTGCGTAGACCACCGCCGGTGATTGGCCGCCAAGGGCTTTGTGCGGGCGGCGGTGATTGTAAAACTCCATCCATTGCCTGATACCCGCGCGGGCCTGTGACCCGGCATCCCAAGCGTGAAAGTAGACGCACTCGTATTTCAGGGTGCGCCACAGACGCTCGATGAAGATGTTGTCCAAGTAGCGGCCCTTGCCATCCATCGTTATGCGGATGCCCGCTTCCTTCAGCGTTGTGATCCAGGCCGATCCGGTGAACTTGGACCCTGTTCATGATGTCCGGCGGTCCGAACCGATAGATGGCCTCATGGTTCAGCGACTCGACACAGAAGTCCACGTCCAGCGTATTCGAGATTCGCCACGACAGAACCATCCGGGTATGCCAGTCCATGATCGCCACCAGAAAGAGAAAACCCCAGCGCATTGGCAGATCGGTGATGTCCACGTACCAGATCTGGTTTGGCTGGTCCAACCGCAGCCCGCGCAGCAGGTAGGGATAAGTCTTGTGCCCTTCCATCGGATTGCTGGAGTTGGCTTTCTGGTAGATCGGCATAATGCCCATCAGCCGCATGAGCCGGCGGATGCGCTTCTCGTTCACCGCATGGCCATCGTTGCGCAGGTGCCAGATCATCTGTCGAACGCCGAAGAACGGCGTGTCGAGGAACTGCACGTTGACCAACCGCATCAGCGTAAGGTACCGCTCTGTCTCTCACTGCGGCGCATAGTAGAACGACGACCGCGGGATCGGCCAGCAGTGCGCACTGCTGGCCGATGGACAGGTCCGGATGGTAGCGTTCGATCATGCCGCGCCTCACTTCCCGCCCCAAGGCTTGAGCTTTCTTTCCAAAAAAGAGTTGGCCACCGCCAACTCCCCGATCTTGGCATGCAGATCCCTGACCTGATCCTCATCAATCACCGGCGCCATGAAAACAATTAGGGGCACCACTGCCGGAAATCAGCGCTCATACATAGCCGCTGCAGCCTAAATCGTGTTGTTCAAGGCCGACTAGGTAAACAGGCCAAGCGTGATGAATAGCAACGCACCCATCACCGAGATAAAAAGCCAGCCTACGCATCCAAGGATAAGGGCGCGCAGGCTTTCGGCCCTGAGGGCCACCAACCGTGTCTCCAACCCCATCGCGCCAAGCGCCATTGCCAGCATGAAGGTAGAGGCAAGCGTTAGAAATTCGGTCATCTGAGCTGGAATCGAGGCCACGGTGTTAAGAATGATGGCCCCAAGAAACCCGAATACAAAGAGCGGCAACGGTAGTTTCCCGCCCGTCGCGCCATGACCGCGCCGAAACGCCCCGACGCCGATGATCATCGGGGCCAGCATCAGCACCCGGCTTAGTTTGGTGATCGTCGCGGTTTCACCCGAAACCTCGCCCACCGACCACCCGGCTCCAACCGCTTGCGCAACCTCGTGGATCGTCGCGCCAGCCCAAAGACCAAAGGCATGTTCGTCAAGGCCAAGCAGGGGCAGCAGAATGGGATAAGTCACCATCGACACGGTCCCGAATATAGTAACGCAGGCTATGGCATAAGCAACTTCTTCGTCTCGGGCGCGGGTCAGCGTGTTCATGCCCAGTACCGCCGAAGCGCCACAGATCGAAGTACCCGCTGCAATCAATTCGCTTAACTGCGGCGATACGCCCAATACGCGCCCCGCCCGCAGGATCACAAAGAAGGTTGCCACGACAAGTAGTGCGACCATGACAAACCCGGCAAATCCAAGCTGTCCCAGGTCGCCAAGCGTGAGGCGGAACCCCAAAAGAATTATACCCGTTCGCAAGACTGGCCGCATAGCAATCGCCGTTCCCGCAGAGAGCACTGGTTTCGAAAGCCCAACATTTCCTAAGACGATCCCGCAGACCAGTGCAACGATCATCGGACTGACAATCGGTCGCTGTGCCGCCGCCATCCAAACGGCGATCCCCATTCCGGCCGCGCGCCCAGCCAGTTCGCCACTGGTGCCAAGATGCTCGCGGTGATCCGCCAGGCCCTCGACCAGGGCGGTGATGCCGGCGTCGGTCGTCGCGCTGATGGGCAGGACCGGTGTGGTCCAGCTGGATCTGGGCGCATCGGAGCCGAGAGCCATCATCGCCCTGATCGCGGCAGAGGTCGCGGCGGCCTCGGGCCGGTCCGCCTTGGACACGGCGTGGATATCGGCGATCTCCATCACGCCGGCCTTGATTGCCTGGATCTCGTCGCCCAGTCCGGGCGGCGACAGCACAACCACCGAATGCGCGGCGGTGACGATTTCGACCTCATCCTGGCCGACGCCGACCGTTTCGATGAAAATCGGTGAATATTCGGCGGCATCCAGTATATCGACCGCCTGGAAGGTCGCCCGCGACAGGCCGCCAAGATGGCCCCGCGTTGCCATGCTGCGGATGAAGACCCGCGCCGGGTCGGCGGCCTGACTCATCCTGATGCGGTCGCCAAGGATGGCCCCGCCGGAGTAGGGGCTGCTCGGGTCGACGGCGACCACCGCCACCTTGTGCCCGGACGCGACATAGCTGCGGATGAGCGCGGAGATCAGCGTCGACTTTCCGCCGCCCGGCACCCCGGTGATGCCGATGACATGCGCGCGACCCCCGGCCCGGTAGATTTCGGCCAGGGCCGGGGCGGCCTCGTCCTGCTCAGCCTCGGCGCGGGTGATCATCCGCGCGACCGCCGCCACCTGGCCCGCCAGCACCTTCGACACCAGGTCGAGCGATGGCTGGTAGCGCGCCGGATCGGTTTTCGTTCTGACGACCTGCATTGTCAGATCGGTCCCCGCGCCGCGACCAGTTCTTCGATGGTGGTGACGATCAGCTCCGACCGCGCCTCCTGGGGCACGATCATGTTGACGCCGCTGGCAAGCAGTTCGGGATAGTCCTGCTCGGGGATCACGCCCCCGGCGACCACGATGACATGGTCGGCGCCCTTGTCCCTCAGGCGGGCGCAGAGTGCACCGAAGAGGGGGCCGTGCGACCCGGAGAGGAGGCTGACGCCGATCACGTCGACATCTTCCTGGATCGCCGCATCGACGATGTGGTCCGGCGTCTTGTAGAGGCCGGAATAGATGACCTCCATCCCGGCATCGCGCAGGATACGCGCCACGACCTTGGCGCCCCGGTCGTGGCCGTCCAGCCCCAGCTTGGCAACCAAAACACGAATGCGCTGCTGTCGTACCGGGGTCCTCGGGGCTGTCGGTGTCACTTGTTCGGATGTCATGCGTCGAATTCTCCCTGAAGGGGGCGTCGCCTGCCGTGGCGGCGACACTTTGGATGTGGTTGTGATGAAGGCGTCAGTTCGCGCTGAGCGTACGTTCGATCGCCTCGCCCATCAGGCCGATCCCCCGTTCGAGGTCGGCCTCGCTCATAGTTAGCGATGGTGCGAGCCGGAAAACGCCGCCCATGCCCGGAAGCCGGACGATGTTCATGCTCAGTCCCAGCCGCAGCGCCTCGGCCGAGATGCGCGCGCCGGTCTCGTGGTCGGGCATGCGGGCGGCACGGTCCGAGACGATCTCCACTCCGGCCATCATGCCGCGACCGCGCACGTCGCCGATGCAGTCGTATCGCTGTTTCAGAGCATCGAGACCGTCGAACAGGAGCCGCCCCATGTGCCGGGCCCGGTCGACCAGCCCCTCTTCCTCGACGATGTCGAGTACGGTCAGCCCGACAGCCGCGGGCAGCGGGTCGGAGACATGGGTCGTGTAGAACAGGAACCCGCGTTCATGCGCCTTCTCCTCGATCTCGCGGGAGGTCAGCACGGCGGCCAGCGGCAGGCCTGCCCCAATCGTCTTGGACAGTGTCAGGATGTCCGGGGTCACGCCGTCGCGCTGGAAGGCGAACATGTCGCCGGTGCGGCCAAGACCGGTCTGCGCCTCGTCCAGGATCAGCAGCATGTCCCGCTCGCGGCACTTTTCCTTCAGCGCCGCGAGATAGCCCTCGGGCAGTTCGAGGATGCCACCGCTGGACAGGATCGGTTCGGCGATGAAGGCGGCGAGGCTGCCGGTCGACTGGGCGTCGACGAGGGCAAAGCCGTCGTCGAGCTCGGCGCGCCAGTCCAGATTGCCGTCGGCGTCCCGGAACCGGGGGCGGTATGCATTGGGAGCCGGAATGGCCAGCGAGCCCACCGTCGCCGGTCCGTAGCCCTTGCGACCAGCGGAGTAAGTGGCCGAAGCCGCCGCGCTCGTCATGCCGTGCCAGCTCTTGGCGAAGGCCACGATCTCGTGCTTGCCGGTCACCAGTTTGGCCATGCGAATGGCGGCTTCGTTGGACTCGGCCCCCGTCGACAGCAGGAGGACACGGTCCAGCCCGGCGACCATGCTGCCCAGCCGTTTCGCGAAATCGACCACCGGCCAGCTCAGCATGCCGCTGAAGAGATGGACGGCGGTCTCGGCCTGCCGGCGGATCGTCTCCGTGACGCGCGGATGGTTGTGCCCCACCAGCATCGACATCTGTCCGGACGTGAAGTCGAGTATCGCACGGTCGTCGGAATCATAGAGGTTGCTGCCCGACGCACGCTCGATGATCACCCGGTCGAAGGCACCGCCGTAACGCACCAGATGCTGCGCGGCAGTCCAGAATTCTTGATTTGCGTTTTGAGTCATCTTCCGGTCCTCCGATTCGTCCAGGTGAAGATAGACAGCGAAGGCGCATTCGGTAAAATTGATAGTAATCAAAACTGATATCAGGAGAGTTGATAGTGCATCGCATGATCGACCTTCGCCTGTTGCGCACCTTCGTCTGCGCGGCGAAATCGAACTCCATCAGCGCGGCGGCCATTCAGGTCCTGCGCACCCAGTCGGCCGTCACCATGCAGATACAACGGCTGGAAAAGACGGTCGGGCACACGCTGTTCCACCGTTCGGGCAGCGGCATCCGCCTGACGGAAAGCGGAGAGCGGTTTCTGGTCCACGCCAACCGCATCCTGATGGCGCATGACGAAGCGATCTCGCAATTCTCCCAGAAGGGCCTGCATGGCTCGATCAGCTTCGGTTGCCCGGAGGACTACCTCATCGCCTTCGGACCCGCGCTGATCCAGACCTTCGGGGCGATGCACCCGCTGCTGGAGATCAACGTCGTGTCAGCACCGACCGCGGAATTACGCAAGCTCCTGCAGCAGCGTCAGATCGATCTCGCCCTCGTCTCGACCCCGAAACCCGGGCCGAAGGACGAGATCCTGCGCATGGAGCCACTGGTCTGGGTCGGCAACAAGCCGAACCTGGCGCTGCAATACCATGATGACGTGATTCCGCTGGCACTGTCGGCGTCGAACACGATGGATCACCGCGCGGCGTGTCAGGTGATGGAACGTGCGAAGCTCGGCTACCGCATCGCCTTTGCCAGCAACAGCCTGGCCGGGTTGATCGCGATCGCACGATCAGGACTGGCCATCAGCGTCTTCACGCAGAAGGCCATCCCAAAGGACCTTTACGTGCAGGGGAAAGTCCTGCCGCAACTGCCGGAAATCGGTGTTCTGGTCGAATATGCACAGGAAAATCCGTCGCCAACCGTGATGGCCTTCGGCAAACATATCTGCCGCAACCTGCCGGGGCTGTGACCGGGGCTCGACCCGGTCACGCCGCCCCCCGTCGACGCCGGAGGGGCGTGTGTGGATGTATATGGACCCCGCCTAATTGCAACGGTCTGTTTGGCTCTGGATCGAAGGTCGCGATTGCTGATGTATATCCGGCTTCTTAGGGCGGCCTGATAGATCATCGCCGCGAGCCCCGATGGATTTCCGCTTGCTTCTCCCTCATCGCCCCTAAGGCATTGGTGCTGACCTTGCCGATCCACACATCAGGTTCAAGAAGCAACGGGCGTGACCCTTCTCCATCTCCTGGCAGATGTTGCAATATTCCTTTCAGTCCTCCTTGACTTGGTTGTTCGTAGTCTGGATCAGACTATGTGTCCCCGACTGTATTCCTGATCGTTTGACAGAAGTGACCAAACGATCCGTGCGTACTTGTTTGCCAAGGCGACCGCGACGACGATCGGATGACGTCTTTCCCGCATCCGGTTGATCCATTGGCTTCGCGTGTCGGTTTTTCCGGCCGAGCGGCCCAGTACCGCGCGCGCGCCGTGGATCAACATCGTCCGCAAGTACCTGTCGCCCCGTTTGCTTATGCCGAACAGCCGCGCTTTTCCGCCGCTTGAATGCTGCTTTGGCACCAGGCCCAGCCAAGCAGCAAACTGGCGGCCATTTCTGATGCAGGATTTATCGCCAACTGCGGCGACCAGCGCCGTTGCGGTAATCGGACCGATCCCCTCGATCTGGCCGATACGCTGGCACATCTCATTGGAACGATAGAGGCTTTTGATCCGCTGATTGTAACCAGCGAGGCGCGCATCCAGTTCGGCCAGCTCCTCCCGGATGTCGCACAGCATCTCGACAAAGAGCCCACCAAAGCCACCCGACCGACCGTCCGCAATTTCACTAAGGGTACGCCGGATGCGGTTGATATCTCGCGGCACAACGACACCGTGCTCCCCAAGCAAACCTCGGACCTGGTTCACGAGCCGGGTACGATTTGCAACCACACGTTGGCGGATACGGTGGACCGCTTGGATTTCCAACTGCGCCGGCGACTTCGGCGGTACAAACCGCATCGACGGCCTGCCAACCGCCTCGCAAATAGCTTCAGCGTCATTGCGGTCATTCTTGTTCGACTTGACATACGGCTTCACGAACTGAGGCGAGATCAACCGGACCTCGTGCCCCAGATCAGTCATAACACGCGCCCAATAGTGCGATCCGCAACAAGCCTCCATTCCGACAACACAAGGCTCAAGCTCGGCGAAGAACTGCGCAACGGCTTCGCGTCTCAGCGTCTTTCGAAGCACGACATTCTCATCGTTGTCGACGGCGTGAACTTCAAAAACGTATTTGGCCAGATCAAGGCCGATTCTCTTGATTTCAATGGCATGCACCCTCCTGTTTGCATTTCCAAGATACACCGCCCGAGGGCAGCGGGGTCCATACCATTGACCCCTTTTTGACAAGCGTAAACTTCGATTCGTCGGCGGGGTCTTCGATCGGACGGGTGTCAGGCCTCTGAGCGTGGCCTTGCATGACGCCACGGGCCGGTATGCGGTTCGGAAGGCTGGGTTCACACCGGTTCAGAGAGCTGCAATCGCTCGAGCCCCGGGATCTCCCGCCTTGAACTTCGAAGTGCGTGTCGCCTGGGCAGAACATGTTCCGCGCCGAGGACAACCTCGAAAGCCCCTATGCGCGGGCAGCCTTGCGGCAGTTCTTCTACAAGCTGCGTGCGGGCAAGATCGAGGCCTGCTCCTACGCAAAGTTCCAGGAGATGACCGGGCTGACGCTTGATGAAGCGGATGGCACCATGAAGGAGAACCTGCCGCCGATCCAGCAGTTCCTGAACCGCTGTCTGGCGCTCCGCATCGACATGCAGGATGCGATCTTCGAGGCCTTCGGCGGGTTTCTTTCGGCCATAATCGAAGATGCGCGCCAGGCGGGCACGCTGGACGTTGGCCTCGAGACCCTGCGCGCAGAGAAGTTCGTGATCACCGACCGCAAGGTCATCTTCGAGCATGAGGCGACGGGCGCGACGGCCACCGCCCTGACCGTCGAGCGCACGGACCGCAACGATCCGCTCACTCTGCCCCGGGTCAAATCGATCTGCACAAACACGGAAGGCGTCACGCTTTGCTGGAATAAAACCTCCAAGCGTGCGGCGCTGATGATCAAAGCGCCGGCCTTCATGGATGAGGATGGTGTTCCGATCCTGCGGGTGAAGCTCCTGCGTCCCATGGCGACCGAGATCCTTGCACGTTCCGAGTTCTCGAAATCACACTGGGTAGAGATCGATGATGCGATGTTCGAACAGCTCTGGCAGGCCGAGGTCGAGGCAGTACCGGAGTTTGCCACGTCGAAGATCACGCTGATCTGCGGCCTCCTTCTGCCGATTTGGGACCGACTCCCCACCGACAACATGCGCATTTACCGCCTGCAGACCGAGGACGGGGAGCGCGTCATCGGCCGTTTAGTCAGCCAGGAGCAGCTTCTAAACGTCTATGCGCGCCTTGGGCTCGATTGTCAGATCGAGATGTCGCCGCAGGAGGTGTTCGGCGCGGTGATGGAAGCGAGGACGACCCTCAGCTTGCTCGGCGGTTACCAGTTGCGCCGGTCGCTCGTCATGGGGCAGCCGAGATGTGAGCTGATCGGCGCGTCCGGTGCGGCCCTGCCGGGGTTGAAGGCCATGGGCTGCTTCACCGAGGTGATCCAGTGGAAGACGCGGGTGTTCATCCCGGTGGACGGCACTGACGTGCTGGCACGGGTGCTTGCCGAGCATCCAGTTGGCGCAAGCGCCGCGGATGCCGCCGCATGAGCGCGCAGCGTAGCATCGCAGACCTCTCGGCCGATCTGGCAGACCGTGCCGAGAGTTTCTGCCGCCAGTATTTCCCCGAGGGTCGCAAGCAGGGCACTTATTGGCAGGTCGGC
>NZ_JBLWTA010000039.1:0-17327 GCF_048270365.1 Celeribacter sp.
CTACGCCTGCGCGCTGCGCGCGGTGACGTCTGTCGACGGCATGACGGCGGACTATTATCCCTTCACCCACGAGTTCCTCGGCGAGACCGCAACGCGGATCATCAACGAGGTCGAGGGCATCAACCGCGTCACCTACGACATCACCTCCAAGCCCCCGGGAACAATTGAGTGGGAATGATTCGGGGCCATTTTGGGCTATCGCGACCAATCGGCATTGTTCTATCAACGCATTGAAATAAAAAGATTATCTCACGTTATCTATCGGGATCAATCGCGGAGCAGCGGTTGGTTCTGGAGTCATGCGTGACGGTATCCGGCAAACTTGCACTTGGCCCAATCCAGCGATACCGTCAGAGGTATTGAAGCCAGTGACGGTATTTTTTCCGCACTAAACCATTGTAAATCAAGTGATAAAGTTGGCGAAAATGGCCAAAAATCGCCTGACGGTATTTTGCGTAGAGGAGGTCGGTATACTCACCGATGTTGCCCTTAAGAACCTGAAACCACGCAAAAAAGCCTACAAGGTCACGGACCGTGACGGCCTTTATGTGCAGGTCTCAACCTCCGGGACGCTGACGTTTCGGCTGGACTACCGGCTGCATGGGCGGCGCGAGACGCTCACGCTCGGGAAGTACGGTCCCTCCGGCTTGTCGCTCGCGCGAGCTCGTGAAGCGACGATCGACGCCAAGCGTGCAGTCTTTGAAGGCAGGTCCCCGGCTCAGGAAAAGCAACGCGACAAACGCCGGATCAAGGAGGCCAAGAGCTTCGGTGAGTTTGGTGAGCGCTGGTTGGTGAAGGCACCGATGGCGGACAGCACCCGCGCGATGCGGCGTTCGATTTTCGAACGAGAGCTTCTGCTAGTCTGGAAGAATCGGCTGCTGATAGAAATCACGCCGGACGACCTGCGCGCCCACTGCGGTAAGATCGTCGATCGCGGCGCTCCGGCGACTGCGATCCATGTCCGCGACATCCTCAAGCAGATCTACGGGTTTGCGATCTTGCACCGCGAGAAGGTCGCCAATCCGGCCGATGATGTCGGCCCCGCCTCGATCGCGACGTTCGTTCCAAAGGATCGGTCGCTGTCGCCGACGGGAATTCGCGTGATGCTCAAGCAGCTCGACCATGTGGCGACGCTGCCAACGATCCGACTCGGGATGCGCCTCTTCCTGCTGACAATGGTGCGCAAGAGCGAGCTGCAGGATGCGGTCTTGGGACGAGGTCGATTTCGAGAATGCTGTGTGGACGAGCCCCAAGGAGCGCATGGAGCGATCCAAGGCGCATAACGTCTATCTCTGGCAGCAATGCCTCGACATCATGATCGCGTTGAAGACCTGCGCGGGCAACTCGCGCTACCTTCTGCCGTCTCGGTATGATGCGGATGCGCCGATGTCCCGGGCGACCTTCAACCGCGTCACCTATGCCGTCGTTGAGCGCGCGAAGAAGGAAGGCTTACCGCTGGAGCCGTTCACGGTACATGACTTGCGCCGGACCGGATTGACCCTGCTCAACGAACTGGGGTTCAACAGTGACTGGATCGAAAAGTGCCTGGCCCATGAAGATGGGCGGTCCTCGCGGGGAGTCTACAACAAGGCGGAGTACGAGCATCAGCGGCGGCACATGATGCAGGAATGGGTCTGATATCATCGATGCCTGGGTGGCGGGGCAGAAGCGCGTGCCGGTCCTGATTCCGCCATCGATGCCTAGGCTCGCGCCTGATCCGGCGCTTTGACGGGACGCGCCTTGCGCTTGCGTACATCGGGATGCGGCGCCCGGTCGATGGGTGATCGCCGGGCTGTCGCCAGGCGCTCGGTCAGCCAGGCTTCGACCTCGGCCAGATCCCACACCACGCAGCGCGGGGTGAGCGCAAAGCGACGAGGGAATTCGCCGCGCTGTTCCATCTCATAGATGGTGGTGTCGGCCAGCGGTACGATCTGCCGAAGCTCATGGCGGCGGATCATCCGCTTTTTGAGGGCCTCAGATTTCGTCGACATAACTCTACTCCAACGAGATTGACGTCTGATGCCGATTGGAGCCGATAGACCCGACATGAAAAGAGCGAACGCTCCGGCGTAGGGCTCGCGGCGGCAATGGCGTGCAAATCGGCGGGGTCGTGCTTGTCGTCCGGTAGCCGTTAGTCAGGCGCGAGGGGCAGTTCGTCGATCGCCGCCACGGCGTCAACAAGCTGTCGTCGCAGGCTCGCCAGACCGATCGCCAATACCAAGTCTTGCCGATCCGCCAGGCTGAGCATCGTGCGGAGGACGAGATCAGAGTGTCGCATCAGGATTACCAGGTTCTCCCCGCTGGGGCTGTTCTTGCCCTCGAGCCAATTCCGAACCGCGCGCTCGTTTGAGCGCGTGAGCTGCGCCACGGTCTTGTGGGCGGAGGGGGGGGTGCCGAATTCCGCCTTCAGCGCTGCGGCGATCGCCGCGGCGAGCGGCTCGTTTGGCTGGGGCGACGGAAAAGAGTTTCCAGTTTTCGACTGAAGTTTTCGGTCTTTCTCGGAGAACGACATTCGTCCTGACTCCCAATAGATTTGGTGGGAAGTCAAACCTGTCCGCTCGGAGCCTAAACGAAAGCAACCTGTGTGATGAACTTATCGGAGTCGGTCATTTCTGAAGTATCGCCGCGACCTACGGTGCGCGCCGCGCAGTATGTCCGTATGTCGACGGAGCATCAGAAATATTCGACCGAGAACCAGGCCAAAATCATCGCCCAATACGCCGCTCGGCGTGGCTTCGAGATCGTGAAGATCTACGAGGAATCGGGCAAGAGCGGCCTTCGGCTCGATGGTCGGCTATCGCTTCAGCGCTCATCGCCGACGTGCGAGGCGGTCAGACCGACTTCAAGGCGATCCTAGTCTATGACGTGAGCCGCTGGGGCCGGTTGGCCTACGCCGCTATCTCGTAGATGAGCATCGCCAGCCCAAAGCGGTCCTCAATCATGGAGAGCAGAAGAGCCTGCAAACGGACCGGGTCGTGCTCAGGCCGGGGCCACCTGAAGAGATCGAGGTGGTCCGGCGTCTCTACCGGATGTTCGTCGTCCAGCGCCGCACCGAAACGGAGATCGCCGCAGCCCTCAATGATGAGGGCATCCTCACCGATCTTGGTCGGCCATAGACGCGCGGAACCGTTCACCAAGTGCTGACCAATGAAAAGTACATCGGCAACAACGTCTACAATCGGGCGTCCTTCAAGCTGAAGGCGAAGCGGGTGGTGAACACGCCCGATATGTGGGGCCGGGGCGATGGGGCTTTCGAGGCGGCCCAGCGGATTATCCAAGAGCGCAGCCGCCGCTTCACCGACGAGGAGCTTCTTGGTCGGCTGTCTGCTTTGCTCGTCGAGAAGGGCTGGTTGTCGGGCCTTGTGATCGACGAGGTCGAGGACATGCCGTCCAGCTCGACGTTCCGACACCGCTTCGGAAGCCTGGTGCGTGCCTATCAGCTTGTTGGGTACGCCCCCTCGCGGGATTATCGCTACATCGAGACCAATCGAACGCTGCGGACACTGCATCCCGATGTCGTGGCACAGGTCATCGCCGACATTGGCGCGGCCGGCGGCACGGTGCACCGCGACCCCGTCACCGACCTACTGCATATCAATGACGAGTTCACGGCCTCGCTGGTGATCTCTCGGTGCCACATCAGCCCTGCCGGCGGGCTGCGCTGGAAGGTGCGCTTCGACAGCGGGTTGAGGCCCAGCATCACCATCGTGGCCCGGATGCAGGAAGATAATGCCGCCATACACGACTACTACTTGCTGCCATGGCTGGACGTCGGCGCCACGCCGAATCTGAGGCTCGCACTAGAGAACGGCATCCTGCTCGATGCCTACCGCTTCGATACCTTGGAGGCGTTTTTCGATCTGACGCGCCGCGTGCCGCTGAAGGTTGCCGCATGAGCGCACCGCTCCCCGAAATCCGCTCGGTGCCGGTCGATCTGATCACCATTCTCAACCCGCGGGTACGCAACAAGCGGATCTTCCAAGAGCTGGTGAATAGCATTGCCCATCTCGGGCTGAAGAAGCCGATCACGGTCAGCCAGCGACCCGGAAAGACGCGGTTTGACCTGGTGTGCGGTCAGGGTCGCCTCGAGGCCTTCATCGCACTTGGTCAGACCGCAATCCCAGCCATCGTGATCGATGCGGCCGAGGAAGATTGTTACGTGATGAGCTTGGTCGAGAACCTTGCGCGGCGCCAGCACAGCCCATTGGAACTGGTTCACGCCATCGGCGCGCTGAGCGCCCGGGGCTATTCGCACCCGGAGATCGCCGCCAAGGTCGATTTCTCGGTCGAATATGTCAGTGCGATCTGCCTGTTGCTCGACAATGGCGAGGAAAAGCTGATCGCGGCGGTCGAGCGCGGCGTCATCCCGCATTCGATCGCCATGGAGATCGCCCGCGCCAAGGAAGGCGAGGTTCAGCAGGCGTTGGCGCAGGCCTATGAGGAAAAGTCGATCCCGGGCAATCAGGTGCTCGCGATCCGGCAGATCATCGAACAGTGCAACACCAGCGGCAAGCAGCTGCATAAGCGCGGATCGCGGGTTGGTCGCACCCAAAAGCCTGTCACATCGGAGAGCCTGATCCGCGCCTATCAACGCGAAACGTAGCGGCAGAAGCTGCTGATCAAGCGCGCCTCCTTGGCGCGCAGCCGGTTGCTGTTCGTGGCCAACGCCATGCGGCGTCTGCTGGCCGACGATCATTTCGTGACGCTGCTGCGGGCGGAGGGGTTGAGCACCTTGCCGCGCGCACTGGCCGAACGGATTGGACCGACGAAGGCGTAAGATGTTCGATACGGTCAAAATCTCCTTCGAGCGCAAGATCCTAGCCCTCCCGATCGGTGAGCTCTTGGCGACCAAGGCGCTGCCGGCAGGGGTGCGTGTGTCCGTCAAATATCGCCGGATCGCAGCATCTGTTGCGGAAGTCGGGCTGATCGAGCTGCTGTCGATCGCGCGCCAGAAAGGCGGCAGCTACCTTCTCCTCGACGGACACATGCGGCTGGATGCCCTTCGGTTTCTTGGTGCGACCGAGGCCCCTTGCGTTGTCGCCGACGATGACGAGTCCTTCACCTACAATAAGCGGGTCAACCGGTTGGCGACGATTCAGGAACACTACATGATCGTGCGCGCGCTTGATCGTGGGGTGTCGGAGGAAAAGCTGGCGCGCGCGCTCAATGTCGACGTGAAGGTGATCCGCCAGTGCCGCCATCTGCTGGCAGGGATCAGCGGGGATGTCGCCGAGCTGCTGAAGGACAAGCCGGTTGGGCACCACGCCTTCCAGAAGCTGCGCAAGATGAAGCCGATCCGTCAGCTCGAGGTGGCCGAACTGATGGTGTCGGCGAACAATTATACGGTCAGTTATGCCAAGGCGCTCCTGGCGACCTCGAAGCCGTCGGATCTGCACAAGCCGGACGAACTCAAGAAGGCTACGGGGTTGTCGGCCGAGCAGATGGGGCGTCTCGAACGGGAGATGGCGTCGGTGAGTGAGGACTATAAGGAGCTTGAGGTCTCCTATGGCGACGACTTGCTGGTCTTGGTCGTGGCGTCCGGCTTTATCGAGCGCTTGCTGGCGATGCCTGAGATCGAGGGATTTCTGGCAGGGCGGCCCCCCGAATTTCTGGAGAATTTCCGCGCCATCGTGCAGGCCATCTCGCTCGATCAATCGATGACTCCCTGACAGTTCAAGCTTGGGGACCGGGACCCAGAAGCGCCGGAACCGTCGGAGAAGCCGCCGCGAGGGGCGGATCAAGGGCGGTGGCGGGGATGGCGGCGAACCCGCTCGGAGCCCGCTAGGCCAGTCGTCATAGGGCTGGCTGCGTGCCGTTCGCGGCATGACTGTTCTGGAGCGCGCCGATCATTCCGGGTCGGTGCGCTCCAATTGCTCTTTATGTCGGAATTATCGCGCATCTCAGATGCGCGATAATTCTTGCACGCGAAGCCGGATGGTGGGATTAACGCGCATCTGAGATGCGAGATAATCCTATGGCTCTTCATTTGGTCGGTGAGACAATTGACGCCAAGCGCGCGCATCAGCGCGCGCAGGCCGGTGAGTTGATCCAGCTCGTGCGCGGGGTTTACGTCGACGACCAAGGGGATATCGAGGCGACGATCCTCGGTCATGCGGTCCGGATTGCACACTATCTCTATCCCAACGCCTATCTGTCGTCGGCGAGTGCAGCGCTACTCGCGCCGATGCCCGATGGGCGGCTGTTTATCAGCGGCCGCCGCAACCAGCGCACGCGGTTGCGGACGCTCGAGATTATCCAGAACGAAGCGCCGAAGCATCCATCGACGGCGATCGCTGTCATCGGTGACGACCTGGGCGAATTACGCATCGATGCATCATCACCGCGCCAGCGCTTTCTCGAAGCGTTCCGCCTGCGCAGCGAACATGCGAGCGCGGTTACCGCCGACATGCGTGCGCAGATGGCGGCGCGTCTGGTGGAGGAGCATGGGACGCCCCAAGCCGCGGCCGACGCCGTCTGGGTGCTGGCGCGTGAGAATGAATGGTATCGCGAAGGCGAAGGCGCCGAACGCTTCCTGCTGGCACAGCCGGGCGTCGCCAAGGCGCCGGTCAACAAGGCGGCGCTCGATCTCATCGTCGCCTGGCACGGTGAACCGCTCGGCCGGCTGACCCACGATGGATTCGAATGGCGCTGGAAGCCGGGGCGTCGAGCGGGACCGGCCCTCGTGCGCGAAACCACGCCGGGCAAGCTGCCGGCCTTTATTGAATCGCTGCTGCCCGAGGGCTGGTTGGCGCAGGTTCTCCATGAACGCGATGAACGCGAGGCGCTTCGGCGCGGACGGCGATATATGTCGAACATCGTCATCGTCGAGGGGCGAGAGGAACTGGCTGCACTGCCTGCCGACATTCTCACGACAACACTGGCTGGATACATCGACGCCGGTCGCTTCACGGGCCGCTACGCAGGTCCGGCGCGGGGCGAGATCGAGGAGACCTTCGAGCAAAATCTGGCGCGCATCTTCGCGCGCGCGGAAACACCGCGCCTGTCGGGCGTCCAGATCAAGGCGCCGATGAGCCTGATGCCTGATGGCGCCCTCGTTCCGGCCATCGATCAGCCGTTCAGCCATATCCTCAAGCCCGCTGGCACGGCGGGCTTCGAGACGTTGCCGGTCGTCGAGTGGCTTTGCCTGGAGCTTGGCCGCTCGGCCGGGTTCGATGTGCCCGATGCCGCGCTGCTGGAAATGCCGGATGGCATGTCGCCTGCACTGGTCGTCGAGCGGTTTGATATCCGTCGCGGGCCTGCGGATCAGCGGCGTCTGGCGATGGAGGACTTTTGCTCCATTCTGGACCTTCCCGCATCCGCCAAATACGACGGAACGATCGAGCGGATGGCACGCGGCCTACGACCGCTGTCGACCGATCCGGCCGGCGATCTCGATATCCTGTTCCGCCGGGCCGTGTTCGCCTGGCTCATCGCCGATGGCGATATGCACCTCAAGAACCTCGCTGTGCTCAAAGTCGCCGAGGTGGATGCCAAGGCCTTCACGAGCGTGCGCTTTGCGCCGCTGTACGACGCCGTCACCACGCGCGTCTTCCCAGGTCTGGGGGGCGATCGCATGGCGCTCAAGCTCAACGGCAAGGATGACCGCCTGACGCGCCAGGACTTCCTCGCGCTGGCGCGGACAATCGGCGTATCCGCCGGAGATGCCGAGACTGCGATTGCGGACCTGACCGCGCGTGTGGCCGACCGGGCGCAGGGGCTTCAGCTACCTGCCTTCTCGGCCGAGGCTGAGGCCGCCAAAACAGCGCAGGACAAGGTGATCGCGTTGGTCGGGGAACGCTGCACGGCACTTGCAGCTGAAGGCGACTGAGTGGCGCGACGTTACGGTTGGAGTCGGATCTGCAGGTCGTCGAGATCATCTGCCGCCATGGCGGTTCCCATGAGGCTGTGAAGATACTCCAGTAGGTCTTCCTGACGCGGTTGCCCGAACGCGAGGCGATAGACGGTCAAGCTCCGCTTGAGCCATTCGAGTCGTCGGACCTCGCGGCTGAACGGGAGCATGGGCACGCGGCGTTCGACCTTCACCGGACCTTCGTAGATCCAGCAGGGAATGAGGTCAGAGTCATTCTCGGTCTCAGCGCGAGCTGCGTCGAACATGATCTGCCAAGGATCATCGTGATCTGTCTCGCGCCCACGCACCACGTCGACCTGCCGATGCGCCAGATTGAGGCGGATGGCGTGACCCTTGAAGCGGTGGACACGCCCCTCGCGCTGCTCGAGATCGACGGGATTTCCGGGCAAGTTCCAGTGATAGAGCCGATAGCAATAAGGGTGAAAGTCGAGGCCTTCTTGTCCGATGGAGGTCGTGGCCAGCGCGAAGGGTCGGAACGGTGAGTTGAAGGCGTCGCGAACGCTGGAGAGGCGTGCGGCGCCGCCTTCCTCGTCCTTGCAGTCGGCCAGGCGCATGGCGAAGCGCCCGCGCATCTGGAACTTGTTGATCACCAGCTTCTTACCGTCGACCGTTGGATCCTCGACATCGATCTGCGAGGGACGAATGGCCAACGGCTCCGAGATCGCCTTGCTGATTCCAGCGATACGATCAACGGCTGGCTTGGCGCCCAAGCCCTCGGCGTCGAGCAGATAGTGGACGTACTCGTCGAGAACGGCCTGAAGGTTATGCTCAACGCCGTAGGTCAGCACCTGGCGCCAATAGCGGTCATCGTCGTCCTTGCGGAGGAGGGCGACGGCGTCGTGCTGGTTGAAAAGCGTGCGGAAACCCCAGGAGATCTGGTTCGCCGCCTTCAGCAGTCGATGATCGTCCCAAGCGAGATCGGGCGCGATCCGGTGCAGGGCGCGCAGCGCACAGACTGCGGGGCTGCCGAGAGCGACATCTACAAGGAGGTCAATCAGCGTGTCCGGTATGGGTCCAAAGGTGCGTTCGGTCGTCACAGTCCGCAGTTCGGCGACATGCTCCTTGAAACCCTCTTCGTTGCCGAGGAGGGCGAAGCCGTAAGGCGAGTTGACCCAGGCGACGGAGCTGGCTTTTGCCATGGCGTCGATGACGGCCGGGGCAGCCCATTCCCAATCGCGGCCATCTGCGGTGTCGCTTGACCGCTCGGCGAGCGCGGCGACGCTCTCGCGCAAGCGCTCGGCGACGGCTTTACGCATGGCGTCGACCGACAGGACTTCGTTCGACGCTCCAAAGATCGCAAGAGGGTCGGCAAGGCGCGCCAAGGTCGGCGACGGATAGACCAGGTGCATTGCCCGCATGGCGACAAGCCGCCCTTGGTTCTGCCGGAACTGGATGGGACGTGGGCGAACATGACCGAAATATCGCTGCCCCGAAGCGCCGACGCCCATACGGCGTTCGGCCTCGTAGGACAGGATTGACGCGATCGCATCGGGCACCATCGACCAGGATGAGAAGATCAGCGCCTTGGTCAGCGGCGGCCCGGATCGCTCGGGACCGTAATAGGGTAGGGATGGCGGGATCCACAGATGTTGATCGAGACCATCGCCGAACACGTCTTCCATGACGCCGCGCATCCGACCGTTAGCGGGTTCGAGCGGCTCGTAGGCGTCAAGCCGGTCGCGATCGAGCATGGCAGGCCGTGCGCGATCGAGCGCCGCGCACAGATTGGGCGCCGGCTTGTCGAGCTGATCTTTCAATAGCCGCTTGAGCGCATAGTCGCGCATGAAGTTGAGGAGGTAGGGCGCGGACTTCCAGTATTCGGTGATCTCAGGCGCATCGAGGGCGCGCGCAACGTCCGATACTGCTGCGGCCTGGCGCAGATCAGACGGCAGGATCGTGATGGCCATCGGCGGCTCGCTCACCATTGAGTCGCGCTCGATGGTGCTGGCCACGCGTTCGGTGCGCGCCATTACCTTGCGCAGCCGGTCCTCGACGACATGGCGCGCGCCGATGGCCTCGTTGCGCGCGCCGGGCAGCGCATGAAGGAAGCCGCGAAACTCGCGCATTTCGCGTTTCAGCGCCTTGGCCACGTCGGGACCGTTGGTCCGACCGTAGAGGAAGGACAAGGTCTCCAGAAAATCTCGGTAATGTTCGCCGTCGTCGGGTTCGTCACCGGACAAGGTCAGCATCCGGTAGGGTGTGGCGGAGAGCAGAAGCGTACGCGCGGCATGATCCTTGCCGTCCGAGTAGTCGAACAGCTCGCGCGCCAGGTCAGCAGCCGGGGTTTCGCCGTGGAGCAAGTCGCGGAACCGTTGAAACTCATCCATGATGATGAGGTCGGGTTTCAGGGCGTCGATGCAGGCGTGCGAGAGTTTGCCGCGAAGGCGGCCGACCAAGGCATTGCGCCGCTGGTTCAGCTCTTGAGGATAGGTGTCACGGCGACGTGGGAAGAGGTCGCAGACCGCCTCCAACTCCGTGAACAGCTCGGCGTCTTTTTCGACGTCGCGGCGGAAGCGATCGATGATCCGTTGATCGACACCATCCAGGGACAACTCGCGGACGGCGCCATTCCAGCCATCAACACCGGCGGACACCTGAAGCAGATTGTGCAAGCCGCGCGGCCGCGACACCCGGTCTTCGAGCATCCGCAGCAGCAAGGCGCGTTCCTGTGTAACGCCTGTGGTCGAGCGTAGGTCAAAGGTCGTGCCTGGTGTCAGGCTGATGAAGTTGACCTTGTTGGCGTCGAGCCCCTGATCGCCCCGGACCTGGAGCGGTATAAGGGTCATGCGGGTCGGTAACGCCAGCTCGCGTCGGCCAAGCACATTGAGGCGATTGATGTTCTGAGCCGCAATCGCCTGATTGGAACAGATGTAGAGGATATCGATCCGATCTGTGCTGTCCCAAAGTTTCTCGATGGTGCGGGCGATGACGCCGCGCGCGACCATGGTTTTGCCAAGGCCCACTTCGTCCGCGACAAGGAATTGCCTGACGGGATCCTGGTCGCCGTAAAGCCGGTCAAACACATAATCGACTGTACGACGCTGAAAAGCTTTCAGCGGAGCGAGGGAAGCTTCGGCTTCAAACCGGTTATCCGTCATGGCTGAGGCCCTGATCTTGGAGGGCAATGCGGAAAGCATCCCAAAGGGTTCGGAAATCGCTGGGTATCGGATCGGCGCCGGTATCGTTGCAAGCCTCCAATCGCGTCATCAGGCGTTCGATTGCCTGAAGTCTTTCGCCTCCACGACACAAGGCGCGAACCATATCTTCCAAGAGCGGTGCGTCGTCGGCGGCACTGGCCCAAGCCATGCTGCCGGAACCTTCCAGCGCCGCCAAAGCCGCGCCGAATGGATCGCCGAGTTCTGACAACAGGAGCCGCAGATAGCGAAAGAACGCATCTCGGCTGTCGATCACCCAGCGAAGGATCGCGGCATGGCGTTCGGGCGGAAGGCCTTCCATCACCAGACTGGTGCTGAACAGGGCTGACACCTGGGCACCGTCTGAGGTCAACCGAAAGGCCAGAAAGCGGGTGAGGTCGACGATCGGCATGGCACCGAGATCGACGGCCGTTCCTGCGCGAAGGGCATCCAGCACATCGCTGGCATGGCCATCTCCTCGGGTGATGGGCCAAACCTGCAGCGAGGCGATGCCGACAAGCGGCAACGGCTCCGTGGGAATGAGCCAGACGCGCCACGGGTGCGCATCGCCGTCAATGCTCTCGATCCGCTCACAGCGCAGGCGCAATCCACCACGGCACAAGGCGCGGCGTGCGTCGTTGAGCCGGGCCTCTGCGGCGATGGTGGCGGGATCAATGGGGTCAAGCTCGCTGGTAACGAAGTTGCGGGTGAGGCGCCCAAAGCCCTTCTCGCCCATGATCTGCTCGACGCTGCCGACCTTAGATCGCTTGCCTCTGAGCGAGGCGAAGAGCTCCACATTGTTGCCCGACAGAAGGGCAGGACGCGTCGCGTTGCCAGACCCAATCGTCAGAATCGTGTCCCAGCCCGTCTCGGCGATGAATGCCTTGGCGTGTAGTCCCTGAAGCGCGCTGGTGGAGACCTCCTCGCCGTCTTCGCTGGCGGCCATTTCGTCAAGGACGGAAACGCGTTCAAAACCGTCCAGTATGGCGCTGTCGACGCAAGCCAATTGATCCGGGCGGCTGATGATGACGGGCTTTTCTGCTGTCGGCAGCCCGCTGAGCAGGTTGAGCGCACTGGTATCGCAAAAGGGCGAGATGATGCCCAGTCGCGCGCAGGACGCAGGCTGCCAGATTTTGCCGCCGAACCCGTTGACCGCGAAGCTGATCTCGTCGAACCGGTCGGGCACGGTCCACCGGGCGCGCCGGATATCTTCGGCAACCTCTGCGGTCAGTGCGCGCGCATCGTCGGAGATGCCGGCGACGGCGAGATCTGGCAGTCGGCTCAGAAGATCGAACAGCGGCCGGTTGTTCGCATCGGGGCGGCGCGTCAGCTCGCCATCGAGGCGTAGCGAGATGTCCCAAGACCGATCTCGCGTAAGGTTGCGCGAGAGCACCAGCAACCGCAGGAGCGTCAGGTCTTCGGTGCGCGTCGGCCGATAGCGGAGAGCCCAGAGCTTGGGATGGAACGCACCTCCGCGCGGTGCGGCGACTTCGACGATGATGCGTTCGAGCAGAGAGCAGAGCCGTGAATGAGGGCGGCTTTGAGCATGTAGATGCCCTGCATCGGCATAGATGACGAGGCGTCCAGCGATCCGCTCGGCACCTTCGAGCAGCGCCAGTGGGTGGGTAAGAATGTCGTCACGATTTTCAGCCGCGAACAGGGCGAGGCTGACGGATGCGGCGAGCGCGGTTTCGAAATCGAGCGAGAAAGTCGTCGCGATCGCAGCGTCGAAGACATAGCCCGGAGGGGGCTGCAGGCTGTCGCCGTAGAGAACGCGGGTTTCCGGATCGAGCGTCGTTCTATTCAGCACTGGCAAGATCCCGCAGGTGCGACTTGGCTTGCGCCCATCGGAAGGTCAGCGGCTCGACACCAGAAGCGCCTGTCCAACGGTCTCGCACGGCTCGGTTGGCAAATCGGGACTGGCTTGTTTTCAGTCGCCGCTCGCGATCCTGCACAAGACGGGCGGCCGGTGTCAGCGCACCGTCTAGGACGCTGCCCGCGGTCAACAGGCCAAGCCATTCGGCGACGAAGCGTTTGGCTGCTGGCCGGATGCTGTGTGCGGGATGATCGATCGCCGCCCAGAACGCATCCAGTGACCAAGCCCGGATTGCGGCCATGTCTAGGCTGGATTGCCATTCGGCAAACCGGACCTCGTATTTCTCGATCCATTCGGCCCGATCACGGAGCCGGCTGAGCAGCAAGTTGTAGAGCAGTGAGGCGCCGTGCATCACGCTGGAGAATATCGCGCCATGGCGGACCAATGTGCGGGCGTCGTCAGGGAAATCGGCAAGATGGGGGTGCTCCCAGATGTTGTCGCATTCAGCTTGGCTGGACCCGCTTCGCGCCAAAAACGCCAAGAGGCTGTGAGGTTGATGGGCAACGAGCCGGTCGATGATGAACTGGGCCTCATCGAGCGAGAGCTTGAACTGCGTATGGTCGAGCAGGTCGGTGGGACGCGCTGGCAGCGTCGGGGTCCAGATCTGAAGGGCTTGGGCCTCGGACGCTGAATCCTCGCTTTCACGGACACGAGGCCGCGCGCGTTGGAGATGGCGCATGGAGGAAAAGAGGTTGTCGGTTGAGCCTGGGAAGAGACGGATGCCCCATGTGCCAAGCCCAGCCCAGTAGACCGAACTGGGCAGTCTCTGGAGGTCCGCACCGGCGTCCCTACCAATGATGCCGTTGGACTCTCCGCCGGCCTTGAGCGCGTTGGCGAGCCGGTTTTCGAGGGCGCGCGCTTCGCTCGCGAGCTGATCCGCCCCGGCCGATGATCCTTCGAGCATCTGGAACAGCCAAGGGATGAACAGCATGTAGCGCAGCCGGGTTTGGATCGTGCTTGTGCCCGGGAAAAGGTGATCGGCGATCGAATCGCGGATGCCGCCCAGACCCAGTTCGTCGCGGGTTTCCCGCTCCTGGAATAGCGCCATGATCCGCTGCGCGCGCTGGCGTTCAGCTTCATCGAAATCAATCCAGGCGAGCGATGACATTTTCGATCCAATTATGTTGGGTCGCGCCTTTGGCGTAACTAATTGACTAGCTTCGGTTCGCTGCGAGCAGAGCGCCGCTTCTCTACACACACACGGGGGGAGGAGCACCCGCTACCAGTGATCGCTAAAGTGATCGCGAAGGCGGTCCAACGATGGTGGAACGGTGGTGCCAGCACAGACACCTAGATAGGTGGCTGCCCTTGTTGCACCTACGTAAAGGTAGCGCTCGAACAGCGTCGGCTCTGCCTCCGCCAATTCCTCCACACCTACGAAGAACACAGCCTCGAACTCGAGGCCCTTGATGTGACGCACATCGAAAACCCGAATCTCGTCATCGCGGCCAATAATCTTGCCGTCTACACAGGCGACAGCGTGGAGATTCTGATCCTCCAATATCTCATTTAACGCTTCGGCTAGAGGTCGAACGGCAGCTTCCTCATGCACCAGCACAGCGATTGACGGCAAAGGGCGAGGTGATACGGACCTCTCAATCTCAGAAAGTCGGCGAGAAAGCCATTGAGCTACGTCGGCGGGGTCTGACAGACCTGAGGTGATGACCGGTGCCACTGCATCGTTGTTTACATCGACAGGAAGGTCAGCATCAGCAGGATTGGCGCTGGCAGGATCTGCAAGCGCGTTTGCTAGATCGTTCAGTTGGCGGCTCTGACGATAGGCTATGGAGATTTTCTGAATCTTGAGCCCTGGTTCAACCCACCGGAGGCTCTCCTCGGAACGACTACCCCACTCCGTAATACGCTGATTGAAATCTCCGCACGCGAAGAACGAAGAGATTGGGGCAATTGCCAAGCCTCGCATGCAAGCAAGTTGGACAGGAGAAAAATCTGGCGCTTCATCGACCAGGATCTGATTGCGTTGAATCTCACGTACAGCTTTCAGCGCCTCATAGGCAGGAAATTCGATATTTCGTTTGATACGGTTGTCCGTCAGCAAAGAATTCGCGGTACGAAGCATTGCTAGGATTATGACATCCGCCTCGAGCGGGTGTATGTCCCGACCAACAAGTTGGTCGGAATACCATTGTCCACCACGCCCCGCTCGGCGGAAAGTGCGGTATCGTGCAGGGATACGGTTGAGATAACCGCGAACGGGCGCGCTGAAACGGTTCAATGCTAGCTGAACGGTTAAGCGCTCGGCGAGACTCGCAACCTCCGTTTCATTGAGGCCGCGATCGCCGATCCAATCTAGCACGGCAGATGTTCGTGTGGCCGCACCGCGGCGCCGCGAACGCGTGCGTCTCGCTTGCAAGCGCAGAGCAGCATAGTAGGCGCGCTGCGCTGCTGCGGGCTTGTTCGTAGGCCGTTCTTCTTCGTCCTCTTCCTCATCTTCGAGATCGTCGTCGATAGAGTCGGTTTGCTCATCCAATTTGTCGAGGAAACTAATAAGCTGTTCAAAGAAATTATCGCCGCCTTGGCGGGCTTTCGCCTGCGCACGCGTTAAGGCAGCTTTCAAAACGCTATCAACCTCACTGCGGACCCTACCGAGCACCTTGCGAACATCGTCATTCAAGGCGGCGAGCGCGTAGATTGCACTCGCACTTGAGGTGCTGCGGGCACTCCCTAATGCCGATGACAAGCGGCCCCCAAGTCTGACCACTTCCTCATCCGAGCTGTCAGCCAGAGCGTTGCCAGCGCCATCAAGGCCCGACCAAAATTCGTCATCTTGCTCGGCATAGAACTGTTCAAACCAATCGATTGGCCGTTCATATGCAGAATCAGTAATTGTGGCGGCGCTGACTTTCATGATGAATGGGCCACCGCCGTTGGCAGTTCGCAAGATAGGGAAGTGGTTGCGCGATAGCTCCTTACGATGGCTCGTCCATGTCTTAATCCGAAGATCGGAGGCGGGGACATTGTTGCGGCTGAAGGCTTCTTTTATGTATTGGCCCAGCAGGTCCGTTGGCGTGAACATGATCCAGCTTTGGCCATGCGGAAGTGCGGAGGGCGAGGCTTCTACCATTTCTTGTTCTTCATCGCTCAATCCGTGAGGATCGAGCTTCTGACCGAGTCGACGGATAAGCGTCGTGGTTTTGCCGGTTCCCGGCGGCCCTAGGATCAGCAATTGGGAATCTAGCGGCAGCCTGAAAATCTCGTCCTGGAACTCATCAAGCACCGCCTGATCGCGCAACTGCATCTTGTCGATGATCCCACGCTTACGACCGACGGTGATGTTTTCGTCAGCTTCAGCAGCGAACAAAATGCGCTCGATTTCGTCGAGCGCATCATTTGAGCCGCCAGTCTCAGCAAGTAGGCGTAGAAGCGACGCTACCGTGACAGTCTTCTGGCCGTCAGCTTCAAAAACGGTATTCCGAGAGTCCCAGCCGTCAGGTAGCGATTCGGCATGGAAGAGCGCTCGATCAACGACCTCAAGCGATCCTCCTGGAACATCGATATAGCCGCCAGGCCGCAACGATGCGAGGCGACCGATGCGAGCGTTGTAGCTCGCGAATTTAAGCCCATCGTTGCCTAAGCCAGACGGTGCAAAGCGAGAGATATAATATGTCGTTTGAACGTCATTCTCATCGATTGCGACAACACGCGCGATCGCAGGCTCACGAGCGAGGATTTGGTGGCCGTCCAACATTTCTCGGCCAATTTCGTTGAGCTTGGCCACCGCCTTTTCGGTAGTCAGCGTGTTGAGTGGCGCTAAGCTCTCTGCAGTTGGTCCCCGAAAACGAGCGAGTTCGTCGCGAGCTCGCACAGACACAGTCTCAAATATATTGAGTGCCTGATGAGCGATTTCGCCAATATGGTTGTTTCGATCGGCGCCCAAACTCACTCCCCCCTTCTCAGCAGTCATACTTGCAACCAGGTATCGAGAAATCCAGCGCAAATTCCTTCTGCGTGGAATATTGTTTTCGCTAAGCAGGGTGGCCACTACCGCTTGGTACTGCGATAATCTCGCCGCTGGTCATAAACACGATCATGCCTCGATCGGCCGATGTCATGTCGAGATAGGCGCCCACCTGGGCACGATAATGGTCGATCATTGCAGGCGAAGGCTGCACGTCGCTTTTCCAATCGACGACAACGGTTGGCCTACCCGCGTTATCGAAGCTGGTGGCGGTGACGTTGCCCCTTGGAGCTAATCCAGTTTGAATTAGGCTCTGGCCCGACGAGAAGGACCAGAGATGAAGCGCAACCGATTTTCCGAAGAACAGATCATAGGCATATTGAAGGAGCGCGATTTGGCCTGCCCCTATCGGGTGGTCCGGTTTCAGTCTTAGTGCATGATGGGTCTCGGCGCCAAGGTAGATGCCTGGGGCGGGGGTGATCCGCCCTCTCGGGACGGCCAGTGAATGGCCTCCGGAACTGGTGGCCG
>NZ_JBLWTA010000040.1:0-17020 GCF_048270365.1 Celeribacter sp.
CTTGATGGTTACGATGAGCCAGAAACCCTCTCTTATCAATTCAGCCTAATCTGTCCCATTGGCGCTGACGTCAGACACTATCGCTTAAGGCTACAGTGTAATCTCTTTCTTTATATTGAGGCGCTTTTCCGCGTCGCTCTCTGCGCAAGGTAGAGAATTTCATCTGATATTTCATTTGATTACCCACAGGCCCACTGCTGGCTATGAAGAAAAAACGTTGTGAGTGCGGATTCATACAGGGCAGCTGTAGTTGATTTACTGGGGGCGGTATGTGCGGTCGAGATATCCGCAAATTTGAGACTGGGAGTGGTATGTGTAAGCTTTAAGAGGCTTGGAAGGCTGTTGTCCTTCTGCATATCAGGTCAACCTTTTGCAGAACGTTTTGGTTTTCGTCGGGTTTCGACAGGCCAGATTGCTCTGAGTTATGTTTTACAGATCGATTTTGACATACCTCGGACAGAGCGTTTTTATGGCAAAAGAGAATGTCACATACGGACATTCGCGACAGCCACATTCCCGACATTTAAATAGACATGAATGCCCGGAAAGGGCGTGTCAGATGTCACATCTCAGACGGATTCTCTTAGCACTGCCACTCTCATCTTGAAGCGACTGGTTTGCAGGCCGGTCGCGGGCGAGCGGAGAGCGCAGATATGAACACGGGGCTTAAACCCACGGCATCTTTTGACCTTAAGGGGCAAAAGGCAACGTCGCTGCGCGCGGCGGCGAAATCCATCCTGACTTTTGCGATGTTGTCTCTGGGTGTAGGCGCCCTGGCTCCGGCAAGCGCCAGTGCGCAAAGCTACGACTGGGTGGTCAACGTGAACGATGCCGGTTCGGATCCGACAGTTGCCGGCGGTGATGTGACGTATAACATCACGGTCAACAACAACGTCTCCGTCACCGGTGCCGGTGAAGCCCCTGAAACCGTGATCGATCTGGATATTCCGGCGGGTGGCATCCTGAAGGATGTGACCAATACGACCTGTGACCCTGCTCTTCCGATCACGGGGCCCGCGGCGGTCTCCTGTGTGATCCCGGCGCTGGCTGAGGACGAAACCTTTGCACTTTCCGCAATTGTCACCTCGACAGAATCGGGCACCATCACCATGTCTGGTTCCGTGCCGAGCGCGGATGACACGGCTCCTTCCAATAACAGCTTCTCCGAAACCACAACGATTCTCAGCGGTGCTGATGTGGCGCTTGAGATTGTCGGGCCGACGGAAGCCGCCTCCGGCGAAGTGGTCACGTACACTTATACACTTGAAAACAATGGCCCTGATACGGCAACGGAAGTCGTGGTTGAAATCCCAGCGATCACCGGTCTGACAATCACCTCGGTGCCGTCCTATTGTAGCGCCAGTGCTGGCGGGTATCTCTGTACCATCCCGGACGATATCGCGAACGGCGGTAGCTTTGACTTCGAATTAACGGGACAAGTGACGGCAGCGGGGGCGGGATCGTCTTTGGTCATGTCCGGGACGGCTAACATTTCCGAACCGGAGGACCCTCTCACCGACGATAACTCTGCCTCCCTGACCACGCAAATCAGCGACGGCAGCGATGTGCGTTTGACGAAAAGCAATTCTGCACCGGGAACGGTTCTGGTCGGCGATCCGGTTATCTTTACGCTGTCCCCGAGCTTCACGGGCGGTGTGCCCTATGGCCTTGAGATCGCGGACAGTGTGCCCTCTGCCTATCAGATCGACTCTGTCGATGTGTTGTCCGGTGGCTGGAACTGTACGGTGAGTGGTCAGGACCTGAATTGTACGCGTCCGTCCGACGGGCTTGTGGCGGGCACCAATGTGCCGCTTGGCGACATCTTGATCAATGCCACGGCCATCGCGCCGGGCTCTGTCAGCAACAGCGCGACAGTGAGTTCTTCTGGCCCCGAAGATACAAATCTCGGCAACAACACCGACACCGATGGCGGTCGCACCATCGAAAACCCGGTGGTTGACCTTTCCGTGTCCAAAACCGGCCCCAGCCCCGCGCTGGTCGTGGTTGGCAATGAGTATGAGTTCAATCTGCGCACGCAGAACACTGGCAATGCCGATTTCTACGGTACACTTTACATGACCGACAGCCTGCCGGCCGGGATGACCTTTACGGGGTACGATGGCAATGGCTGGACCTGTTCGCCGGCGGCCCCGCAGGCTGGCCCAGTCGATGTGGTGTGTGAGCTTGTCTATACCGCAGGTGTGACCGGACCTCTGGCGCCTGGCGCCAATACACCCATCGCCGTGATCCGGACTGAGGCCACCCAATCCGGGAACCTGACCAATACGGCTAGCGTGTCGTCGCCGGAGTACCCGGGCGTTGGGGATTCCGACAGCTACGATGTGGACAGCAGCGCCGACAGCGCCTCTGCCGACATCACCGTGAACAAAACCGTGGCGGCTTCCGCGGTCACCGTGGGCGACATTCAGACCTATTACATCGAGGTGGTGAACGCGGGCCCTGCGGCATCGGCGGATGTCACCGTGACAGATCCCTTGTTGAGCCTGATCAACAATCAGGTTGGCGCAACGGACGCGGGTCTCGTCAGCATCACCGCACCCGCAGGCGCCACCTGTGGCAGCACGTCGCGGTGGCGGGGCAGAGATCTGAGCTGTACCTTCGATACCTTGCCGGTCTGTACCGCAGGAAGCACTTGCCCGGTGATCGAGGTTCAGGTGCGCCCCGGCGGCAATGCCGGACAGCGGAGCAACACGGTTCAAGTCTTGTCGTCGAGCGTGGCCGACCCCGATCTGACCAACAACGATGATACCGTGACCTTCGACATCGAAGCGCGCACGGATGTGACCGTGACCAAAACGGCGACGCCTGTGACGGCCATCGTTGGCCAGAACCTTAGCTACGTTGTCACGGCGCTCAACCCGTCGACACAATTCTTCCTCAGCAGTGCTCCGGATACGACGATTACGGATGTGTTGCCGGATGGGTTGATCTTTGTTTCCGCAACGCCGACGACGGGAAGCTGTTCAATCTTGCCAACTGTCGGAAGTGAGACGGCACCGGGCAACAATCAGGTTGTCTGTAATCTCGGGACGGTGACGTCCGGCGGACAGCAAGCCGTCGAAATCGTGGTGCAACCGACAGAGGCGCTGGTTGGCTCTGTGATGGAAAACATCGCGACCGTGAGCACCAGCCTCGATGAAACCGACGACACCAACAACAGTGCCTCCGTGCAGACGACCGTCGCGGCACCCAGCTATGATCTTCAGGTCAACAAGGTCGATAGCATCGACCCGGTGGCTGTCGGTGAGGAGGTGACCTACACGGTCACGATCCGCAACAACGGGCCTTCCGCGGCAGAGAACGTCACGATGAACGATCTCATGCCCGCACAATATCTGAACTATCAATCGCATAATGCGGGGACAGGTGTTTGTGGCACAGTGCCGAGCGTTGGCCAGGTCGGCGGAACGTTGAGCTGTAGTTTCGACCGCATCGAAGCGGGTGGATCGCGCGTGGTGACCATTTTGGCGCAGGGCGTGCAAAAAGGCACCGCGACCAATACGGCGAACCTGACGTCTCCGGGGATCACCAATGGCTACGATCCGCTTCCGGCGAACAACGAAGTGACCGAAAACACCACCGTGCGCACCCGCGCTGATGTCGAGGTTGTCAGCAAGGTTGCAAGCAAATCTCCGGTCGAACTTCTTGAGACCTTCGATTTCGTCATCACCGTGCGCAACAACACCGGTTCCGATGGGGGCGTTGTGCTGGCCGAGGCCGATGGCGTCGAAGTGACGGACAGCCTGCCGGCCAATATGGTGCTGGCGGGGATGCCGTCGGTCAATGTGACCTCTGGCTTCGCAACGCTGCAAAGCTGTGGCGGGGCCGCAGGCGGCACCAGTTTCACCTGTGAGCTTGGCACGTTCTCAAGCGGGGCTACGGCGGAAATCACGGTTCCCGTCAAAATCACCAGTGTGACCTCCGATCCGCAGAGCTTTACCAACACGGCAGAGATCACAACGACCTCGCTCGACGTCGATCCGAACAATAACGAAAACTCCGGCCCGGTCGAGGTTTTGTCTTCTGCACTCTCCGGGACCGTGTTCCGTGATTTCGATGACAACGGCGATCTGGATGCCGACGATACTGGCGTGGCTGGCGTGACGGTGACACTGACCGGAACGGCCTTTGATGGCACACCCGTCTCTGTGTCGGCGACGACGGACGCGAATGGGAACTACTCCATCGCGAACCTGCCGCGTGGCACCTATACGGTGACACGTGGGGCCGTCAGCGAGACCTATGTCGAGGATGGGCAAGCCGTGGGCGGCTCTGAAGGCGGGAACCCGACGGGCGCCACCGAGATTGCCACGATCAATCTGCCTTCCGAAACGGATGCCACCGATTACGATTTCACCCTCGTGCCGCAAGCGCGGATCGGGATTGCGAAACGTGTCAGCTCCGGCCCGACTTCTGCGGCGGATGGCTCCTTCACTGTTGGCTTCAGCTTTGTCGTTGAGAACTTCAGCCTTGAGCCGCTTGATACAGTGGTCGTGACGGATGCCCTGTCGGGAGCCGCGCCGCTGTTTGGCAGCTACGCGAGCCTGTCCAATCCGGCGACGGATGATATGGTGCGCGGCACCTACACGATCCTCTCCGCTCCGGGCGGCTCCTGTGGTGCACTGAACGCCGGGTTCAACGGTGACAGCAATCAGACATTGGTGTCCGGTACGACGCTTGCGGTGGGGGCAACCTGTGAGATTTCTCTCTCGCTGCGCGTGCGCCCCGAGGTGCCGCTGCCGAACCCGCAGGCCTCTGGCGGTGTCTATGAAAACCAGGCGACTGTGACGGGCAATGGTACGTGGACCGGGCAAACGCCGGGTGACAACCCGATGCTGACAGATCTCTCCGACGACGGCACAGATCCCGATCCGAATGGCAACGGCCGCGCCGATGAGCCGGGCGAAAACGACCCGACACCGGTGACGCCAATCTATGAACCTGCCATCGCGCTGGTGAAATCTGCGACCACGGCGTTCTCCGATCCGCCGGTGCCGGGGGAGGAGATCACCTACAGCTTTGCGATCACCAACACCGGCTCGCAGACCCTGACCGATGTGACGCTCACGGATGCGATGCTTGAAGGTGTGGGTGTTCTGACCGGAAGCCCGATTGCGTCGCTGGCGCCGGGTGCCACAGACGACACCACCTATTCTGCCGTCTATGAATTGACGCAGGAGGACATCGATCGCGGGTATGTGGAAAATACCGCGCTTGTGACCGGCACCGATCCGTTTGACGAGGAGGTGACCGACACCTCCGGCACGTCGCAGGACAACGATACGCCGACCACAACGCCTCTGACGCGCAATGCGGCGATTGAGCTGATCAAAACCGCAGATGCGAGCAATGTGAGCGATCCCTCCGAGGTGGGCCAGATCGTGACCTACAGCTTTACGGTGACCAACACGGGCAACGTGACGCTGACCGATGTGACGCTTGCGGACATCCTTCCGGGGATCGTTTGGGAGACACCGGACGCCAGCATTGCCGAGATGGCGCCGGGGGCTGTCGATACCGACACGTTCAAGGCGAGCTATGCTCTCACGCAGGCCGATCTGGATGCAGGCCAACTGGTGAACGAGGCGACGGTCACGGCGGACTCTGTTGTGGGCGAGGTTTCGGACACGGACGATGAAACCGTGCCGCTCGGTCAATCGCCGTCGATCGAACTTGAGAAAACCGTCGACAATTCGGGTCTGACGCAAACCATAGGTCTGGTGGGCGAGGAGCTTGAATATACCTTCAAGGTCACGAACACCGGCACCGTCACTTTGACGAATGTCACGATCACCGACCCGCTTTTGGGCGCCAATCAGATCAGCGAGGTTATCCCGTCTCTTGCTCCCGGCGAAGAGTACACCTTCACGGAAAAAGGCATCTATGCGATCACTCAGGCTGACATTGACGCAGGCGAAGTGCTTAACACGGCGACTGCGACCGGCACCTATGGTGAGGATGGTAATGGCGGCGACCTGACGGTCGATGACGAAGACGACGCGGTGGCGGAAACCGTCTTCATCGAAGCCATTCCTGAGACGCCATGGGAGTTTGACACCGACGGTGGCATCACGACCTCGATGCTGGCCTCCGACATGATCGGTCAGGAGCAGGCGACGCTTGACAATGTGACGATCACGGTCGTGGACAGCGATCCGGCTCTGACGCTTGATCTCTCCACGGGTCTCATCACCCTGTCTGAAGGCAATCCGGCGGGCACCTATGAGGTGACCTATGAGATCTGTCGCATCGACAATCCTTTGGTGTGCGATCAGGCGACGGAAACGGTGATCCAACGTCCGATCAGCGCGATTGAGGCGGTGAAGACGCAGGAGCTGACCGACAACGGCGACGGTGTTGATGGGGTTGGCGATCTGATGACCTACACGATCACGGTCGAGAACATCGGCAACACCACGGTGAATGACGTGGCGCTCGAGGACACCTTCCTGACGCTGACCACCGGCCAAACGCTGACCCTCGACAGCGGTCCGACCTTTGTGTCTGCGAGCGAAGGCTCTTCGGACGGCACGTTGGTGATGGGCGAGACCGCCACCTATACGGCGACTTTCGAACTGACCATCGAGGCGGTGGACGCAGGCGGCCTGTCGAACCAGATCCTCGCCACGGCGATGCCGGAGTACCCGGACGAATTCACCGAAGACCCGACCGAGGTGGAGGACCTCTCCGACGACGGCGACGATGGCGACGGCAACACCGAAGACGACCCGACGGAGTATCCGCTTGAGCCTCTGCTCTATGACAGCGGTCTGGTGCTTCGCAAAACAACGCCGCGTGGCGTGGTGGAGCGGGGGTCCGTGGTGCCCTATTCGATCACGGTGACCAATGAGAACCCGCGCACCAGTGGCACGATGGATCTCATGGACGTGCTGCCTGCCGACTTCGTTTATGTCGAGGGCACGGCGACCTGGGACGGGGAACCGATCGAGGTCACGGTGCAGGGCAAGGTTGTGACCTGGCCCAGCGTCACCGTGCCGCCGCTCACCACCATCGAGGCGACGCTTTCGGCGCGGGTTTTGACCAGCGCGGATGTGGGCGATCACGTGAACCGGGCGCGCCTGCGCGACTCGACCACGCGGGAACCGCTGTCGCCCGAAGCGACGGCCACGGTCTCGATCTTCCCGGAACCGGTGTTCGATTGTGGCGATGTCTACGGCAAGGTGTTCAACGACATGAACCGGGACGGCTATCAAAACGGTCCGATCAGCCGGATCGTCGATGAGGATGCGATCTTCAGCGGCAAATACAGCGGCAAGGGCGATGCGCCCGTGGAGCTGGACCGCGAGATCGTCGAGAACGGCATCCCCGCTGTGCGCCTGACCGGTGTCGATGGCACGGTGATCACCACCGACCAATACGGCCGCTTCCATGTGCCCTGTGCGATGCTGCCGGAAGATCGCGGTTCGAACTTTATCCTGAAGCTCGACACCCGCTCGCTGCCGACCGGCTATCGCCTGACCACGGAGAACCCGCGTGTCGTGCGTCTCACGCCCGGCAAAATGACCGAGCTGAACTTCGGTGCGGCGCTGACCCATGTGGTGCGTGTGGATGTGAATGCGCAGGGCTTCGCGCAAACCGCCTCCGGTCCGAAGATGACGCCTGCGCTCGAAACGGCGCTTGCAGGTCTGGTGCAGCAAATCGCTGGCGAACCCGTGCATCTGCGCATCGCCTATCACCTGCCGGATGAGGCGGGATCTGCGGAGAAACGTCTGGCGCGGCAATCCATGCGGCAGGTCGAGAGAGAGCTGCGGGATCTTTGGAGAGAACCGGGCCGTGTGAAACTGACCATCGAGAAAACCATCGTGAGGGTTGAGCAATGAGGACGCTTGGTATGAGCAGCAAACAGAAAGCCTTCACGCAGATTTTGTGTGGCGGATCGGTGATCGCAATCAGCGCCGTACTTCTGGCGGGGGAGGCGCGGGCGGAAACGCTCTGTGCCGAGGTGCTGGCGCCGCAGCCCGAAGGCTGTGAACGGTCCAATTCTGACGTGGTCGTGACCATGCCGGTGGGCAAGAACACCGAAATGGTGAAGGAAGTGATGGGATCGGATTTCGAAGCTCAGGGCTTTTCGATCTCCATCGACCAAACGCCGGTGGCGGGGGCCATGCCGCCCCCCGATCCGCGCCGTCCGGCCGACATCGTAGCAGATAGGGCGGATGTCGACATTCGTTTCGACGGGCTGACGCCGCGCCGGTTGCTCAATGTCTCGACTGACGATCTTCGGGCGACCTATCGGGCGGGCGAGGCGGTGCGGTTCCGCGCCTCCACCAATTACCCGGCCTATATTGCCCGCGCCGAAGTGCGGGTGATCGACACCACGGGCCGCACCCTGCGCACGGTGGAAACTCTGCCGGTGGCGCCCAATGGCACGGTCAATTGGACCATGCCGGAGGACGGGCCGGACGAGATGGTCTATGTGGTGCGCGTCTATGACGCCCAGGGGCGCTACGACGAAACCTGGCCGCTGGAGCTGAACCGCAGCGAAGGCCATTTCGACACGCATGAGACCACCGGCGCGCCGCTGACGGCGGCGGGCGAGGGCGAAGATCGCACCCGCCAACGCGCCATTCCCATCGCGGGCGGCATGGTCACCGTTTCGGGCCGTGCCGATGCCGGTCAGCCGGTGCGCGTCATGGGCGAGACGGTTCCTGTAACGCCCTCCGGCGAGTTTCTCGTGAGTCGGATCGTGCCGGCGGGAGACCGCGCGGTGGATGTGGAGTTCAACCGCTACGGGCAACCGCAACAGATCACCCGCAGGCTCGAAATTCCGGCGAGCGATTGGCACTATGTGGCCATTGCCGATCTGACCTTCGGGCATCGGATCAAGGACACGGAATCCGAGGCCGATCCGGATTACGAACGCAACTACGCCGAGGGGCGTTTGGCCTATTATGCCTCGGGGATCACCCGCAATGGCTGGTCGGTGACCTCGTCTTTGGATACGGGCGAGGGCGATTTGGAAGACATCTTCCGCCGCCTCGACGAAAAGGACCCGCGCTCGGTGATCGAACGTCTGGACCCGGAGGACCTCTATCCGACCTATGGCGACGACTCGACGAGCTATGATGACACACCGACCTCGGGCCGGGTGTATCTGCGGCTGGAGAAAGACGACACGCGCCTGACCTGGGGCGACTTCAAGGCCGATGTGTCTGGTGGCGAGTTGTTGTCCAACACACGTTCGCTTTACGGCGCGGAGCTGCGCAGCGCGACGAGTGCCCGCACGGAAGACGGCGAAGCGCGGATGCAGGGGGTGCTTTATGGCGCCCAGCCAGACACTCTGCCGCAGCGCGATATCCTGCGCGGCACCGGGGGCTCAGTCTATTTCCTGACCCGTCAGGATTTGAACGGCGGTTCAGAGACGGTGCGCGTTCAGGTGGTGGACCCTGACACAGGGCGGGTGATCTCGACCGAAATCCTTCAGGCCGGTGTCGATTACGAGATCGACTACATGCAGGGTGTGATCACGCTGACCCAACCTCTGGGCTCGTCGAGTTCCGATGGCGGTCTCGTGGGCTCCGGCACGGGCGCCTATGATGTCAATCTGGTGGTGCAATACGAATACACCCCGACCGTCGAGGATGTGGACGGCTTCTCCTACGGCGGACGTATCGAAGCCTGGGCGACCAACGATCTGCGCCTCGGCTTCACCGCGATGAACGAGACCACGGGCGTGGCCGATCAGCGTATGGCGGCGGTGGATGTCTATCACAAATTCGGCAAATCGAGTTTCCTCGAGGTCGAAGTGGCGGGCACTGATGGGCCGGGGTTCAGCCGCAGCCTGTCGTCGGATGGCGGTCTGACCATCACCGAAGATGGCGTCGCAGGCCTTGAAGATGCGATGGCGTATCGCTTCGACAGCCATGTCGATTTTGCCGATCTGGGCCTGTCCACCGGCGGCTATGCCGAGCTTTACTATGAGCGCAAAGAGGCCGGGTTCTCGACCCTCAATGAGGACATCACCGAGGATCAGACCCTGATCGGTTTGCGCAGCGAGATCGAGGTGTCCGACCGGCTCAGCTTTGGCGTGCGGATCGAGGATTTCGACCGCGATGGGGGCGACAGCAAGGCCGAGGGCGAGCTGGGCGTGGCCTATGATCTGACGGACGCCTGGACCATCGAGGCGGCGCTTGGCTATCTCGACCAGACCACGATTGGCGATCCGACGGAAACCGGGGATCGCACCGATCTGGCGGCGCGTTTGAGCTATGCGTTCAGCGATGACACCAAGGTCTGGGTCTTGGGGCAGGCGACAGTGGACCGCTCCGGCGGGCTGGACCGCGACGACCGTCTGGGCTTTGGTGCGGCCACGCGTCTGGGTGAAAAGGTCAAAGTCTCGGGCGAGGCCTCCGACGGCACCGCAGGCTTTGCGGCCAACGCGCGTCTGGCCTATTCGCCGACCGCCGACAATGAGCTCTATCTCGGCTACACGCTGGACCCGACGCGGACCAATGGCGGCTATGAGCTTGTCGGCGAGGATCGCGGCAAGGTGGTGATGGGCGGGCGCTTTCGCCATTCCCAAACCTTCTCGAGCTTTGCCGAAACCTCGATGGATTTCTTTGGCGAACGTCATGCCATGACAGACGCTTACGGGATCACCTATACGCCCAATGCGCGCTGGTCTTTCAGTGGCGCGATGGAAAGCGGCACGGTGCGCGACAAGATCAACGGCGACATCGAACGCGATGCCTATTCCTTCGGGGTGGCCTATACGGCTGAGGATCGCTTGCGTGCGCGTGGTCGGTTGGAATACCGCACTGAAAGCGGCGATGGCGTGTCGCAGGATGCCGACACCTGGGCCTTTGCGGGCGGGTTCGAATACCATGTCAGCGAAAGCGCGCGGTGGCTCGGTAATGTCGATGCTCTGATCTCCGACAATGATGACGACAGTTTCCGTGACGGGGAATATGTCGAGGCCAGCCTCGGCTACGGCTTTCGTCCGATCGACAACGAGCGTCTGAACGTGCTGTTCAAATACACCTATCTTTACGACCTTCCGGGGGCGGATCAGGTGACGGCGAATGGCGACACCGAGGGGGATGCGCAGAAAAGCCACGTCTTGTCGATTGATGCCGATTACGATCTGAACCAGCACTTCACGCTGGGCGGCAAATACGGCTATCGCCGGTCCGAGGTCGCCCCGCGCGGCACGGAGGACTTTAGCGACTCGACGGCGCATCTCGGGATTATGCGTCTCGACTGGCACGTCGTTCACAATTGGGATGCGATGGCCGAGGGGCGCGTGATGTTTACGGAAGACAGCGAAACCTATGATACGGGCGCTTTGCTCGGGGTGTACCGCCATGTTGGCAACAACGCCAAAGTCGGTGTCGGCTACGAATGGGGTCAGGTGTCCGAGGACATGACCGATCTCGATTACGAAAGCTCCGGGGTCTTTTTGAACCTGATTGCCAAGTTCTGAGACAATCTGAGACGGACTATAAAAAGAGGGGGCCTAGGCCCCCTCTTCTTTTATGCGGCGTATGTCTGCGGGCTGAAATGCTCCCGCACGCAGGGCGGCAGATGCGGGCTTTCAAGCGGCCAGGCGCCACAATGTTCGCGATAGAGCTCCAGGATGTTGCCGGTGACCCTTTGAAAGACAACCTTCGAGGGTACGATGACGCCCGAGCCATTCAAGCTGGTCGTCAAGGTGTGGCCAAACAAAAATTTCTCGGACTTCAGGCGCGGCAATTTCATGATCAGAAGGCCCAGATCGGTATCACCGTCATTCAAATTCGACATGCGTAACAGGTGAAGGCAGCCCGAGTTCATGAAAACCAGTGAGCCGTGTTTGTAAGTGGTGATCCCAGTGCAGGGGTGACCGTCCCTGCGTAGCGCAAGAAGGGATTTGGAAAATGTCTTGTCCTCTTCCTGATAGATGCGGATAAAACTGACGTGAATATATCGATCCGAAATCGGCGTTCCGTGGTAAAAAAGGTAATCTCCGCAATGGTTTGAAAGGCTGACCTTTTCTCGCATAGTTCGCTCAATGGCGCGTCGGTAGCTGTTGTAGATGGAGGCCTCGACCGGGGTCGACAGATCCAGCATTTCTGAGGACGCGCGGTCGAATTTATCCGGGTCCGCAAACAGCATGTCCAGTTCGACATCAAGCGCTTTGGCAATGCGACCGAGCGTGTGCGCGGATGGGAAACTGCTGCCGTTCAGATATTTGTTCAGCTGCTGTCGGTTTATGCCGATGTGATGTGCGCCTTCGGCCAGAGAATTGTATTTTCCCAGTAAAAGTCGGAGATTGCGTGGCAGGTTTTGGGATTTCATTTCTTCTTTTCCTAACACGGCTTGTGCTGAAAATCTATGCGAAAGACGATAATATGGATGTGCTTTAGTTTGCACAAGGGCGATGGTGTGCCATCGAATGAGCGCATCAAAGAGGTGTAGGTTATGGCTGGCTTATACGTGTCTTTGAACTGGTGTTTGGTATGGGTGCAGACCCTTGAGGAGCCCCTAGAATTGTGGACGCCTGGCTTTGGGTGACAGTTGTAAGGTATATCATACCGCAAGTTGCGCGATGATCTCGCACTGACGTGCTTGTGTTCATTGAACAGGGTGGCCGTCAGCTCTCCGTTTCAACCGCATCCGTGGAGCGCCGGCGCAGCACCTGTATCACGGCCATCACGATGAGTGCGCCGGCGGCGAGGATAAAGGCCGCGGCGATCGGGCGTTGCAGGAAGACCATCGGATCGCCCCGTCCAATCAGAAGGGCGCGCCGCAGGTTGGTTTCGATGAGAGGTCCCAAGACGAATCCCAGCAACAACAGCGCCGGGTTGAACCGTGCCAGCGACAGCGCGTAGCCGATGACACCGATCAGGGCGACGGCGAAGATGTCAAAGCTCGACCCGCGCACCGAATAGACGCCGAGGCTGACAAAGATCAGGATGGCAGGGTAGAGCCAGCGAAACGGGATGCGCAGCATCGACACCCAGATGCCGATCAGGGGCAGGTTGAGCACCAACAGCAACAGGTTTCCGATCCCGAAACTCGCGATCAGGCCCCAGAACATGTCGGGGCGCGCGTCGAGCATCAAGGGGCCGGGCTGTACGCCGTGAATGACCAAGGCGCCCAGCATCAGGGCCATGATCGGATCGCCCGGAATGCCAAGCGAGAGCGTGGGGACGAAGGCGCTGATCGCGGCGGCGTTATTGGCCGCCTCGGGGCCTGCGATCCCTTCGATGGCGCCCGTGCCGAATTCTTCCGAACGGCGCGAGAGGCGGCGTTCGGTGGCATAGGCGAGGAACGACGAAATCGTCGATCCGGTGCCGGGGAGCGCACCGAAAAAGCTGCCGAGACTGGCGCCGCGCAGGGCCGGGAAGGGGATACGGCGCAGCTCTGACCGGCTGGGCAGAAGATCGCGCAAAGCGACGCGCGGCGGCACGCCGGTGCGTTCGGCGACACGAATGTTAGAGATCACTTCGGCCACGCCAAACAGGCCCATCGCCAGCGCCACGAGGTTGATGCCGTCCATCAGCTCGGTCTGGCCAAAGATAAAACGCTGTTCGCCGGAATTCACATCGGTCCCGACACAGCCGAGGATCAGCCCCAGCACGACCATAGCCATGCTTTTCGCCGGGTGTTTCGCGCCGACCGTCGAGGCGGCGACAAGGCCGAGGATCATCATCGCGGCATATTCGGCCGCTCCAAAGGCAATTGCCGCCTGAGCCAAAGCGCCCGACAGCAGGATCAGTACGAGAATCCCGATCATAGAGCCTGCAAAGCTTGAGATCATCGAGGTGAACAGGGCCACGCCCGCGCGCCCCTGCTGGGCCAGCGGATAGCCGTCGAGCGTGGTGATTGCGGACTGCGGCGTGCCGGGCAGACGCAGAAGGATGGAGGCCACAGCCCCGCCATATTGCGAGCCATAATAGACGCCAGCCAGCATCACCAGAGCCGCCTCGGGGGACAGGTAATAGGTGATCGGCAACAACAGCGAAATCGTGGCCATCGCCCCGATGCCGGGCAAAACGCCGACGAAGGTGCCCAAAAGCACGCCGAGCACACAATAGATCAACACGCCGGGCTGTGTCGCGACGCTCAGCCCGTGCAGAAATCCGTCCCACCCATTCATCGTCTTACGCCTCTCATCGTCCCGGCCAGAGCGGGACGGTCATTTTCAATCCGAAGGAAAACACCGCGACCGACAGCGCGGTGACCACGAGGGCCAACACGATGCGCCAGCCGACCCGCCGATCCGGGGCTGCGAGCGACGCGATCAGCACGCTGGTCAATGTCACCAGAACAAGCCCCAAGCGGTCGAGACCGGCGGCGAAGATCAGGATCGCCGCCAGCACGGCGAGGCACTCTTTCCATGCGATCTGGACCGCGTCACCCTGCCGGGCCAAGGCAGGAAGCGCGACCATCCCCCCCAGAAGCGCCAAGGCTGCGCCAAGGACAGCCGGAAAGAATCCGGGCCCCATCCGGCGCAGGGAGCCAATCTCGTAGTGCGCCAGCGTGTAGAAGACGACGAAGAGGCCGATGGCGGCCAGAAGGACGCCACCAACGAGATCAGGAATGTCGCGCTTCATCGGTTACTCTTTCGCGTCGATCCGGTCGAGCACGGCACCCCAGACCTCGGTGTCTTCCGCGATACGCTGTTGCAACTCTTCGGCAGAGCCGCCGGCCGCTTGCCAGCCCATGTCGAGCAACCGCTTTTGCACAGCTTCATCTGCAAGGATGGCGTTGATATGGGTGCTCAGCGTCTCGACAGTCGCCGCTTCCGTTCCGGCGGGCGCGATGAAAGCGTTCCATAGCTCGGCGCGGAAATCATCGGGCAATCCGGCCTGACCGGCCATGACCGGCACGCCGGGGGCCTGTGCGAAAGGCGTCTCGGAGGTGATGCCGAGGATTTTCACCTTGCCCGCCTCGACATATTGCATGGCCGCAGAAGGGGCCATGAAGCCGCAATCGATTTCATGACCAATGATCGCGGTCGTGACTTCGGCATAGGAGGTGAAGGGAATGTGGAGCATCTCCACACCGGCACGGTCCGAGAACAGCTCGGCCGTCAGATGCGCGCCCGAGCCTTTGCCGACGGATCCATAGGCGAGGGCTTCGGGTTCTTTGCCAGCGGCTTGGACAAAATCCGCGAGGTCTTCGGCGGGGAAATCGGCGGCGACGACAAGCACCAGCGGCGAGGTCGCGATCAGGGTCACCGGAACAATATCCTCGGCGACGTCATAGCCAAGGCTCGGCGTCAGGCGCGGCGCCGTGGTGAGCGGTCCGTTGATGGTGGTGGCAAAGGTGTTCTTTTGATCCTGAGCGTTCAGCATCTGCTGAATGCCGATCACGCCACCGGCGCCGGGTTTGTTTTCGATCACGATCGGCTGACCCAGTTTCTCGGCCAGCGGCTCGGTCACGATGCGGGCCAGAAGGTCAGGGGAGGAGCCTGCGGGGAAGCCCACATAGACATGCTGAGGCTGGCTCGGCCAGGTGGCGTCCTGTGCCAGAGCGGGTTTGCAAAGCGTCATGGCGGCGGCACCCAAAAGGGCCGCGCGGCGCGAAATGATCATGGTAGAGCCTCCCGGGGTCATATGTGGCGTAACAGCCGTAAATCGCGCGCAAGATTGCGGAAAGCGCGGGATTCGGCAAGGCGTCGTCAGGATTTACTTTCGCGGCAGTGGCGTGCGCTTTTGGCCTCGGATCAGGCGGAGAGCTTTAGAATTTTCTGCACCTCGGCGAGACTGAGCTGCACAGGGTTGGCCTGTGTGGAAGAGGCCGAGAGGGCATGTCGCGCGGTTTCCTCCCAAAGCGGCGGGCCGCAGTGCAGCTCGGCGAGAGAGGCCAGCCCATGCCTGTCAATGAAAGCGCGCAGGGGCAGTCCAAGCCCGTCTTGCACCCAGCGTTCGATCTCTTCGCAGCGCGCGGTGGGCTTGCCTGCCTTTGTCAGCGCGGCATGATTGACCGTCAGTGCAGCAGGAAGCAGACGCCCGCAGATCGCCCCATGGGCGCCCCCGCGACTGCCGATGACGGCGGCGAGGCCATGCACAATCCCAAGCCCGGAATTGGCCAGCGCCAGACCGCTCAGATAGCTGGCTTTCGCCAAAGTGTCGCGCGCGGTTTCATCCTCATGTGTCATGAGTGTCTGAAGCGCTGCGGCCGCAGGCCCGATCATGCCGCGGGCGAGGGCATCGGTGAGCGGATTGGCGCGGTTCGACAGGTAGCTCTCGATCAACTGTGTCAGCGCATCCAACCCGGTCGACAGGGTCAGGGATTTGGGCAGACCATCGGTCAGGGATGCATCGACCACCGCAAGGTCCGGCACGAGACGTGGATCGCGCAGGCTGATCTTGAGCCCTTGTTCCGGTACACCGATCACCGCGTTGCGTGTGGCCTCTGCGCCGGTGCCTGCGGTGGTCGGGATCGCCACGAAGGGCAGCGGGGCGTTGAGTTTGGGCGCGGGATTTGACCCGAGACCGAGATGATCCAACACATCGCCCTCGGAGACACACAGCCCCGACACCGCCTTGCCCAGATCAATCACCGCACCGCCGCCAATGGCGACGATACAGTCCACGCTGATTTCCCGCGCGCGGGCCACCGCGTCGCGGACCTGATCAACGGTCGGCTCGCCTCGGGCGGTAAGGGATGTGACCTGTGCCCCAAGCGTGTCGAGTTCTTTCATCAGCACATCGGCCCAAGGCACCGAGGCGCTGCGCAAGACGAGAACCTTTTGCCCCTTCTCTCGCACCAAAGCTGCGACCTGATCCTTTGCGCCACGTCCGATCAGACAGCGAGCGGGCGCGGTAAAGGCGAGATCCGCGACCGGATTGGACGCCAGGCTGTCGGCGAGACCCGGCATCAGACCAGCATCGTGGCACGAACGGCCCGCGCCCAACCGTCGCATTTGGCCTGCCGTGTCGCCTCATCCATGGTCGGCTCAAAGGTGCGCTCCAGCGCCCATGTGGCGGCAAAGCCCTCCATGTCGGGATAGACGCCAGCCCGTTGACCCGCGAGCCAGGCGGCGCCC
>NZ_JBLWTA010000041.1:0-16945 GCF_048270365.1 Celeribacter sp.
GATTTGCCCACGGGGATCGTCATTCGTGAACGCCTTGGCCACTTCGAAGAACTCACCGGAGGGTTTGAGTTCGCCGAAGTCATCCGTCGATATTGGGAAGGCCATGAAACAGGCGACGACGAGCTGAAATCCGCAGCCCTGAGATGGCTGCGCGGTGAATTCGCGACACGTACCGACGCGCGCAAGGCGCTTGGCGTGCGAACGATCATCGACGATGCCAGTGTCTACGACCATCTGAAGCTGATGTCGGCATTCGTGTGTGAAGCCGGTTACAAAGGCCTGCTCGTCGGCCTCGACGAGATGGTGAACCTCTACAAGCTCACATCGTCGCAGGCCCGCAATGCAAACTACGAACAGATCCTACGGATCCTGAATGATGTGCTGCAGGGCAGTGCCGAGAACCTCGGATTTCTGATGGGCGGGACCCCGGAGTTTCTGATGAACACCCGTCGAGGGCTCTACAGCTACGAAGCCCTTCAATCGCGTTTGGCCGAGAACACCTTCGCGCGAGACGGATTGGTCGACCTTTCAGGACCCGTTGTCCGGCTGGCCAGCCTGACCCCTGAAGATCTCTTCGTTCTTCTGGCCAATGTCCGGCGGATCATGCAGGACGATGCCGGTGCTCTGCCGGACGACGCGCTCGAAGCCTTTATGGCGCATTGCTCGGACCGGATCGGTGAAGCTTACTTCCGCACCCCGCGCAATACGGTGACGGCATTCGTGAACCTGCTTTCCGTGCTTGAGCAAAACCCCGGTGTCGAGTGGAGCGATCTGATCGAAAAGATCGAGGTGTCCGAAGACCTCGGCGAAGACATGACCGAGGTAGACGAGGCGACTGGCACCCAAGACCCCGGTGACGATGACCTGATCAGCTTCAAGCTCTGACGCCGATGAGCAGTGCGTTCGACAAACTGGCGAGGCCTGTGCAGAAATGGATACGCCAGAAAGGATGGCGCGAACTTCGCGACATCCAGGCGCGATCCATCCGGACGATCTGCGAAACCAATGCCGATTTAATCGTTGCGGCCTCCACGGCGGGCGGAAAGACCGAGGCGGCGTTCCTGCCGTTGATTTCACAGGTGCTTGACGAGCCGTCGGGCGGCACCGGTTTCGACCTGCTCTACATCGGCCCGCTGAAAGCGTTGATCACGGACCAGGCCATGCGGCTGGAGGGCATCTGCCAGGAAACACAGCTTCCGGTTGTTTCCTGGCATGGGGATGTTTCACAGTCGATCAAGACGCGTGCGTTGAAATCTCCAAAAGGGATCCTGCTGATAACCCCAGAGTCCCTTGAGGCGCTTTTCATTCGTCGCGGTTTGGAAATTGCCCGGCTGTTTGGGGCCACGCGGGCGGTCGTGATCGACGAATTGCACACGGTTCTGGATAGCGAACGCGGTGTCCAGCTGCGTTCATTGCTCACACGGCTCGAGCTTGCGATTAAGCGCCCAATCCGTCGGATAGGTCTGTCAGCGACATTGGGCGACATGGACCTCGCCAGGGCCTATCTTCGCCCTGACGCAGCAAGCTCTGTCCAGCTGATCGAAGCAGATGGCGGCGAGGCTGAATTGAGGCTTCAGCTTCGCGGTTACCTCTCAGGCGATGAAGATGAAAACAGCCCATCCGCAACGGACGCCATCGCAGCTCATCTGTTCAAGCATCTTCGAGGCAGCGACAACCTGGTCTTCGCCGGAGCTCGCCAACGGGTCGAGATCTACGCAGATCGGTTGCGGGAGCTTTGCGAACGGGAACACCTGCCACAGGAATTCTATCCCCACCACGCGAGCCTCTCCCGCGAGCATCGCGATTTTGTGGAGCGCCGCTTAAAAGACGCCGCAAAGCCGACAACCGCCGTTTGCACGTCGACGCTCGAGCTTGGAATCGACATCGGTGACGTGACCTGCGTGGCTCAAATCGGCGCGCCGTTCAGCGTCGCGGCGTTACGACAACGGCTTGGCCGGTCAGGCCGGCGTGAAGGACAACCGGCCATTCTCAGGCAGTACGCTGTCGAAGCCAAGTTGACGCCAGAGAGCAGTTTCGTGGATCGTCTTCGCCTCGGCCTGATCAGGTCCATCGCGATGATAGATCTGTTGTTGGAAGGCTGGTGCGAACCGCCAAAACCGCAGGCGCTTCATCTCTCGACGCTCGTCCATCAGATTCTGTCGGTCATTGCGCAGCGCGGCGGTGCGTCTGCAAGCGCAGTCTACAACGTGCTCTGCCGCGAAGGCCCCTTTCGGAAGGTCACAACCGAAGTCTTCGCAGATGTGTTGCGTGCTATCGGCCATCCAGAAACCGGCTTGATCGAACAGGCCGGCAGCGGGCTGTTACTTTTGGGGCCGACAGGCGAGAAGCTGGTTGAGCATTATAGCTTCTATGCGGTGTTCCAGACACCTGAAGAATTCCGTTTGGTTGCAGAGGGGCGGGATCTTGGAACTCTGCCAATCGACAATGTTCTTGCTCCCGGGATGCTGCTGATTTTTTCTGGGCGGCGTTGGGTTGTTCAAGAAATCCATGATCGTGAAAAGGTCATCATCGTCCAACCCGCGAAGGCCGGTGTGCCTCCCGTCTTCGGCGGCGACGCAGGCGACATTCATGACAAGGTGATCGACCGAATGTTCAGTGTGCTCGAGGGGAATGCCAGTCCGGCCTATATGGACTCTGTTTCCTTGACGATGCTGGAGGAAGCGCGTGCTCAGTATCAACTGCTAGGATTTCGGAACGAGAATATCCACTCTCTCGGCGAGCACACATCGATCATCGCAACCCGGGTCGGAACGGTGAAGACGTCGACTCTCGCGCTCGCACTCAGAAGTGAAGGGTTTTCAGTCGAGCAGCACGACGGGTTTCTGCTGGTGGAGAACGGGGACGAAGCACCTGACCTGCAAACAGTGATTGAGAGAATAGCTGCAGGCGAGTCCGTCGACATCTTCGCCGGTGCAGGAAACTTGGTTTTGGAAAAATTTCACCCATACCTGTCGCCTGATTTGCTAGCTCTGGATGCAGCTTCGTCTAGACTCGCTCCTAACTTGCTATCAGACTTGGCTTCTAAACTGCTTAAGCAGTTAGAAATGCCGCGTTGCGGCCGCAAGGCTTAAGTCATGTCGTCGTTAACTCTTGCGGAATGGAATGGGCCGCGTCGGCCAGACTTAGTCTTTAGGATGAAGGGTGTCAAAAAAATGACAGTAAAGGTATCAGTCAATTTTACTAATTGTTATGGTATTGATGCGTTAGCTCACACGTTTGATTTCTCAAATAACAACATGCCCGTCCTCGTGTATGCGCCAAACGGTGTAATGAAGACTTCACTTGCTAAAACTCTGAAGCAATACGCAAATAATAAGGAGCCGGAAGATATATTTTTTCCTGAACGAGAAAGCACATTCAGGATTTTCGATGAAACAGGTGCTGCGCTTGATCGCCAATCTATATTTGTAATTGATCCCATTGATGAGAAATATCAATCGGCTAGAATTTCAACATTGCTTGCAAGCGAAGACCTAAAATCTCGATATGATCAAATTTTTGGATCAATCGCAGAAAAGAAAGACGGTCTTTTAAAAAACCTTCGGAAGTCGTCTGGACTTACGAAAGATATTGACCTCTCAATTGCCGACGCGTTCAAAGTTAAGAAAGAAGATGTGTTGGTCGCGCTTGCGAGACTCGAGCGGGAAGTTCGAGAAGGTGCACATTCTGCATTCTCAGTCCTCAAATACAAGGTCTTGTTCAGTGACAAGGTGATAGACCTGCTTCAAAATGCAGATGTCAAGGCGTTGATCGACGACTACACCAAGATTTATGAGCAAATATTAGATCAATCCTCGTATTTTAAGAAGGGCGTCTTCAATCACAGTAATGCCGAAACGATTGCAAAAAATCTGAAGGCAAATGGATGGTTTGATGGTGGCCACTCAGTAAATCTCAATCATGATGGTGAGCGAAGCGAGATAAAGACTGACGGGGACCTGATCTCGGCAATAGAGGGTGAAAAGGATAGAATACTTAAAGATCCGAAACTGGCAGAAATGTTCCAAAAGGTGGACGGCACACTTACGACGGCCGAGTTGAGAAGCTTCCGTGACTATCTGATCGAAAACCCGTTCGTTGTCGCAGAGCTTTCGGATATTGATGCTTTGAAGCAAAAAGTCTGGATTTCGTACCTAATTGAGAATGGCCATGAGTATTTCGAACTGATCGAAGAGTATGACTCAAGCAAAGAGAAGATTAGGGCAATCATTGCAGAAGCTGAGAAGGAACAGACACAATGGGAGGCCGTGATCGCGTTGTTCAACGATCGTTTCTCCGTGCCATTCAAGGTTCAGGTGGAAAATAAAGGTGATGCAGTGCTCAATGTTTCCGCGCCACAGATTGCATTTTATGTCGATGATCGGGGAGGAGGCGCTGCACGTAAAATGGATAGGGCCATTCTGGATAGAGGTCTAAGCAATGGTGAAAAGCGTGCTCTATACATTCTGAACATCATATTTGAAGTTGAAGCCCGCAGAAAAGCGGGGATAGAGACACTCGTGGTTCTAGACGATATAGCAGACTCGTTCGACTACAAGAACAAATACGCTATTGTCGAATATCTCAGCGACATGCGCGCAAACGAAGACTTCCACCTTATTATCTTGACTCACAATTACGATTTCTACCGCACGGTTCGTGGTCGTCTTGGTGTCTATGGTGAGAACAAACTTTTGAGTAATCGTCTGAATGGCGCGCTTCAACTTATTCCGGATAGCCTAAGCGATAACCCATTTTCGGGGTGGAAGAAGAATCTGACCGACCCCGTCGTTTTGGTAGCATCAATACCATTCGTTCGAAATCTTGCCGAGTATGTGGGTAACGAAGTGGTGTTCGGACAACTCACAGCCTTGCTCCACGTCAAAGATCGAACAAAGACTGTGTCCGTTGGTGAGCTGTTCGGCATGTACCAATCTGTGCTTGCGGAAGGAAGTTTCGCCAACTTCAACAGTCTGAAAGGAGCGGTGTTTGATCTTTTGATGACCGCTTGTATTGAAATTTGCGAGGTCGAAGATGACAATCTTTCACTAGAGCAGAAGATTGCTCTTTCAATCGGAATCCGGCTGTTGGCCGAAGAATTGTTGATCAGTAAGATAAATGATCCTGTGTATGTGGCGAACATCGGAAATAACCAAACTGGGAAACTGATTCGGAAGTATGAAAAACTGGGGGGCTGTGATGCGGGGGTGTTGCGCACAATCAAGCGCGTAGCTCTAATGACGCCCGAGAATATTCATCTAAATTCGTTCATGTTTGAACCAATTTTGGATATGTCGGGACATCATTTGAAGTCGCTTTTTGCCGAAACAAGGGCCTGTGTTGATGCCTAGCCGTTTTGTCACCAGACTCCTGGATGGCGGTGGTTAAATGGACACATTTTCAAAGCTTTACTTTCTCATGAAAACGGACGGGATATGATGCGCCTCCTCGTTTCAGCTGACATTCATCTTGGATCACCCATCCGATCCGTGGCGCTACGGAACCCAGACCTTGGTGACCGGCTGAAACAGGCCAGCCGCGACACCTTTGCCGAGATCATCGACCTGGCGATTTCGGAGCAGGTCGATGCTTTGGTGCTGGCGGGCGACATCTTTGACAATGGTTACCCGGATCTGAAAGCCCGGGCCTTCCTGATTTCCCAGTTGGCGCGTGCTTCCGAAGCTGGTGTGCCCACGGTGCTGATCAGGGGTAACCACGATGCGCTGTTAGATCACAAGGCGCATGGAGATTTGGGGCCGAATGTCCATGTTCTGCATAAGGGTACACCGACGGTCGAGATCGGTGGCACGGCTTTCCATGGCCTCTCCTTTGATGCGGCACATGTGGCAAAGAGCTTTCTTCCCGATTATCCGCGACCGGTGCCGGGTAAGCGCAACGTCGGGCTGATGCATACCTCGCTTGACGGTGCTCAGGGTCATGATCCCTATGCACCCTGCGCCGAACGGGACCTGATGGCGTATGGGTACGATCTCTGGTGCCTCGGGCATATACACGCACCCTTCGAGCGTGTCGACGGACCGGTACTGGCGGTCATGCCCGGTATCCCGCAGCCACGCCATTTTGGTGAGCGCAACGGTGGCACCGTGACCATTGTTTCGGTGGGCGATGGCACGCCGGAATTCGAACGTCGCGCCATTGGTCACCTTGGCTTTTCCGAATGTGCGCTGGATTTGAGCACCTGTGCTGACCAACAGGAGGTCTTGCGCAGCTTGCGCGACACATTGATGTCCGCGCAAGTGCTGGGACGCGATATGGCGGTGCGCCTGCACGTCACCTCGGATCGCCACGGGAAAGAACTGGTGACGGAACTAGCGGCCGAAGTGCTGGATAGCATCGACGGTGTATTCCTCGACAAGGTCAAATCTGCTCCGCCGCCCCGCAAACCGGGAGCCGAGACTGACGATCTCGTTCGCCTCATGCAAGACGAACTGACCGAAGACGGCTTTCGGCAGGCCGCTCTGCAACAGCTCGAAGAACTACGCCTCGCCCTGCCATCAGAAATCATGGACGAGCTGGATGAGAGCGGGCTGGATGCACTACTGGAGGAAGCGATAGCGGAAGTTTCTCTGACGTTGCACGCGGGGGCTTTGCGATGAGGCTGAACCGGTTAGACCTGATCCGCTATGGCCGTTTCAAAGACGCCGAGATTGTATTTCCAAGGCCTGTTGAAGGCGTCCCCGATGTGACGGTGATTTTTGGTCCAAACGAGGCGGGCAAGTCCACGGCCTATCACGCCTTTCTGGAATTGCTTTTCGGGTTTAAAGGCGGGGCACATCCTTATGCCTTCAAGTTTGAGCGAAGTGATCTTTTGGTGGGGGCAGAACTTGACTTGCCTGGGCGCGGGACCATGGCTTTGCACCGTAACAGCAAGAGGACGCAATCACTGTTGGACGCGCAGGACCGCCCAATAAACGAGGCGATCCTGTCGGGTGCTTTGCACGGCCTATCGCGAGAGACTTATGAGGAACGGTTTTCGCTCAACGAGAAGGGCTTGCGCGAGGGTGGCGAACGGATCGCCGGGGCGCAGGGAGACCTTGGGCAACTTCTGCATGCGGGTCTTTCTGGCCTGACGGGAATGGCGCAAACGCTAGACGCCTTGGCGGAGCGAGCCGACAAATTTCATAAGAAACGAGGCCGGGGCAACATTCTGAAAACCGGCAGCGATCGCCTGAAAGAGATTGGCCGCGAACTGCGGGCTGATCGCCTGACGACAGAGCGAGAGCGCACCCTGCGTCATGATCATGATCGGGCAGCAGCCGAGTTTGAGGGGGTTGATGCCGAGCTGCGGCAAACCCATCAAAGACAGGCCGCGTCAAAAGCTGCGGAGGTCTGGTATGATCGAACTGAGGAAATAGGGCAGCTTACGGAGGCCTTGGTCGATTTCCCCGACGGCCCCGACCTCCATCCCGGTGCGGCAGAGCGCGTGGCGGGCCTTGTCGAAAAAATCGCCGCGCAGACGATCCGGATCGCGGAGGCGGAAGAAGAGTTCGCCAAACAAGATCAGGTCGTCGCAGACAACCCAGTCGACAAGCTAGCCCAGACGTTGACGGCAGAGTTGGAACGTCTCGATCAATTGACTATCGACGGAGCGCCGCTGATGGGGCGGGCCAGCACTGCGCAGGCCGATCTTGCCCGGCGCAGCGAAGATCAGGAAAAACTCAGTCGCCAAATAGACGCCGTTTTGCGGCTCCTCCAGGTGCCAGATGCGCCGGCATCCACAATTGCCCTGGAGGCAGGCGTTCTTGAGGATCTTGCAACTGCAGTCCAGAATTGCTTGACCGCCAGTCTTTCAACCGACGCCGCACGGGAGGCCGCCGAAGCAGCCCGCGCCCAACAGGGCGGAGCACCCGCTGAACCGCAGGACATGACAGCGCTTCGGGCCGCCTTCGAAGGTTGGAAGGCGGTCGCGGATCTTACGGCGTTGGAGACTGACCAAAGCCAAGCTTTGGCGCGTCTGACCAAGGTCACTGCTGGTCTGCCGGCGTCCTGGAAAGAACTGATCGCTGAGGGCCTGCCGGCGCGCGAAACGCTCGACGAAGTCGGTCGGAACTGGATGGCCCTGACCGCCGACCTTGCGTCGGCGCGCAATGACCTCGACGCCCGCGCAGCAGACCTGGCCGAGGCGCGGGCCCATCTTTGTGCGCAAGAGGCCGCGCCTGACGCCGTTGACATTGTCGTGACCGAAGAGACCCGGCGTCGGCGTGACATGGTTTGGCGGCAGCACCGGGACGATCTGACCACCGACACCGCGGATCAATTCGAGAAAGCAATGTATGCTGATGATGGCACCCGCGCGCATTACTTGATCGGCGCAGAGGCCCGGCAGCGTCTGCTCGCGGCGCAAGGTCAGGTGCGGACCGCCGACGCAAGGTATGGGGCCGCAAAGACGCGTCACGACGACTTGGTCACTCTCCGTGACCGCCTGTCGGAGCGCTGTTCCAGGTTGGCGCTTGCATTGGGATTGGGGGAAGATGCGACCCCCTCAGCCTTCAGCGCGCGTCAGCAGGCACTGACCGCAGCGGCTGAAGCGGCAGCCGAGCTTTCCAATGCGAAAGAAGCGTTGAAAGCCCGTCTTGCCCATCAGGAGGTGGCCCGCGATGCGCTGATTGATGCTGCGCGGCCCCTTGGACTTGACCCAGCGAATGGTGATCTGCCCGCGCAGGTGCAACGCGCATTGACGTTGGAGGATAGTGATCGCAAGGCTTGGGCCAAATGGCAGGAGGGCGAGAAGAACATAGCCAAGCTGGATAGCAAGTCGGCGGAATGCCAAACCGACTGCGAAACGGCGCAGGTGAATCTTGACCAGTTGACCGCGGCACTGCCATTGCCGGATCGCTCGCTTGAGGCGATTCGAGCCGCCCTGCCGCACCTGCGCAGCCTGCAGCAGCTTTATGGCGAGCATCGAAAGCTCTCCGCTCGGATCGAGGCCCTGGAGCAGGCGATTGCCGCCCTTGCAGAGGGCGCGCAGCGTCTGGCTCGAATTGTGGATGATCCTCAGGATGAGACAGGTATCGACCCGGTTCAAGTCATCGACCGTGCTCGTGCGCGCGTGGTTGGATCCACGCGGGCTGACGAAAAACGAGTTGAGGCCGTGTTGCGACGGGATGAAACGGAAAGGTCAAAACGCCGCGCGGAGACCGAACTTCAGGCCGCGATCGACGATCTGAACGGTTGTTTCGAAGGGCAGGGTGGGCAAGACCTCTCGCCGCGCGACCTGGTAGCAAAGCTGGTTGAACGGGATCGTCTGCGCGCCAATAAGGCAACGGCGGACCGCGATCGGCAGAAGGCTCGCGATGGCGTAGACGCCGATCTCTTTGCCGAGGAATTGGACTGGATGCCGGACGCCACGCGTGCGGCAGAACTGGAACTCGCCCTGAAAGACGTACAGGACTCCCGCGACACCGCCCGCGACGCACAGCGCGAGGCTGCCCGTCTGTACCGCGACGCTTTTGAGGCCGCCGACCGCAGCGATCTCGCAACCGAACAGGCGACACTGCTCGAGGAGCTCCGGAGCGGTGCCCGTCAGGCGGCGGTGGCTCGGCTCGGGGTTCTGGCGGCACGCGGGGCGCTGCGTCGCCTTGCTGAAGAGCGGCGCAGTGGCATGTTGCGTGATGTTGAAGAGGCCTTTGTTACCATGACCACCCCCGCTTGGACTGGTGTTGACGTCTGGAGCCAGGCGGAAGGTGAAAAGCTTGTTGGTATCCAATCTGATGGCAGTACGGTTCCTATTGAACAGATGTCGACGGGCACGATGGGCCAGTTGTACTTTGCGCTGCGCCTCGCTGGATATCGCAGCTTTGCGCGCGACCCAGGGCCGCTGCCGATGATCCTGGACGATATCATGGAAACCTTCGACGATACGCGCGCTCGGGCCGCCCTGCAGCTTTGCGCCGAGATTGGCACAAACGGGCAGGCAATCCTCTTCACGCATCATGCCCATCTGGTCGAGTTGGCACGCGACTCCATCAAAGGGGTGACTGTCGTGAACATGCCAGATTGACTGATTTGATTCGGCGCCGGAATTGCGTTTGCATATGGACGCGCTGATAGCGGGGATGTTGTCCCCTGACATTCACGTTCCCGGAAATTTTCTTTGTGGGGTATGCCCACGCGGAATACGGCGGTTTCAGGCCTGCATACTGCTTTACCGTGGCTGGACGATGATCAACTGAGCCTCGAACACATGCGCGGCGATGTCTGCCACTTGCCGGAGTACGGCTGCTTCGCCTCCGAGAGGCTTGGGCTCACGCGACACCGGAGGTTCGGGTTCCGGCGTGCTTGCTGCGCCAGATTCTCCTTCCACGATGGACCTTCGCGTCAAGGTTTCAACCACCGGAATGTCCCCCCGGTCAGAAATTGAAGTATCTTGTGGCATACCTGAGCCGCGACGCAGTTCGGCTTTCAGCCGCCCGCGCCGTTCGGCTTCATGCATTTCCGCCACCAGCGACGGCAGGCGTTCTCCAAGCGGCTGATCGTGTTCCTTCAAAAAACCGTTCAGCTTGTCCTCCAACCCTCGGTTGGTTAGCACTTCGAGAACGCGTGGTTCCGAACACAGCCATGTATTCCCACCATCGAAGGCGACATGGTGTTGCTCATCGTCCAATGGGCCAATCATCCGTGGAGCCACGAAGAGCGAGCGCCGGGCGACATCAGACCGACTCCAGGCTTGATTGATCTCGTTTCGCCTGTGAAAGCGGGGTGCCGCGTAAAAAACGAGGTTTGAGCCATCATCTAACGCCAGCAGGAGTTCATGCTGATCGGAGGTCGTCGCTTCGGTGATGGGGAAACGGTAGTAGGGAACGTTCAGTGTCCCGCCCAAGGCCACGACGGCTTGGTGTTCCTTCGCCGTTCGGCGGACCATACAGTGGGATCGTTTGAATTGCAGAAACAAGGGAACACCTGGCCGGTCGAGCTTCACATCATAGCCGCCCCCTGCTTTGCCTTCCTCGATCAGGCTTGGGAACACGGGTGCGGCTGATAGCGCAACCCAACCGACGAGTTCATTGGTAAGGGCGAACCCGTAGGAGAATTCGGAAATTTCAGGTTTCATTTTTCAGCCGCCGTTGCCAGTATCTTTGAAATCACGCGGATCGGTGAACCGGCTTCTGCACGACTTCTTTAAACCCGATGATTGCATATATGACTGAAGTAACTCTATAACAAAAAAGGGAATTTTATGGACACTACCGCCATCCCTCCCGAAATCCGCCACCAGTGGAATAGCGCAAATATTCCAATCATCGTCCGTTCCGGGATTTCAGGCGATAAGCTCACAGCGCGGTTGCCATATCGTCCCGATAATCGGGGCTGGCTTTTCGGTCTGGCAACCGGACGCCGGAAGCCCGAAGTACAATGGGCTCCCGTCGAGAAAGCCTGGAAGCTACCAGTTAGTTGGCTCAATCGTTTTGTTGACAGCGGCTTGGAACGATATGGACGGCTCTACGTCGTTCAGCCCTACCGTGAAATGGAGAAGTGCGCGCCCGCTTGTCGGAACGCCGTCGGACACGATTGCCAGTGTTCCTGCATGGGCGCGAACCACGGCGCAGGTGATGGCGGTGGATGGTTCGACGTCTCTGAGACGTTTTCGTTCCGATGGGGACCGCAATCTGCGGCGATCAGGTTGATGACCCGAAAGGCATGAACAAAGCTATCGGCTCAGTCGTCAAACGAAACTCGTAAGTGTTGGCAACGGTTTTTTGGGACCACTGTCACCATTAGTCGGCATGGGTGTCTGCCAGTCTGCCTAGGTGCATTAGTTTGCTTGGCCTCCTCCTGGCTGTCCGAAGTGCCGCACTTTGACTCGTTGTTTCCCTTCGCTTGCTCGGCGCTCTGCTAGGCCCACCATTTGTTCGTTCATAGGTATCATGGATACTTGCCGCGGTTTAGTTGGGAGTGAGAATGAACCCGATGTGCCCTAGTGCGTCTTTCGGTGCAGTTCACATTTCCCACCGCGGCCACCGCACTTCTCCCTTTGTCTGAGTTGCATGACATGCTGGTCGCAGCTGTCGTCCCGTCCACAAAGGTTGCCGCCGATCTTTTTCCCCTGCCCCTGCGGGCCATTCCTCGCGAGGCAAAAAGACCGGCGCCTGCCCCTCTCCGCTGCGCTTCGCCTTCGGTGTGGCCGGGCCTTGGCCAGCTGCAAGGTGAGAGGTGGTTCGGTTCGTTTGAACAGTTTCGAGCCGTTTCGTAAGTGGATTTCCCGCTCGGTTATGCCGCCACCAGGATTGGTCGCGACGGGTTGAGATATGCCTGATCGGGTGTTTGCCCGTCCAGCGATGAATGCGGTCTTCTGCTGTTGTAGAACTTCAGATATCGGGCCAGGCTCTCTCGGGCGACCGATACCCTGTCGTAGGCGCGCAGATAGACCTCCTCGTATTTGATCGTTCGCCAGAGCCGTTCGACGAAGACGTTGTCCCGCCACGCGCCCTTGCCGTCCATGCTGATCTGGATGTCGGCGTCCTTCAGCGTCTTGATGAAGTCGATTGATGTGAACTGGTTACCATCATATGACTATCCGTGTTCATGATCTCTGGTTTTCCGTGGCGGTGCATCGCCTCTTTCAAAGCCTCGATGCATGGTCCAGTTTCCAGCGTTGTCGAGAGTCGCCAAGCCAACACCTTCCGACTGAACCAGTCCAGAACGGCGACGAGATAGACGAACCCACGCGCCATAGGAATGTAGGTAATGTCCATCGCCCAAACCTGATTGGGCCGTGTCACCGCCAGACCTCGAAGCAGATAGGGATAAACTTTGTGACCTGGTGTCGGTTTTGACGTGTTCGGCTTGCGGTATAAGGCCTGGATGCCCATCCGCTTCATGCAGGTGGCGACGTGCAACCGTCCTGCCGTGAAGCCTTCTTGGCGTAAGAGGCCCTTCATCATCCGACTGCCCGCAAACGGATATTCCATGTGCAACTCGTCGATCCGGCGCATCAGTTTGAGATCGTCTTCGCTGGTCGGTCGGGTCTCGTAGTAGAGGCTGCCACGGCTGATCCCAAGCAGATCGGCCTGACGCGCGAGGCTCAGCTTGTGGTCACGGTTGATCATTTCTTTGCGCTCCCCAACAGGCCGGCTTTGGCGAGCGCTTCTCCCAAAAAATCGTTTTCCAGCGTCAACTGGCCAATCTTTGCATGGAGCGATTTGACGTCGATCTCGGGCTCTTTGGATGCCTTCGGCTTGTCGTCGAAAACACCCGTCACGCCATCGAGGAGCTGATCCTTCCACTGCTTGATCTGGTTGGGATGCACATCGAACTGCGTCGCCAGCTCGCTCATTGTCTTCTCGCCCTTCGAGGACGAAACCGCTCTCGCGGTATTGGTGCTTGTGGTAGGTGTTGCGTGCTGATGTGAACTGCATGGATTTTGCGAACTGACCAACCTGTCGGACGATTGAGGCCTTCTCAATCTGACGACAGGAGGTTTCAATGTCAGAGCAACATATCCCACCGCTGCGCCGCCGTTTTATTGAAGATATGCGGATCAAGGGGCTGCAGCCAAAAACCCAGACGATGTATTTGCGGGCGATGCGCGATTTTACAGGGTTTTTGGGGCATTCGCCGGATAGCGCGACACCCGAGGAATTGCGCGCGTTCCAGCTGGACATGAAGGAGAAGGGCGTCGGCGCACCGACCTTCAACAACCGGCTGACGGTTCTGAGTTTCTTCTACGCAACGACCTGCCCGCGTCCGGAGATGAAGCGGCACATGCGGTATCAGCGCGCCGCGAAGAAGATCCCGGTTGTGCTCAGCGCCGAGGAGGTCACCCGCATTCTCGAAGCGGCACCTGGACCGGGGCTGAGATACCGGGCTGCCTTCAGCGTGGCCTACGGCGGCGGGCTCCGAGCGAGCGAGGTCACACATCTCAAGATCGGCGACATCGACAGCGACCGGATGCTGATCCGCATCGACCAGGGTAAGGGCCGCAAGGATCGCCACGTGATGCTGTCGCCGAGCCTGCTTGTGCTGCTGCGCGATTATTACCGCGAAGCCCGGCCGGCGGGCTGGTTATTCCCGGGCCGCAACCGGGTCGACCCGATCTCGACGCGGCAGTTCAACCGGGCCTTCGGAGTTGCCTGTGATTTTGCAGAGATCAAGAAGCGGGTCTCGCCCCATACGCTGCGACACAGCTTTGCCACGCATCTGCTGGAGGGTGGGACGGATATCCGGGTGATCCAGGTGCTGCTCGGGCACGCCAAGCTGGAAACCACGACAATCTATACCAAGGTTGCGACCAAGACGATCCGGGATGTGACCAGCCCGCTCGATCTGCTGGTGCGACGGGAAGCTGGGTCCGGCTGACCCCGGTCTCATGCCTCGTCCCAGACTGGAGGTCGCGGATATCTTCCGCGCCCATGGACCTGCTTACCGTCGTGACCATGCAGGGCATCTGAACCTGCCGCAGCTCAAGGTGATGTCCGCCATCGAAGCCTGCCGGACTGTTGCCCTTGGCGGGCATGTCGCTGCCTGCACAAAGTGCGACCACCAGCACATCGCCTACAACTCGTGTCGCAATCGGCATTGCCCGAAGTGCCAGGGAGCAACCGCAAAACACTGGATGCAGGCGCGCACGGAAGACCTTCTGCCGGTTGAATACTTCCATGCGGTGTTCACGCTGCCGGCCCAGATCGCGGATATTGCCTACCAGAACAAGGCGGAGATCTATGGCCTGCTGTTCAATGCGTCGGCCCAGACGCTTTTGACCATTGCCGCCGATCCGAAGCATCTCGGCGCCCGGATCGGCATGACCTCGGTCTTGCACACCTGGGGGTCGGCGATGACGCACCACCCGCATGTGCATGTCATTGTGCCTGGTGGCGGGCTGTCGCCGGACGGGTCCCGCTGGGTCGCCTGTCGCCCGGGGTTCTTCCTGCCGGTGAAGGTCCTGTCCCGGCTGTTCCGGCGTTTGTTCCTCGAAGGGCTGATCAGACTGCACCAAACGGGCAAGCTGGCCTTCTTCGGGGAACTGGCCGAACTGGCCGATCCCGATGCCTTCGCCTCCCATCTCGCGCCGCTGCGCAAAGCCAGCTGGGTTGTTTATGCCAAGCCACCCTTCGGCGGGCCAGAGGCGGTGCTGGCCTATCTGAGCCGATACACGCACCGCGTCGCGATCTCAAACCACCGCCTCGTCAGCGCGGATGCCGAGACCGTTGCGTTCCGATGGAAAGACTACCGCATCAAGCGCGGCGACCGGATGAAGGTCATGCGCCTGCCCACGGGCGAGTTCATCCGGCGGTTCCTGATCCATGTCCTGCCATCTGGCTTCCATCGCATCCGCCACACAGGGTTCCTGGCCAATGGAATCCGTCGTGACCGGATCGCGGAGATCAGGCGTTTGCTCAATACAGAACCAAAACCCGGCCAAACGCCAGTCGAGGGGGAAAGTGACAACCCCGCAGGTCTTGATGCCCATCAGCCTTGCCCAAAGTGCGGCGGCGCCATGATCGTCATCGAGACCTTCACACGGGGCCAAACACCCAGATCCCGCGCACCGCCACGGGAGAACGCCGCATGATACGACGCAAAAACCCGGCGCTTTCCTGTGCAAACACCGGAACAGTCAGTGCGGCCACCTCACCAGACCCCGCGTTGCACCAGGCCAGTAGCGGCAGGACGGAGCACTGGTCCGCCATGTCCTGTTGGGGTAACCGGCTTGTCTGCGCTGCCTGTCGTCACACTGTGGTTCGCTCTGCTCCTCAGGCGATGCAGCCGTAACGCTCAATCCCCATAGCTCCGAGATCCGCCCGCGCTTTCCTCCTTGTCAGATTTGTCGCCGCTGCAGCTCACGCTGACAGCAGCCACAAACCTTAGACAAAGCCGCCAACGCGACTTTCGCTTTGAATGCAGGGCTGTGGTTCCGTCTTGGTCGTCTTGCCATGTTCGCTCCTTCGTCCCGGCACGCTGCCGGATCAGGAGCGGAAAATCCACCTAACTCAACTGTTCAGATTTCTCAGGCCACCTCTGTGACCATCATTGCAACGCAAACAAGGAGAAGAGCAATGACCACGAACTGCATCAAATTCACCAGTGCCGACATCGAAACCGCCAAGGGCACAGGCTCCATCTCGACCCTGACCTTCGACCCTGACCTTCGACCTCGACATCACGGTCGAACCCGTCGCGAGCACGAACCCGATGGCCCCCACGCACCGCGTCCTCGGCCGCTCCCCGCGCGGCAAGCTGGTCGAGTGCGGCGGCATCTGGAAGAAGCAGAACAAGGAGACCGGCGCAGCCTACTACACGCTGACCATCCGCGACCACGGCTTCAACGCCAACCTCGGCAAGGCCGCCAATCAGGACGATCTGTCCCTGCAGGCCGTCATCCCCTGGGGTCCCAAAGACGCCGCCTAAGCCAAGGGCCAGACCGCTCCGGCGGTCTGGCTTTTTCTCGTTCCGGGGAAAAACGTCGAGCGCAGGCGCACGGTCGGTGTCCGAAGGATGCCACATATTTCGGACGCGGACGCCGAGGCGGATACTCAGATTGGATAGGTCGCTGACGCGGCTTCGATCCTTCTGTTCAGTGACAACGTGGATCGCGCGAACCCGAGGCGGGACCGAATGTCCGCAGGGAGAACTGTGAGCCCACTGAGCGAGCCAAGCGCACCCCTTCTCTCAGTCGAACAACCCGCGCCTAGGTCGCGTTGGCGAAGCTGAAAGGGCGCCGAACTCACTCTGTGCCGTGAGGGTGGAAGTCGCAAATCAACGTCATGCATCCCGGGGCAACGTCTCACGTCAGGGTCACCGCCCCGCGCCTTTCCGTCGACCCGTTGGCCTTTCTGATCGCTAGCCCGGGGTCGAGCGGTCGGCAACGCCGGGGGCAGGTTTCTGGACGGCTGCGCCTTGAGCGCTGCGGTGCATCGCTCACAACAAACCTGCCCCCGGCGTGCTCCATTTCATTCCGCCCCGTGCCGGGTGCAGCCCGCTCTCATGC
>NZ_JBLWTA010000042.1:0-16008 GCF_048270365.1 Celeribacter sp.
GTCCTTGCCAAACAAATCACCGGGCGCGCGGCCTTCCATCAATCGGTCCAAGATGTCTTTGTCGATGCTCATACGTGGGTCTCCTCTTCGTGCAGTTACCACGTCAGCGCACAAAATTCAGGATCGTCCCCGGATACGGAAAAATACTTTGTATCAGAGTCTTCCGTGTATCGCGTTCTCAAGGAGTACGACCTGATCACAAGCCCGGCTTACGTGGTTTTATCCGCCGCCGATGAGTTCAAGGACAAGACGACGAGACCCAACCAGCTTTGGCAGACCGACTTCACCTATCTGAAGGTCATCGGTTGGGGCTGGTTCTACCTGTCGACAATCCTGGATGATTACAGTCGCTATATCATCGCCTGGAAACTCTGCACCACGATGAAGGCGGGGGATGTGACCGACACGCTGGATCTGACGTTGCAGGCCTCCGGCTGCGATCAGGCAACCGTCGTTCACAAACCGCGGCTTCTCAGTGACAACGGAGCCAGCTACATCTCGGGTGAACTGGCTGAGTGGCTGGAAGATCAAAAAATGGAGCATGTTCGCGGTGCCCCATATCACCCGCAAACCCAAGGTAAGATAGAGCGGTGGCACCAGACCCTGAAAAATCGGATACTTCTGGAGAACTATTACCTGCCCGGCGATCTCAGCAGCCAAATTGACGCCTTCGTCGAGCATTACAACCACCGGCGCTATCATGAGAGCCTGCATAACCTCACACCCGCCGATGTCTACTTCGGGCGCGGACAAGCCATTCTAAAACAACGAGAGAGGATCAAACGAAAAACCATCGAAACGCGACGCTTGCTTCACAGCAATTCAGCCGCATAATTAAATCAATCGGATGAGCCAGACCCTCTCTTAATTCAAGCGGCTAACTGCCCCAAATTATCTGACGACGGACACCAAGAAGGGGCACGAAGAATCCCTTTGCGTTTAGGGAAGACGGACATGGTACAAGGACGCAAAGAGAAGTGGTCGACAACTCGGCTCGGCAAACAGCTCGATCGGCGCTCAATCCGAGACCGCATCGCACAGCAATTTTGTCCGCACCGTCGGCGCCCCGGCAAGGCGTAGCGACTGGTGGTTTTGGCCCCCCAGTTTGGTGCGGCCTTGAACGACCGCTAGTGTTATCTGCGCTGCGGCGCAGAACGCCGCTTGCTGCGGCTGTGAGAAACTCCATCGACATGCTGCATTCGCGCCGGTTGGTCGCCGAATGACCGGAAGGTTCGCAATGCTGACGCCCGCGCAGCCGTTGAAAATGACTTGTGTGGATGGCTCCCGCATAGCAAGTCGCAAATGATTTCGTATACCTTTTCAGAAGCGGTCTTGTGTCCGGCCTGTTTGCGCGGTTCACACCGCAGGCCCTGATGGGATCCGCAGATCAGGTTCCTATCTGCTTAGCGGGCAATTGCTCCCGGGTCATTCGGCGGAGCGTCCTGATCGTTGCGGTTGAAGGGTACGCCATCACATCGTCGGTCTTGCTATCTCACTGTTTCTCTACGTCTCAGGCTGTGTTCGGGCGGTAGGGTTCGTTCCTGGTCAGCACCGCCCACATGATCCGCGCCGTCTTGTTCGCCATGGCGACGGTCGCGAGCCGGGCCGGCTTTCTCTGCAACAGAGCCACCAGCATAGCCATCGACCTGCAGTGCCCCCTAGAAACCTTTGAAAATCTGTCCGACGTGGCTTGATAGATTTGCGGAGCTGCTGACGTACCAAATCACTGCCAGTCTCACACCCCGAAACGCAACTGCCCCACACTTTGCGGTGTTCTCCATAAACGGTGCGCAGCATCTTCAGCAATTAGGCACGTTGACGGCAAGTCCGCCGAGGCTCGTTTCCTTGTAGCGCTGATTCATGTCATTACCGGTTTGTCGCATGGTTTCGACCACAGCATCGAGCGGCACGAAGTGGGTTCCGTCGCCGTGCAGGGCGAGGCTTGCGGCAGAAATCGCTTTGATGGCGCCGAGTGCATTGCGTTCGATGCACGGCACTTGCACGAGACCTTTGACGGGATCGCAGGTCATCCCGAGATGATGCTCAAGCGCGATTTCAGCGGCATTTTCGATCTGATGCGGGGTGCCTCCGAGAACCGCGGCAAGACCTGCGGCGGCCATGGCGGCAGCCGAGCCGACTTCTGCCTGACATCCGCATTCGGCGCCTGAAATCGAGGCGTTCGTTTTGATCAACCCGCCAATAGCGGCGGCGGTCAGAAGGAAGGTGCCGACGTCTTTGACATCGGCGCCGGGCAAGTGGTGGAGCCAATAGCGGATCACGGCGGGGATCACACCGGCCGCCCCGTTCGTGGGCGCGGTGACGACCTGACCGCCCGCAGCGTTTTCTTCATTGACGGCCATTGCGTAGCAGGAGACCCAGTCATTGGCGCTGTGGGGGGCAGGGAAACCTTTCTCTTTCTCGGTCTGAAGGGCAACTCGAAGTCCCATGGCGCGGCGCTTGATCGAAAGCCCGCCCGGCAGTTGCCCTGTCGAGTTCAGGCCGCGTTCGATACAGGCGTTCATCGTCTGCCAGATCCGGGCCATGCCGGTGTCGATCTCTTCCGCCGAGCGGAAACAGAGTTCGTTTTCCAGTTTCATAGCGGCGATGCTGCGACCGCTCTCGCTGGCCATGTCCAGCATCGATTGGGCAGAACGGAAAGGGAAGGGGATCGGAGAGGGGGCGTCAATCGTTTCCGGATCAATCTCCTGCATCTCTGTCTCGGTCAGAACGAACCCGCCGCCGATCGAGTAGTAGACCTCGCGCAGCAGGAGGTCCCCGTTCTCATCGCGCGCCGAGATTCCCATGCCGTTCGAATGTGCGGAGAGCGGCACCTCGAAATCAAAAACAAGGTCGGTTTCCGGATCGAATGCAATCGGGGGAAACGGGTCGATCCGGAGGCGTTTGGTGCGGGCAATCTGTGCAAGTGTCGCGTCAGCGTCGCTGAGGTCATAGGTTTCCGGGGAGAACCCCGCGAGCCCGAGGATAGCCGCGCGATCCGTGGCGTGCCCCTTGCCGGTGAAGGCCAATGATCCATGCAGACGGACCTGTATCTGCGTGGGCGCATCGCGCAATTCTGCGCGCAGCCGGGACAGAAAGAGCGACCCTGCGATCATTGGTCCCATCGTATGTGAGGACGACGGACCAATGCCGATTTTGAACAGATCGAAAACGCTTAGAAACATCTCGCACCTCATGAGCGGGTCGCCATTGTGGCGGCCCGGTAAAAGTTCAGAGCAACACCATGCCTAGAGAAGAGATGGCAGGAAGGTCACGATCTGCGGAAAGACTGCCAAAAGTGCGACAAAGATCAGCATCAGGCAGAAGAACGGAAAGGCCGCACGCACCACAGTGGAGAGTTTCTCGCCCGTCAGCCCCTGGATTACGAAGAGGTTCATGCCGACTGGCGGCGTGATCTGCGCCATTTCGACGACGACGATCAGGAAGACCCCGAACCAGACCTGATCAAACCCTGCGCCAGTGACGAGAGGCAATACGATGGGCAGCGTCATGACGATAAGGGACATGCCCTCCAGAAAGCATCCCAGAGCGATGTAGAAAATCACGAGAAGCGCGATCAGCTGCAGTGGGCCAAGGTCGAGTGCAGAGATTTCTGCGTTGATCTGTTGTGGCAGGCCGAGAAATCCCATCGCTGTGGACAGAAAGGACGCAGCTGCGATGATGATCCCCAACATGCTCACGGTGCGCGCGGCTCCGATGCAGGCATCAAAGACGGATTTCAGCGACAGCGATCTTTCGAAAGCCATAATTGTGAGTGTGGTCACCACGGCGAGAGAGGCCGCCTCTGTCGGGCTTGCGAAGCCAGCATACATAGATCCGAGCATCACGACCATGAGGATGACAAACGGGATCAGCGTCACGAGGCGGGTGAAGCGTTCACGCCAGATATGTTCGATCACTTCGCCGGTTTTCTGCTGCATCGGGCGCACCCATGAGTAAATCGCCAGATAGCCCATAAACATGCAGACGAGCAGAAGACCGGGCAAAAGCCCCGCCGCAAACAGTTTTAGGATCGAGGTCTGCGACAGCACGCCGTAGATAATCATGATGATGCTCGGCGGGATCAGAAAGCCCAGCGTGCCGGACCCGGCCAGTGACCCCATCGCGATCGAGCGCGGGTAGCCACGATTTTCCAGCTCACCCAAAGTGATCTTGCCAATCGCGCTCGTCGTGGCGGCAGAAGAGCCGGAAATGAGCGCGAAAAAGGCGCAACCGAGGATATTGGTATGCAGCAGCCCGCCGGGGAAGCGATGCACCCAGGGTTCGAGCGCATGAAACAGGCCGCCGATAAATTTGGATCGGAACAGCAGCTCGGCCATCAGGATGAACATGGGCAGCGCGAGCAGCTCCGGTGAGGAGAGGCCGTTCCACACGGATTGCGCGAGCACTTTCTCCACTGGCAGGGAACGAAAGATTTCCAGGCTCAGAATGCCGACGCCCATCAGACCGAGGCCGACCCAGATCCCGGCGCCGAGGAGCGCGAACAAAAGCAGTAGCGGGGCAATGATTGCAATAGGCATAGGGATCAGTCCTCATTCAGCCGAAGGCCCGGAGGACCATTGAATCTCTGTCGGAGTCCCGAGCAGGATATGAAACAGGCGCAAACAAAGCTGAACCGTGAGCATGACCGCACCGAAGGCCACGAAGCTGATCGGGATGACGAGCGGGATGTCGTCGACGGTTCCTGAGGTCCGTCCGGTCGCACCCCAGTTCCACGCGAGCTGGATCAGGGCAAAGCTCAGGTAGCCGGAGAACAGGAGGCCGCCGAGTGTCGACATGAGCTGAAAGACACGCGGCATGACGGTCGCGAGCAGGGTCACCTGAATATGCCCGCCGGTCCGCAACGTCATCGAGAGGCCGAGAAAGATCGCTGCAATGTGCATATAGGCGGCAAATTCCCAGACAAAGCTCAGACTGATGTTTGCAACGTTCCGAAGAAGGATCTCAAAGAGTTGAAGAAAGGCGATCAGAAAGATCAGCCCTCCCGAAATCCATGCCAAGACGCGGGACACCGCATCGGTAGATTTGTAGAGTCTGGGCCACATAGCGCGCTCCTGTAGTCAGCGGCCGAGACAGGATACCCCGGCCGCCTAGTGAGTTTAACGCGCGTTGAACGCGTCGACGACTTCTTGAGCGCGCGGGCCCATTTTTTCGAGGGACTCAGCGCGGATCGGCTCTGCACGTTCGCGCAGTGTCTGGCGTGTGGCATCATCAAGATCGCCGAGGACGATGCCGTTTTCCGCGAGTCTCGCCATTGCTGCCGCATCGGCATCCTGGGCGGATTGCCAGAAGGACGGCTCCAGACGCTGCGCGATGTCGACGATTGTCGCCTGATCTTCTTCGGAGATGGCGTTCCACGCGTCCATGTTGACGCTGACCGCGTTCAGGTTCCATGTGTGACGCGTCGGGTAGCCATGCGTCAGGAATTCCCAGAAAGAGCCATCCACTGCGGAAGGGGAGGAGGTTCCAACGCCGTCGATGGCGCCCGTAGCGAGGGACGGGATGACCTCACCCCATGGCAGCTGAACGGCGGTCATGCCGGCCGCGTCGAAAATCTTGGTTGCAGATGGGTCGGACGAGCGGACTTTCACACCGTCAAAATCCTCAAAGCCGTTAATTTCCTTTTTGGTCCAGACCTGTTGCTGCGGCCACGGCACCGTGTAGAGGAGTTTTTGGTTGTTCTCTGCGAAAACCTCTTCGAGGAGCGGGCGGTAGAACTCCTGAAATGCGACCTGCTCTTCATAGGTGTTCATGAGGTAAGGGAGCGATTGAAGCCCGAGGAGTGGTTCGTCACCGACCTGTTGTTGCAGGAGCATATCCGTGATCGGAACAAGCCCGTCACGCACTGCGCCGAACATTTCCGGGCCTTTGAATCCGAGCGAGCCGCCGGGGTGGGTTGTAATCATGACAGAGCCGTCGGTCTCTTCGGCAATGGTATCTGCAAAGAGTTTTGCACCCACAGAAATATAGTTTTCTGCGGGCCAGCTGAGCGGGAGATCCCATTTGGTTTCGGCAAGAGCGGGAAGAGCCGCGGCGCCGACAAAGATGGAGAGGAGGCCAGTCTGTATCGTGTGTTTCATGTTGTTCCCTGTTTGTTAGAGTTGTTCTGACCGCAGTTTTCACCACAGCTTGATAGGGTTAGAAAAACCCACGCCGTGATGAAAAAATAGCGATATAAAATACTTTTCCGTCATTCCTTTTTGGAATGCATGGCGGGAAAGCCGCCGTTTCAGGCAAAACTTTTGACGCTGAAGCCCGCTGTTTCGACAGTATTACGGATCAAACTGGCGAGCGGAATGGCGCCCTTGGTGTCACTGTGGATCAGGATGGAATCGACAGTCATGTTGATCTCTGTCCCGTCGATGCAGGACAGTTTACCGTCTTGAAGAACGCGCCGGACACGCTCCGCAATGCATTTAGGATCGTGAATGACCGCCCCCTCAACCTGTCGGGACACCAGAAGACCGGCTGGCGTATAGGCCCGATCCGCCAAAAAGGAGCGAATAATACGCAGACCTTGCCGTTCCGCCTCAAACGCGGCGGCTGTGTTGGGCAGGCCGATATAGGCCAGATCACGGTTGAATTGGCGAAGGGTTGAGATCAAGATACGGGCGACATCCGGGTCGGCAAAGGACAGATTGCCGAGCGCGCCGTGAAAGTTTGCGTGGGTCAGGTTGATCCCCTGCGCTTCTGCCAGTGCAGTCAGCGCACCAAGCTGGGCAAAACAATGGACCTCCAGCTCACGCGCGGACATCTGAACAGGACGACGCCCGAAACCGGCGAGATCGGGGTACCCCACATGAGCACCGGCGGAGACACCGCGTTCGGTGGCCAATGAGAGGGTCCGCGCCATCACGACCGGATCGCCTGCATGGGCGCCACAGGCAATATTCGCCGAAGACACGATGTCGAGCATCGCTGGATCGTCGGCCATGTGCCAGGCGCCAAAGCCCTCGCCCAGATCGGAATTCAGATCGATGGTTTTTTCTGTCATGTCAGCGTCGCTTTCTCAGAAGGTGCCGGAGCCACTTTCAGCAAGGAAGTTCCAAATTCGACCCGTGTGCCGTCCCCTGCGACAGGTGTGGGCGTCGCGTCACCTGTGGAGACCGGAAACAGGAACGCCCCGGCTTCGATACAGAACATCTCGGCATTCGTATCCGGATGGCGGTGGTGGAAAAAACCCGTCCCTGAGGCCCGCACTTCGGCGGTTGCGGTCTCGCCCGTCTGCCCGGTTGTGTCCGGTGCGCGAAACTTCAAAAACAGGGTCGTGTCTTTGTCCTTTACTTTGATTTCCCTGACGGGACGCTCCGCGAGCCAATCGACGAGCCCCGCGATTTCTGTGAGAAATTCCGGCGTCATTGCATCCCCCAACGCTGTGCATAGTCGCTTGCCAACCTGATTTTGAGCGGCAAGACAGAGAGCAGTTTCGTGTGTTCTTTCTGAACTGCGAGTGCCGTTTCGCGGTCCACGGCCTCGAACCGCACCTCGGTCCCCAGACGGATCTGGGCCAAACGTGGCATGTCTGCGTCGATCACAACACCAAGTTTCGGATACCCGCCGCAGGTGTTCGCGTCATTCATCTGAATAGCCGGAAGCCCATCCGGCGGCAGTTGGATCGTACCGGGCAAGATCCCATGCGAGAGCAATTCGCGGTGTGTCTCGAACACGACCGGTTGACCTTCGAACCGATACCCCATGCGGTTGCTGTCAGGCCGCAGTTTCCAACTTTGAGCCTGAACCTTGATCTGGTCCTCGGGTGACAGATCTGCCCATTCGGCCGCCGGGACAAAGCGGATCACAGGCAATTCACCTGGAGGGTCCATAAAGCCAAGGCGGGCGGCGCTCAGGCCGAAGCCCCCTTCGGGAAGAGTGTTCTGCGGTTTGTCCAACACCGTGAGACGATCCCCCGCCCGGAGCATGCGCCCTTCGTGCCCGCCGAACGCGCCTTTCAGGTCTGTTGCGCGTGATCCCAAGACCGCGGGCACATCGATCCCGCCGGAAACGCACAGATAGCTGCGCATCCCGTCGGTCGAGGGCCCCGCGCGAAGCTCCTGTCCGGCGCGGACGTGGCGGACCCACCAGGACGGCAGGGGCTTCCCGTCAAGGCGCGCGTTGGCATCGGCGCCCGTCAAGGCAATCACCTGATCCTCCAGAAAACGGACAGCAAAGCCACCCAGCGTGAATTCGATGGCGGCGGCATCGGGGGTGTTTCCTGTCAGGATGTTCCCGATGTCGAGCGCCCGCCTGTCCATGGCGCCCGCTGTGCCGACGCCGATATTGCGATGGCCGACTCGGCCCGTATCCTGAACCGTGGCAATGGGGCCTGGTTGAATGATTTCGATCACGACAGCACCTCGATTAGTCTAAAGCGAACACGATCACCGGGCATCAGGATCGTCGGCGGTTTGGCGCGAGGGTCAAAGCATGTCACATCAGTGCGGCCAATCATGTGCCAGCCGGACGGTGTCGTGCTGGCCTGAACCGCCGTTTGCGCGCCGCCGATAATGATGCGACCGGCTTCGACGTGGGGATGGATCACGCATCTGCGTGGCGCGGCCAGTTCATTGGGCAAGCCACCGAGATAGCCAAAGCCCGGCTGTGCGCCGAGGGCAAAGACGGTGTAATCGGCCTGCGCGTGTCGGGTCGCAAAGTCCAAGGGCGTGAGGCCCGCAGCCTCTGCCAGTGACGACAGATCCGGCCCCGCCTCGCCGCCATAGACCACCGGAAACTCGATGATCCGCATTTGCGCATCATCAAATGTGACCGTGTTCCAGAGCGTTTCCACCTGTGCACAGATCTCTTCGCGGTGGGTGGCGATGGGGTCATACACCACGAGAAGATTGTTCATCCCCGGCACCAGTTCGCGAATGCCCGATGCCCCTTCGAGTGCGCGGGTCACCGCCCAGATCCGGCGTTGACGCGTGAGATCCAGAGGACCGACAGGGTGTTCGCACAGCAGGGCCGCCTCTCCCATGTCGGAAAAGACCACGGAATCGTTTGACTGTGTCATGCCGGTGTCTCCTCTCGCAACATGGTTTCCAGATAGGCTATGCCGGTTCCGCCCGTTCGGAAATTGCTGTCTTTCACCAGGCGCCTGTGCAGCGGAATATTAGTGCTCACGCCGGTGATGGTGGTCGCCTCAAGTGCGGCGAGGATGCGCGTCAGGGCCTCTGCGCGGTTCGCCCCATGGGCGATCACCTTCGCGATGAGCGAGTCATAATGCGGAGAGATTTCGTAGCCGGACTCGATATGGGTTTCGACCCGAATGCCCTCTCCGTCCGGCGGCTGCCATCTGTCCACGATCCCTGGTGTCGGCATGAAGGTGTTCGGGTCCTCCGCGTTGATCCGACATTCGATTGCGCTGCCACGGAAGGAAATATCCTCTTGCGTCAGGCCCAGCGGCTCGCCCATGGCAATCCGAAGCTGGGCCTCGACGATATCGATGCCGGTAATCATTTCGGTCACCGGATGTTCAACCTGAAGGCGGGTGTTCATCTCGATAAAGAACAGCGCGTCGTCCTCAAAGAGAAACTCGAACGTGCCCGCGCCGCGATAATTCATGCTGCGACAGGCGGCGAGACATTGCGCCGCCACATCCTCAATCAAATCACGCGGGACACCGGGGGCAGGGGCCTCTTCGATCACTTTCTGGTGGCGGCGCTGCATCGAGCAATCGCGATCTCCGAGATGTACGGCATGGCCAAAGGTGTCGCACAGAACCTGAATTTCGACGTGGCGCGGTCCGGTCAGAAACCGCTCCATGTAGAGTTCGGGATTGCCAAAAGCGGTGCGCGCCTCTTCGCGGGTCAGTGTGAGGGCATCGAGCAGCTCGCGCTCTTCGGTGACGACGCGCATGCCGCGCCCGCCTCCACCGCCCGCCGCCTTGACAATGACCGGATAGCCGATGTCGCGCGCGATGGCGCGGATCGTTTCAGGGTCGTCCGGCAGAGGTCCGGGAGAGCCGGGAATGCAAGGGACACCTGCACGGATCATCGCCTGTCGCGCCCGTACCTTATTGCCCATATCGCGGATGGCGCTGGACGGCGGGCCGACAAAGATCAGATCATGCGCTTCGATCTGCTCGGCGAAGTCGGCGTTTTCCGAAAGAAAACCGTAGCCCGGATGGATCATCGTCGCTCCGGACACTTTGGCGGCATAGATCACGGATGCAATGTCGAGATAGCTTTCGCGCGCGCGGGCAGGACCGATACAGAGCGCATCGTCTGCCTCACGGACATAACGGGCGTTGCGGTCGGCCTCCGAACAGATCTGCACGAAGGGCAGTCCGATGTTCCGACAGGCCTTTTGGATGCGGACCGCAATCTCGCCGCGGTTTGCAATCAATAGTTTATGTCTCATGCGGCACCCTCTTTCAGCGTGACCAACACCTGACCGGCGCTGCATGTGGCGCCGTCCTGAAGGGTGATCGCGGCGATGGTGCCCGCCACGGGTGCGGTGAGGGGGATCATCGATTTCATGGCTTCGATAAGAACGAGGGTCTGACCCGCGTCGACCCGCTGGCCCTCCGTGACAAAAGGCGCGGCGTCGGGAGACGGCGAGAGATAGACCAGTCCCGCCATCGGTGCGCTGATGTCGACTGTATTTTCCGCGACCGGAGCCGGTGCGACTGTGCGAGGCGCAGGGGAGGCGGCGTCCGTCGCGAACACGATTTCGATGTCCAGATCTCCCGATGAGATGCGCATCCCTTCGAGCGCAGAATCAGAAAACTGATCCACGAGGTCTTTGATCCGTTGAATGTCCATGCACTGAATCCCTGTGTTTGGAAGCGGCATCTCGGGCGTGCCGTTTGTGCCGCCTTTGTGGTCCAGAGATTTGATGCAGAAAAGAGATTTAATTTTATATGATTTAATTCTCTGAGGGAATGTTTTGAAACTGACTGGAAAAATCGCAGGCTTCTTGCGCAATTTCCGCAACCTTTTGAGCCACATTTGTCGGGCGGTCATTGCGATACATGGCGGAATAGGGGACCAGTGGCAGCGCGGGTGTTGCCGCGATGACTTCGAGTTTCTTTTCGTCAATCAGCGATTTGAAGCAATCCCGCGGCATATAGGACAGGCCAAGCCCCGCAATTGTCAGCCCGAGCAGCGCGGTCATACTGTCGCTGCTGACCTGACGCGGAAAGACGATGCCCTGATTGCGCATCCATTTCGAGAAAAAGAGACCCGAACCGGAGCGGGTGCCCTGTGAGAGGATCGGATAGCTGGACAATTCCTGAAGGCTCAAGGTGGCGTTGGCACCTGTCACAAGACCCGGCGCGGCCATCCATTCGTTCTGAACTTCTTCCAAAATCAGCGAGGTGACTTCGGGGGCGGAGAATGTATCGGGAATGATAATCACGTCGATCTGATCGTCGAGCAGACGTTCATAGAGGTTCCGCGCCATATCGACTTCGGGTTCGAGGACGACGCCGGGATAGGCCTCCCGCAAGAGGGTGACCAATCGGGGTAGCCATGTCATCGCCACCAATTCCGTCACGCCGAAGCGGATATGATGCACCGGCACCGCCGCGCCGTCCCGAAGGACCGTAATACGGTCCTGCAATTCGAGCATCTCCTCCGCGATGTGTACGATATATGCGCCCTTTTCGGTCAGACGCGCCCCGCGTTGGCTTCGGTCGAAGAGGGGGGTGCCGATGGTGAGTTCCAGTTCCTGAATACGCTTCGAAATCGCGGATTGTGTTGTGTTCAGTTTCAAAGAGGCGCGTTCGAACGTGCCGAGATTGGCAATCCAGTAGATTGCTTCGAGTTGTTTGAACGTGATCGGGACGGAACCAGCCATCATATGCCTCTAGGGAATGTTTTCGCATTCTGAATAATCTGTTTTTTTTATGATGGCCATCTCTAGGATGATCTGAGTGAGCGATCTCACTCCGAAAATACGTACTATCGATCAAAAAATAGGCAGATTGATGACTATATCCCTTTCGAAACGGGTAACAATGCTGAAACCCTCGGCGAGCATTGCAGCCAAAGCTATCGTGAATGATCTGCGGGCGCAGGGACGAAAGGTCGTCGATTTTACGATCGGTGAGCCGGATCTGGATACGCCGCCCGCGATTGTCGACGCCGGGATTGCGGCGATGCGCTCCGGTGACACGCATTACACAGCCAGCAATGGAACCGCGCCCCTTCGTGCCGCCATTTCTGCGAAATATGCGCGTGAGAATGGACTGGACATCGCGCCGGAAGACATCGTCGTCGGTGTCGGCGCAAAACAACTGATCTTTGAAGCGTTTGCGGCCACGCTTGATGACGGTGACGAGGTCATCGTGCCGGCCCCTTACTGGGTCTCCTATCCGGATATCGTGCGTCTGAACGGCGGCGAACCGGTCATCGTGCCTTGTCCCGCAGACGCAGATTTCAAACTGACGCCGGAGACGCTTGAGGCGGCGCTCACGGAGCGCACTCGTTGGGTCATTCTCTGCGCGCCGTCCAACCCGACGGGCGCGACCTATACCACGGCGGAACTCGCGGGTCTGGCAGAGGTGTTGATGCGTCATCCGCAGGTCGCGGTGATGACTGACGATATTTATGAGCACCTGATCTATGACGGCGCCAAAGTCGACAACATCCTCCGTGTGGAACCGCGTCTGGCGGGGCGCGTCGTCCTGATCAACGGCATGTCGAAAGCCTATGCCATGACCGGCTGGCGGATCGGCTTTGCTGCGGGGCCATCGCATGTGATTGGCGCGATCACCAAGCTGCTCGGGCAAAGCACGACCTGCGCCTGTTCGTTCGCTCAGGCCGCGGCGGCGGAGGCCCTGAATGGTGACCAGAGCGCGGTCGCAGACATGGTTGCGATTTACCAGCGTCGTCGGGATCTGATGTATCGGCGTCTGTCGGATATCCCCGGCCTCAGCTGCGCCAAGCCGGAAGGGGCCTTTTACATCTATCCGGATGTCTCCGCGCTGATCGGGCGCACGGCCCCCGATGGCACCGTGCTCGGCTCTGACCGCGATGTCGCCCTGTATTTCCTGCGTGAGGCAGGTGTCGCGGTAATGGATGGTGAGGCCTATGGCATGTCGCCCTACCTGCGCCTGTCTTTTGCCACTTCCGAAGAAACCATCAATGAAGGTTGCACCCTGATCGCTCAGGCCTGCGCCGCCTTGTCATAAAGGACAGAACATGCTCGAAGAACGTCGTAACCCGAACGCCCCGCAGGCCGATCCAGAGCTGGTGGCGGCCTTCCGTGCGTTGCCTGTGGCCAACATCAGTGACAATTTGCATCGCATTGTCGGCGCCGTTGGCGTGCGTCCGTTTCACGATGGCACCGCGATGGCGGGCACGGCCCTCACCGTGCGGGTCCGGGCCGGAGACAACCGTGCCATCCACGAAGCGCTCGAAATGGTGCGACCGGAGGATGTGATTGTTGTAGACGGTGGCGGCGACGAAAGCCGTGCGCTTGTCGGTGAAATCATGACGTCGGTGGCGCAGATGCGCGGTGCTGCGGGGATGGTGCTCGACTCTGCGGTGCGTGATGTCGAGGCGCTTGGCCGTTCCAGCTTCCCCTGCTTCGCGCGTGCCGGAATCCACCTTGGGCCCTATAAAAACGGACCGGGCGAAATCAACGTGCCGGTCACGATTGGCGGTATGCTGGTCAATCCGGGCGATATTGTTGTCGGCGATGCCGACGGAGTCGTCGCCTTTTCCCCGGACATCGCGCCAGCCCTTCTGGAAGCCACACGCGCCCAATCGGATAAAGAAGCCGAGATCCTCGAAGGGATCGCGAGAGGTCATTACACCGGGGCCTATGCTGCCCCCGCCAAAGCGTGATGTTCCGACCGGAATATCGACGTGCGTGAGCGCCCTGAGAGAGACACCCTACATGCTTACAGATGATGATTTGAAGGAAGCCCGACTGGCAGCCATGCATGAAACCTGTGCTGGCGCTCCTTCCGTGCCGTCCAACCCGTTCTTTGGCGTTGGTCCGATCAGCGACGGTTCCACCGACGAGGCAGACCGTGTCGAGCGGCGACACGCGTTCGAGCGGTGGGTCACCGAAAGGTATCGCAAATACGATGACTGCGGCCAAGATCTCGGCGGCTTTACGGTCTCCGAGCTGGCCCGTTCGATGCATCGTGGCGAACCGGCCGACAGCATCCTCACGGATATGATGCGGACGATTCACCGATATTTCGAACTGCCCAAACAAAACCGTATGGCGATTGGTCTGGGCGGCGGGCACACTGGATTTACCGTGTGCGTGCAGCACCTCATGACGCTTCAAGATGCGGAGCAGCACGTCTTTGTCGACACGCCGCACCCGGAGACTCCCGCGAGCGCGGCAAGTGGTTTCTTCCGGCAATCCTGGGCCACACAGATCATCGAGCTCTGCCAGTTATCACGAGGCGGGACCGTCGAGCGGCTGCATTTCGCGCAGGATGATGGCACGCTGCCCGACGCGGCAGAGCTCACAAAGCGCGGGATCAAACTCTTTATCGGGGTCGGGCATGAGACCACTGGCGCCTCGACCTATAGCGCGTCCGAGATGGTCGAATTGTTGCGCTGGCTTGATGTCGATCCCGACAATCACCATGCCATCATCGATGCCACCTCGTTGCTCGGTGCAATGCCATGGCCCGAAGACGTTGTTGCGCAGGTGCTCTCGAAATGCTGTCTGTTCATGCCCCTGCAAAAGGCGATTGGCGGTGTGGCCGGGTATTTCGTGGCGAGTTTCACGCCGCAGGCCTTGGCGAAAATCGACCGCAACGTTGCAGATCCAAGCTGGTCCATTGCGCGTCAGTTGAGTCTGGCCGTGCCGGTCGATCCGGCCTTGCCACTGACCGGCAGACGCTCCGTTGAGAAAGGGCCTTTCTATGACCCCGAGGCAGACCGCATGTGTGGGGGCGTGATCAACACCTATAGCCTGCTCGCCTTTGCGGAAACCACCTTCGGGCTTTTAAGCCTCGAGCATGAGTTGGGTCCGATGTCGGACCTCAACGCCCGTTCAACGTCGAACCGGGCCGAAATCGAAGACTGGGTCGCAAATGAGCCTTTGTTCGATTTCGTGGTCGAGACGCCCAACAAACGCGGTTCTGCGGTGACGCTTCTTCGGGTGAATGATCCCGACTTTGCGGACGTGCATGGCCGTATTCTGGGGCGCGCCAAACAGCTCCTCGGCTACCAAGGCATCACGCATCCGGACGGTATGCATGAGCCGGGTTTGAATGCGGCGCTTTACGTGAATGCATTCCCCGGAAAGCCGGGTGATTTCCGCGCCTGGATCGGAGGCGTGCGGACTGGTGCGGATATTCGCGCTCTTCTGGAAAACCTCCGGTATGCGTGGCAGCGGGCAAAGGTTCTCGTGATCGAGGAAATTCTCGCCGAGCGCGCCGCCTAAAGACTGCGCGCTGTCGCTTAGGACGCGACGACCCACACATGAAAAAGCGCCGCTCAATACGGCGCTTTTTTGCTTGAAGTGATCTGGGATCAGTGCGTCATCATCCAAGGATGAGATCAAGCATGAAGGTCACGATCAGCAGAAGGTGCAGTGTGACACATGTGATGTAGGCTGCGCTGCGGCCAGGATAACGCGCCGCGTGATTGCGAGCATCGAGACGCGTCTTCCGACGGGGTGGCAAAACTGCCGCACATCAAGCTGAGAACGTAGATGATGAGGAACATCATGGGTGCGAGATCATGGAGCGTCGCAATCCGTTTGAGGTAGCTTTCGGTAGAGAGGCAGTGAGCCTCCCCATTTGAACAGCCCCACCCCTATGTTTAGGACGTGGAGGACCACATAAGGCCCACTACTCAAACTCGACCAGCAAATCCTTGGCGTCGATCTGAGCGCCCGGGCTGACATGCGCGGCTTTGACCGTGCCGTCCTGATCGGCGGTGATCGAGGTTTCCATTTTCATCGCCTCGATGGTCAAAAGCACATCGCCTTTCTTCACCGACTGCCCAGCCACGACCGCGACGGTCGCGACGACGCCCGGCATCGGCGCGCCGACGTGTTTCGGGTTGCCCA